>NZ_JBWXNG010000014.1:0-185758 GCF_056627435.1 Pseudomonas sp. 2
GTCTGGCGTTAGCCAGAACAGCGAATCCAGCGCCAACACAAATCCCGGATCAGCTCGCCAAAAGACGCGCCAACTCGAAACGACTCATTTACCAGGCGTCAACGTCAACCGCTGCTTCCCATACACCTTCTCGAAATTCTCCGGCTGCATCGGCACCGACATATAAAGCCCCTTGACCCAAGGATCAATCCCGTCGGCATAGTGCGGGCTGGCCGGGTTACCGGATTGCCCCGCGGCATTCTGCGCCATCATCGGTTCTTGCTGGGCGAAGTCGACGATCATGCGCATCGCCGGAATCACCGCGGCGTCGAAATCCTGCCCCCAATGGAAGCCCGAGGCATTCAGCGTCGTGTGATCGCCGCCTGCCGCCATCGGCCCCTTGATCACGCTGGCCTTGCTGCCGCCCAGCGCCGCTGCGATCTGCGCGCTCTGCGAGGTCCATTTGTACTGGTGCAACTTGCCCCACTGCCAGGCCTTGTGATCGCCGCCCAACTGGCTTTCGCCGGCTTTAATGGCGGCTGCGAGGCTGCGGGCGAGGATGGTTGGCTTGTCTTCTTTCTGTGGGGTTTTGACGTCATCCCAGTACGGACTGTCCTCACGACCGAGCAGATGATCCGCTTGCGGCGAGTAGGAAAGGTCTGCGTTTTGTACCAGCGCTTTCCACGCCGGGCTGCTTTCCGGGCCCAGTTCGTCGAGGAAAATCTGCTTCGCGCTTTCCTGCAGGAACAGCTCGTAGATAGCCGCATCGGCTGACACAGGCGACAGGCGACCGTCGAACGCCATCAGGCGGCTCAACGCCTCGCGCGCCTTGTCGCGGTCGGCAGGGGGCAGGGCGTCGATGGCTTGCTTGAGCGGCGTGGCCATGCCCGGCGCTTCGAACATCTTCTTCAGCTTGGCGGCGAAAGTGGTGGTCTGGTCGTACTGCATGCCGATGGTGGTGCGGGTGTCCTGCTTGCCGCTGCCCGCCAGTTGCGCGATGCGTTCGGCGCGCTCGGGGTAGTCCCATGAGTTGGACAGCTGCATGCCATAGCCCTTGGGCATGGTGCGCTGGTTGGCGGTGGCGATCCAGCCTTGCTGCGGGTCCTGGTCGTACGGGTGCAGCATGGCGTCGGCGTAGCCGTCCCAGTCGTAACGGCCATCCCAGCCCGGCGACGGGATCAGGCCCAGGCCTTCGCGGCGGTTAGGGTAACGGCCGGTGACTTGCCAGCCGGTGTTCGAGGCATCGGCGAACACCATGTTCAGTGTGATGGCGCGGATCTCGCGGGTGGTGTCGAAGGCACGCTCGACGTTCTGCGCGCGGGTCAGGTCGAACAGCGCATCCAGCGATTTGTCGTCCTTGGCGTCCGGGGTCTGCAGGGCGATGCCCAGGCCGCTGGCCAGTTGCGCCGCGCTGCCGTTGAGCAGGCCGCCGTGGCGGGTGCTGTAGGCCGCTTCACGAACCGGCCGCTCGCCGCGTACGAAATAGGTTTCTTCGTGGGCGCCAGCCGGAACCCACTTGCCGTCGGCCATGACCATCAGGCGGTTGCCTTCGCGTTTGAGCTTTTCCAGGAACAGGTCCTGATTGTCGCCCATGGCCGGGCCCATGCCCCAGGCCAGCTTGCCGTTGAAGCCCGAGAGCACCAGCGGGAAGCCGGCGACGGTGGCGCCGGCGGCCTGGTATTTCGGCGCGCGGATCTGTACGAAATTCCACATCGACGGCAAGGTCGCGGGCAACTGGCTGTCGGTGGCCAAGAGGCTCTTGCCCGCGCGGGCGCGCTGCGGGGCGATAACCCAGTTGTTGGACGCCGAAACGCCCAGCAGGTTGAGGTCCGAGAGCTGTAATGCGGCTTTGTCCAGATCGCTCAGGCCCGGCAGCTGGCTGCCCAGGTTCAGACCCTTGAGCTTGTCGGCCTCGGCGAACGGCAGTTCTTCGTCAGGGTAGGTCGGCAGCAGCCACGCCAGCTTCTCAGGCCCAACCTTCTGCGCCAGCACCAGCGAGGAAATCTCTTCCTGCAGGTTCACCGACAGGCTGAAGTTGAGCAGGGCGAAGATCAGCGCCGAGTCTTCCGGCTTCCAGTACTCGGGTTTGTAGCCGGCATCGGCCAGGTCCGACGGCAGCTTGTCGCGGTAGCGGAACAGGTAGGCGTTGACGCCCCGGGCGTAGACCTCGAAGAAGCGCTTCAGGCGAGGGCTGGACGCGTTGTACAGATCGCCCGCCGTCTGCTTGAGGTTGGCGGCGCGCAGCATGCGGTCCAGGTCCAGCGCGCCGGGGCCTGCGATTTCCGACAGACGGCCCTGCGCCAACAGGCGCATTTGCACCATTTGCGAGATGCGATCGCTGGCGTGCACGTAGCCCAGGGTGAACAGCGCGTCATGGAAAGTGCTGCTTTCGATCAGCGGCATGCCCAGGTTGTTGCGACGCACGGACACGTTCTGCGCCAGCCCCTTGATCGCGTAGACACCGCTTACAGGCGGCAGGTTGTCACGGTCTTCGCCGCCCAGCTGGCAACCGGCGAGGCTCAGTAGCCCCAGCATGGCCGCGGTCGTGCTGAGTCGAGATTTCAGGGGGAAGCGGGCTGGCGAGGCCATGGATGTAGCTCCTGCGAAGGGATGCGTTTGGAAACGCGCTACGTTAGTGAGCGGGCAGGCGCCGTGCAAGCGGGGAGAGGGGGATTATTTTCATGATGGGGCAGGATATCGCGGCCGCTGAGCAGGCAGCAGGCCCGCATCCTTGAAGGAGATAATGCACCTCTGTGTGGGAGTGAGCTTGCTCACGAATGAGTCAGCTCAAACACCTCAGTGTCGATTCGCATGCCCAATCGTGAGCAAGCTCACTCCCACATCTTATACAGCGGGTTCAAACGCCGCGTATTACGCGCCGTGGCACTTCTTGAACTTCTTGTCGCTGCCACATGGGCAAGGATCGTTGCGACCCACGTCCTTGAGCGCGTTGCGGACCGGCTCCTGGGGCTCGTGGTTGCAGTGCGGGCCGTGCACATGGCCGTGGTCGTGGTGGTGATCGTGATGGTCGTGATCGTGGTTGCAGTCAGGACCGTGCACGTGAGGTTGCTGGTTCATGGGGTTACTCCGGAATCAAATCGCCGGGTAGTATCTCGCCATTGCGATCAATACGCACGCGGTGTCCGAAGATAAATCCGGTCTTGAGGTCGCCCTCCAGCCGATATTGGACAGGCTGGTTCGGTTTGCCCAGCATCCGCGTGACGTCCTTGAGGTGCTCCCAGAGGTTGGTGCGGATCGGGACCGTGAAGTTGCGGTGGCCGCCTGCCTTTACGATGAACCAATCGCTGTAGTCGCCATCGGCGATCAGGATGCCGTTGAGCGTCACCTGATAACTCATGCCGCGCACCCAGATGCTGGCGTCGTTGGGGTTGTCCACGCGAAAGCGCAGCTTCATGTCCTGCTTGAGCAACCTGGCCTTGACCACGTCGACCTTGAGCAGCTTGACGCTGGCGTCCTCGCTGCCACCGGTGAACAGTGATGCGCAGCCGGAAGATGCCAGCATCATCAGGATGCAGAGGATTCTGATAAGTTTTGCCTGAACAACCATTGCTTCACTCCCTGTCGGGCCCGGTTCTATCCAATACCCAGGCTGGCCGCCTGGCAAGTCGCCGATTCGGGGCCACTCGCTGTTACATAGAGCCTGCGCCATACTCATGCCATGTGTCGAAGGAGTATTGACCCATGAAGCTGTACGAAATTGTTTTTTCCGGCCAACTGGTACCTGGCGCACAACTGGACCGCGTCCAGGCCAACCTGGCCAAACTGTTCCAGGCTGACGCCCAGCGTATCGCACTGCTGTTTTCCGGGCGGCGGCTGGTGTTGAAGAATAACCTCGATCAGGCGGGCGCCGAGAAGTACCGTTCAACCCTCGAGCGCGCCGGTGCGCAGGTTCAGGTGGTGGAAATGCCCGGGCAAGTGGTCGCCGAGCCTGAGCCGGCACCCGCTCAGGTTGAAGTCGAGGAAGTCGAACTGGCACCGCCGCCGGATGAGCCAAGCTGGGCGCGCAAGTCTTCCGCAGCCGCGCCAGCGCCAAAGACCGACGCAAAGAGCGGGCTATCGAAGCTCGAACCCCGGGATGTCTATATGGCGGCTTTTGTGGATGTCGAAGCGCCGGATTTCACCCTGTCGGAACTGGGCAAGGACGTCCAGGACCCTAAGGCCGCTCCAGTGGCGCCAAGGCTGGACCTGTCAGGCCTGAGCCTGGCCCCGGCGGGCAGCGACATGGGGCAGGAGAAGATAGAAGAGCACGTGCTGGTGCCGGATATTTCGCATCTGAAACTCGCCTGACGAATCTGACCTCGATCCCCGTAGCAGCACGGCTTGCCGGCGGGGCGGTGTGTCAGGCAATACATCACTGACTGATCCAGCGCTCCCGCCGGCAAGCCGTGCTGCTACGGGGGCGGTGTTCGTGCAGAAACGGCGAGTGCGTCAGGCCATGTACGCCGAGCAGCATTTCTTGAACTTCAACTCACTCCCGCACGGGCACGCATCATTGCGCCCGGCCTTGAGCTGCACGGTGGGGTCGATGAAATACCAGCGGCCCTGATTCTGCACGAATGCCGAGCGTTCCCGGTGGCTGTGTTCGCCCGCCGCATCGTGCCAGCGGGCGGTGAAGGTGACAAAGGCGTGTTCCGGCTTGCCGCCCAAAAGCTCTGCGCTCTCGACTTCAAGCCCCAGCCAGGTGCTCTGCGCGCTCCACTGGCTGATCGATTCGCGGTCCAGGCTGGCTTTCTGCACCGGTAGCGTGGTGTCCAGCAGATAGTCCACCAGCCCCAGCACATAGGCGCTGTAACGCGACCTCATCAACGCCTCGGCACACGGCGCGGCCAGACCTGCGTGGTAGCGACCGCAGCAACCGTCCAGAAGGTTGCCGCTGCCGCAAGGGCAAATTGCTGCACTCATGCTGCGAACCTCACCACCAGTACTTTCCGAAATTTTCCGGATTGGCCCAGAACTGTGAGGGGCATGGTGGCAGGCCAAGCGTAGCGGGCTTCATAGAGGACCTCAAGGAATTTGGTGACAAAGCTGGTGACAGTGTTGGTGACAGACAGCGAGACCGCAAGGGCGAATTAGCTGGGGTCCTTAACGCGCCCACGGGCACCCATGCGAGGGCCTACGGGGGGAGCCTGCGCGGGAAGTCTTGTAATGGTGGTCGCTCAGATTTTTGTGGCAGATTTTCAAAGGGCCTGCTGTGAGCTGGCGAGCAGCTAACTACGGTGGCCTGCGAGACCACAACCAGAACCCCAGTTGAACGGCCAGACAGACCCAGTAGAGGGCCTGTAGGTGGTCCATGGGGTTCTCCTATAGGTTGATGATTAGGTGATCTTGAGGCCCAGCTCAGCGGCTCTCTGTGGAGTCAGATTGCCTTTCGCTACGGCAGCACGGAGACCCCTTTGAGTATTCTTGTGGGGAGCCTTGAGGGCTTTCCAATCGCACTTGTCGTTGAAGGTCATGCGCTTGAGGATGTCTGCACTATGGTCATTGCCCAGTGAGGCCATCTTGTCGGCAACCAGTGAGGCCACCTCAGGCATCTCAAGGATCGCCTCGAAGGCGTCATAGACCATATCCTTGAACTCGTCTGAGACCCAGCCAGCGTACTCGATGGTCGCTCGCTTGGTAGCCCAAGAGCCTGTGCCATTGGAGCTGTGCAAATTCTGCATAGCTTCCAGACGCTGGGCTTGTTTGGTTCGCCACTGTGCCGGAGCTTTACCCTTGGGCAGCTTCAGGGTTCGCCAGATGTCAGTCAGGTCCCATTGGCCCCGGTCGTTTGCTTTGAAGGCGTGACCTTTGATGATGATGACGTGGCCGGAATGCTTGTGTTTGATGTCGATATTCATGGTCATGTTTTCCTTTTGTTTGCTCTCTGAGTTCGCTCCCACGGGCAGCCGAAAGACCCCATGACGGGTACTGACAGTGGCACAGAGGGCAAACAGAAAGACTTTCGATTGGATGATGCCCAGCGACGGGCAGGTGCAGCGGTTAAGGTATTGGTCGCAACAGTGAGTGGATTTAGGTAAGGGAGACCATGCCGGGCTCTTTGAGTCGGTCTTACTGGTCTATGTCATTTGGCTCTCACGGCCTTGCGGACACGGTTACGCTCACGCTCATAGGCTTCAAAGCGAGCCACAGCGGGGCCCATAGGGAGCCCATTGAGGGAAGCTGATAAGGCCACTACAAGGCGCTTGCGTTGGATTCTGGTCATTGGCTGACTCATGGCATTGGTCTCCTGTAGAAGCCCCATTGAGGCCCATTGCGGGCCCCTTAGGAGCTAAGTGGTCAGGCGGTCAGCTTCACATTGGTGACCAGCGGGAAGGGCACTTGGACGGTCTGAAGGCCATCGGTAGTGAGCTTCACCTTGACCATGCCATTGGCGATGATGTCCACCTCAGCCATGATCTCAAGGTCCCAGCCTTGGGCGTTCGGGTTACGGGTCGCTTCGATGCGCCAGATGTTGCCGTCCCGGCGCTCACGGTAGCTCAGTGAGGTGAACAGCTTGGGCAATAGGAAGATGCCGTGGTCGGTGCCGTTGTATGGCTGTACGCCTGCGCCAATGAGGTCCTCAATAGAACCCAGACCGGCACGTTGAGCAGCACGTTCAAGGACTGCCACCAGAGACACGGGCAGCAAGATCACGAAGTCACTCAGCGAGGTCCCTACAGTCTGGTTAACGTGGGTCGTGAGGATGTCGATGAGGTCCTCAGCGATCTCGGCGGGTTTGCCGGTGGGCTTGGCCTCAGAGACGCTCTCGGTGCTTGGGGCAGTCGCCAAAATGGCAGCGACCTTACCGGCTGCATTGAGTTCGATGTCACGGAGCATCTTGTCAGCGGTCTGCTCCATGGCTTGGACGGTGAAGCCTGCAATCAGGTTGTGGTCGAGGATGGTGGCGCGGTGGCTGATGACCAATGCTGTGTCGGTGGCCTCGGTGAAGATCACAGAACCGGCCAGGACTTCACCCTTGTCGATGGTCTTGTTATCCCAGTTCTTGCGGGGATCGAAGGTGACAGAGCGGTCTGCCATGGTGATGATTTGTTGCCCAGTGGCCTCAGAGCCAGCCGGACGGAACTCGCAAGGGGTTGCCTCCATGGCAGCCTCTCGCCACTCATCGCCGTTCAGGTATTCCTCAGCGGCCTCCACAAGGGCCTCCACATAGACGGATACATCAGTGGCCGCTTGGGTCTCTGGGCGAACATCAGCAGTGTTGAATCGAATCGACCCAGTGTGCTCATCGGTGATGGCGGTGGTGTAGGTCGATGGTTTGGTGTACTGGAATGGCTTAGTCATGGTTGTTTCTCCTGAATAGATGAATGAAGTGGTTGTGTGTCGAGGTGCTGTTACCAGCCAGCGCTATTGGCACGGGAGGCAGCACGGATACGGGCACCATGCTCACGAATGGCAGCGGCTCGGGCTTCCTTATCGGCCTTCGCTTGGGCGATCTCACGAGGTGTGTACTCACGGCAGCGCTCTTGATGCCAACGGGCCTCAGCCTCTCTCTGAGCCTTCTCTTGGGCCTTCTGGTGCTGGTCTTGGCGGTACTCTCGGGCAACTACGGGAATCGCTTGGAGCGATAGACCGGCCTCATCGAACGCCTTAACGATCTCGAATTGCTGGCCCTTAACGGTCCCGCATTGGGCGACCAGCATGGGCAGCATGATGTTCTCGACGTACTCACGGTTAAGGGTCTGGCCCGACACGGTGACTTCGTTCTTCAGGACTTTGGTGATGGTGATTTTCATGGGTTGGGTTCTCCTGTGAGGTGACCCATTCGCTCAGCCTTGGTGCCATAGATGCGCACGACAAGACGGCAAGGAGAGAGCCGCGTGGGCACCTTCCAAGGCTGACGAATGAGTTCTTGATTTGAGGTTTGGATTCTGGTGACGCTGGTCGATCAGGACATGGCGGGCCTGAAGGGCATCGGTATTGCGAAGGGTTCAACCGTGGCAACGGCTGTGCAGCAATGGCAGAGAGAAATTATTTTTTGTTGTTGGTCCTTCTGTCTTACCCATAGTGAGGGTTTTTAACGACAGTCTTGACGGTTGCCTTCAAGTTGTGAGTGAGATTCCCTCGGGGCCACTCAATGGAATCTTCAAAGGCGTCACTGCGATTGCTTGAAGACAAAGCCCTTGGTCGAGCAGTTGGTTCAAGCGGTCGAGTGTTTTAGCGGGACACTTAACGAGGACTCTTTGAGCGAGACCCTCCATGTCGAAAGTTACTTCGCCTGCCTTATAGACTCTGAATGCGGCCCGGTAGTCGCTAAGGATGTTCCGTAGTTCGATGAGCTGAGCACGAGCAGGTCGAGGGAAGACCATGGATAAGGTGGTCAATTGTTCAGTGGTGAGGCATGAGTTAGCTGGGCAGACAATGCTGGTCATGATGAGAGGTCTCCTTTCGGTTGTTCTTTAAGATGCCCTTTGAGATGACTGAGAGATGAGGGGAGTTGTAATTAACAACCCCTCTCCCTCTGGGTCTGGTCGATGAGCTGGTCTATTCTGATGGTCGTTGAGAGGTCGTTGAGATTTTCTTTATATTATCCGGCGTTAAGTCGCTAAGCCCCGGAATAGAGCCTCTGCGCCCACCTCGGCCACAATCTCAGCCTTGATGTCTGGGTGTCTCTCCACATACGAAGCGATCCCATGGGCGGCGTGTCGGGCAGCCTTGGCGATGCGCTGGGCGGTCCTCAAGGAATACTCATTGGTCTTACAGGCGTCCGCTGTGATCTCCGAAAGGAACAACGCACCGATGACCGCTCGGGCCTTAACGTTGATCTTTCCGTTGGTAACTCCGGCACTGGTGATGATCGACCCAGTAACGATGTCGTCTACCCATGTCAGCGGATCGGGAATCGCAAGCAGGTACATATAGGCTGCGACAGGGTTAGCGAAGGTGGCCTTTGGGCGTCCACGGCCTCGCTTGGGTTCATCGCTTGGGGTCTCTTGGGATTGCCCTTGGGTCTCGCTGGAAAGGCCATTGGCGGCTTTCTGGTGGTCCTCAGAGAGGGACTCATCGGCACGACGCTCAGCGGCCCATGCCTGATACTGGGCTTCGAGGGTTGCCGGTCGGACCATATCCTTGCGGCTAACGACTTCGCCTGTGATCGGGTCAGTGTGAAGGATGGTGCCTGTTTCGTGATCGACGTGACGGTGAAGTGGTCCGGGTTGAGTGAGCAGGGTCATGATAGTGGTCCTCATATGGCCGCTGCGAACGTGCAGCCATAGTGAGGGTTTTTAGCGACACCGATCTCATAAAATATGCACTGGATATCGGGTCCAAAGGAGTGAACTTGCTCCAGTCCTAATGTTGTGCAGAAAGAGTCAACGAGTTGCGCACCTTTTACAAACTCTTGCCGCTGGCGTTCTTTATACTTTGATCGGCCACGTCACAAATAAATTTGGCAATTGACGAGGCCACTGTTCCTCCGTCAAATATAAAATCACTTTCAAATTGAAATTCGCCACTAACGGATAGGCTTATTAGTTTGCCCATTTTATTGTGGCAGTCGGCGGCTGTGACGTACCATTTTCGTAATTCGATACTCTTTGATTTTGAGGAGTACTGCCTTCCCACAAGTACCGCGATAGGCGTCTTCTCCCTGTTTTCTGAAAACTCGAATGAGCCGGGTTTGGCTTCAAATTTAATGCCGTCACTTGTTTCGCCCAAGTTTATCCACTTTGTCTCCCCAAAGGCCGATAAGCTAATAAGCTGGGAAACAGTGATCGCCAGCAACACCCCCCACCTCTTATAACTCCTGCGCATCTGCAATCTCCTTTGCCAAAGCATAAATAATACCATTACGACATCACAAATGCGCGACTCTTGCCACTTCAAGGCTTCACCATCGAAAACGCTTTCACAAGCGCCTCATAGAGTGTCCCCACAGGAACCCTCTGAGACCCCGCGTAGAGGTCGTAAGTGATATTCCCTGAGCTATGCCCGGTGATGCTCTGAGCGATGACCTCAGGGGTCGCAGCGGCCTTCAGCAGACCTGACAGAGAATGCCTCAGCGAGTGGAACGACTGATCACTGCCTGCCTTCAACCCCAGCGGCTCACGTAGGGCCTCATTGAGCGGCTTGTTGAAATAGTGGGCCTTCGCCTTGAACAGCTTGCCGGGTTCCGATGCGACCCACTCAAGGAAGGTCTTGAGGGAAAACCCATAGGCCCCATCGACCAGAGGCACCTGTCGAACTGAAAAGTCATTCTTCAGGGTCTTTCCTTGCTCATCTTTGTTGATGTCGATGACAGTGATGCCATTCACTTGCTTCACATCGTCTTGAGTCAGTTGGTACAGCTCGCCAATTCGGGCACCTGTGAGGACTCCCAGAGACAGCGCCCAGCGCTTCCAGTCAGTTGCAGGCAGGGCGTTGGCATGGTCCATGATGGTTGCCACCTCATCACGAGAGAACGGCCTACGCTCACTGTCAGCCCCTTTCTCGATCTTCAGACCCTTGTCATAGGAGCGCTCAAGAAAGCCGTTGTTAACAGCCCAGTCCATGACGGTGGATAGCTGGGTCAATAGCTTGTTGACTGTCAGGACCTTGCGGCCATCCATCACACGCTCTTTGAGGGCCACCATGTCAGCGCGTGTGTGGGTCTTTATGTTGAGGTCCCCGAGAAGCCCTGAGAGCGTCCTACAGTTCGATTGAATGGCCTTCAGGGTCGAGCCTTCCACGTTGCCTTGGCGTTCCTTAATGAACAGCTCAGCGAGGCCCTCGAATGTAATCGGGTCTGTCGAGGACGCATTTACAGATAGGGACACAGAAGGGGCTACAGACGTGCTACAAGACAGCTCCCCAATGATCTCCGTGAGTTCCTCAGGGCGACCCTCAAGACGCTCCTGAGCAGCCCTGAGAACCCGCTGGCCTGTCCCGATGGCTCGCTGCTGGCTCCCAGTGAACCGACCAAGCGAGGCAGCCTCAGCGAGGTGGTTGCTCATCTGGTCATAGATTTCCATGTAGAGGCCCCGTGAGTCCTCGCTATGGCCCTGTAGGGCGTCCTCAGCGATCTCCTTGAGGCGTTCCTTGAGGTCCTCCCACGAAGCCTCAGGGCGGTCGAGGTGGAAGACAGCCAGTGTCTTGAGGATGTCCTTGGAGAACTGCATAGCGGTTGGCCTATCGGTGGAACGGAGAGAGATGGCGAGACTACGGGTAGAGCATCCCCGAGGGCGAACCCTCAGGTAGTAGATTCCTGACCGTCTGTAGTGCCAGACCGAAAGGGCCTGAGATGGTCGTTGGTGACAAGGCTGGTTACAGGCTGGTGACAGTTGGCCCTGCTCTGGCATAGCTTCGACAGCGTTCATTGTGAGGTAAGCCCTTGATATTCATGGGTTTACCACCAGTACTTGCCAAACATTTCCGGGTTGGCCCAGAACTTCGCGTTCAGCCAGTCCGGCACCTGTTTGTACTCACGCAGATCGTAGGTGAACAGGGTCAGCACCTGCTCGTCACGGGCGAAGCGTTCGCTGGCCTGCAGCGCCAGCGAATAGAAATCGGTGGTCTGCCAGCCGCAGGCTTTGAGGTCCGCCAGCACGGCGATGCGGCTGGCGTTGAGGTTGCGAATGCCGCCCAGCAATTCCAGGCCCGCGCGCTTGGGGATGTGTTCCAGACAGTCGACCACCAGCGCCAGATCGAAGCGTTGCCCGGCAAGTTCGGCCGGCAGCGGGCCGGGGGCGGCCTGGGCCAGTTCGGTGCCCGGGTGCGCGTCCTTGAAGGCCTGCAGGGCCGGGAAACTGTCGGCGCCGATCAGCAGCAGACGCTTGGGCGCGTAACGGTCCAGCAGGGCGGCCAGCGCTTGCTGAGGCGTGCGAGTGGAAAAACTGTCAGTCATCGAAATCCCTCAATTGAGCTCGCAAGGTTAGCGCGGCGAAAGATCGTGGCCTAGTGCTTGAACTTTTTTATCGACGCCCGTGACAAAGCCTGTGCGGTGAAGGCAATTGGCTATTTCAAGAAAACACCCGGTTTTGCTGCACTTGGCGGGTATCGAGAGTGGAAAACTGGCGAGGGGCCGTCTTTACTGAATTTCAGTCGGTTTTAGCCGATACCAAAGGAGAAGAACTGTATGAGCATGATTCGCACAGCGTTACCTCTGATTTTGGTCACCAGTGTGTTGACCGGTTGTGCCGGCTTGCAGAAAACCGATTGGCCGCTGTGCGCTGCCGGTGGCGCGTTGGCAGGTGGTGCGATCGGTGCATTCCAGACCGCTTCGGTCGCGGCAGGCTTCGGCGCCGCGGTAGGTGTGATGGCGGGCGCCTATTGCTACGTCCACGGTGATGGCGATGATGACGGCGACGGCGTTCTGAACAGCGTCGACAAGTGCCCGAACACGCCAAAAGGCACGCCTGTCGATGCGACCGGTTGCCCGATCGTGACACCAGCGCCTGAGCCGGTTGCGCCTGTGGTGCTGCCGAAGGAAGAAGTGATCACGATTCGTGATGTGCATTTCGAGTTCAACAAGGCGACCCTGACTCCGGGTGACAAGCAGCAGCTCAACGCGGTGGCCACCAAGCTGAAAACCGAAGCGCCTAATGTGCAGTTGCATGTGAGCGGTCACACTGACAGCGTGGGCAGTGATGCCTATAACCAGAAACTGTCGGAACGCCGCGCGCATTCGGTAACCGATTATCTGGTGGGCGCGGGTGTTTCGCGCAGTGCGTTCGTGTCGGTCGAGGGTGATGGCGAGAGCCGTCCGGTGGCGGACAACAAAACGGCCGAAGGTCGTGCGCTGAACCGTCGTGTGGAGATCAAGATCAATCGTTGATCTGATGCGTTCTGTGAAATGAGGAAAACCCCGTCGATTGGCGGGGTTTTCTTTTTTGGTTTTTTGTTGATGCATCAATCGTGTGCAAGTTCGGAATCGAGTTGATGCTGATGGGTTCTGGCTAACGCCAGACCTGGTTTCGACTTCGTCGAGTTACTTGGAAAAGACACCCAAGTAACCAAGGTGTCTTGCTCCTGGTTTGGGTCCTCCTTCGTCGGACTTCCTTCATTCCAGTCTCGTTCCGTGGGCCCGGCGCGAATGGGCCATCCATGGCCCCGCGCCTCGCGCGGCATCCTGCCGCTTGGCCCACTCCACGAGACTTCCATTCAGCCTGCACCCAAGTCGCGTTTTGTGGTGTCTGGGCTATTGCGCATGAAGATCAAAAGCCAAATCAAAAGCGCGCGTTTAATCGTCCCGTAGCAGCCGGGCTTGCCCGCGGGTGGCCCTCAAAATCGCCCCCCGCCGGCAAGCCGTGCTGCTACGGGGGAGGCGTCGTCGTCATGCTCTTGATTTGGCTTTTGATCTTCATGCGAAACTCTTCCAGACGACACAAATCGCGACTTCGGTGCAGGCTGAATGGAGGTCTCGCGTAGTGGGCCAAGCGGCATGGATGCCGCGCGAGGCGCGGGGCCATGGATGGCCTATTCGCGCCGGGCCCACGGAGCGAGGCCGGAATGAAGGGACCCGACGAAGTCGGGCCAAACCAGGAGCAGAAGGACTTGGTTACTTGGTCCCTTCAAGTAACTCGACGAAGTCGAAACAGATCTGACGTTAGGAAGAGCGCTCTTGATCGTGCTTCGACGAATTCAGCGTCACCACAACGCTCGGATCAGCTCACAAACCCACGACAACCCAACCAACCCTCTGGCATAGTCACCCCCGGTCGCCATACTGTGCGCGAAGCGTTCAAGCCGCACAGCCATAAGAAAACACCAGAGGCGTGTCATGAAACTGTTCTGCGGGTTGGGGAAACTCCTGACATTGGGGTTCTGGGCAGTGGTGCTGGCCAATCAGGCCATGACCCTGGCCGTGCCCTTTGCACTATTGATCAAACTGGCAGGTGCGTTCCTGCTCGGCGTGCACGTGCTGGAACTGCTGTTCTTCAATGGCAGCCTGCGCGGGCGTGCGCATCCCTGGTCCGACCGTTTCAAAATCCTCGTCTTCGGTATCTTTCACCTGCAATCTTTCGGTCGCCGCCCGGCGGAGGTTCACCATGCGTAATGCGTTGCTGATGACAGCCGGCGTGCTGTCGGCCCTGAGCAGTTCCCTGACCATGGCCCAGGCCATCTCGGTGGAGCCGCATTCGCTGATGCGCCTGCCGAGCAACACCAGCGTGCTGCAACTCGAGCGTCTGGAAGTGGCCGATTACGCCACCCTGCTGATTCCCGCAGGCCTCACCGAAGTCCAGGTCGGGCAACTGGTGATGGGCCATGAGTCGCGCATCGCCATCGTGCCTGGCAACGAGCCGTTCAAACTGCAAGTCAAGCAGGGCGATCTGGGCAGTGGCGCGCAGATCACCGCGCGCGGTGCGCCGGGCACGTTCGAGAAGGCGCCGTTGCCTGGGCGCAACCTGAACCTGCGGGTCGAGCAGTTGAATGCCGACGTGCTGTCCATCGATGCCCGTGGCGGCGCCGGCTCGCCCGGTTATGTCGGGCTTGATGGCGGCAACGGCAAGGATCCGGGCTGCACCTGGGGCTCGGCCAGTCGCGGTACCGACGGCGACAACGGCGGCAACGGCCACGACGGCGCGCCGGGGGCGCTGGTGCGCCTGGAACTGCCGCAGAGCTTCCCGGACGATCGCGTCAAGGTCAACGTCCAGGGCGGCGCCGGTGGTATTGGTGGCGATGGCGGGCGCGGCGGCAAGGGCGGTGCGTCCAAGGGCTGCCTGATCTATCGGGCCGATGGCGCCAAGTCGGGCAAGAATGGCGAGAAGGGCCAGAGCGGGGCGGTAGGGCCGGCCGGTTCGGTGAGCGTTCGCAAACTTTAAAAGCTGGCGGGCAATACTCTGTTTCGGATCAATGCTGTTTCTGTGGGAGTGAGCTTGCTCACGAAGAAGCCAGTGCATCCGCTGGATCTTCGGCGGTTGATCCATGGCGTTCGTGAGCAAGCTCACTCCCACAGTTGAACTGGACTGGGTTTACCCTCAAAACTCCATCTTGTAGCCCACGCCGTAGATCGACTGGACGATGTCTTCATCGGGGCTGACGGCTTCGAGTTTGCGCCGCAGGTTGCGGATGTGGCTGTCCACCGTGCGGTCGGTGACCACGCGGTGGTCGAAATACAGCCGGTCGAGCAACTGGTCCCGCGAGTACACCCGCCCCGGCGAGGCCGACAGGGTGTCCAGCAGGCGCAGCTCCACCGGCGTCAGCACCAGCGCCACGCCGTCGAAGGTGGCTCGATGGTGATCCATTTCGATCACGAAACGCGGCGCAGCGGCCGGTTCCAGCAGCCGCCCGCGGCGCAGGATCGCTTTGATCCGCGCCACCACTTCGCGCGGGCTGAACGGCTTGCAGATGTAGTCGTCGGCGCCGGCTTCAAGGCCGATCAAACGATCCACTTCTTCGACTCTTGCTGTGATCATGATGATTGGCACACTGCTGAAGCGGCGCAGGTCCTTGCACACTTCAAGGCCATCGCGGCCAGGCAGCATCAGGTCGAGCAGGATCAGCGCAGGTTCCTCGACCTGCACGGCGGCGACCACGTCCAGTCCGTTGTCGATGCACAGGGCGCTGTAACCGGCGGCCTGCACGTAGTCGCGCAGCAGGGCGGCGAGTTTGGGCTGGTCTTCGACAATCAGGATCTTGCTCATGGCTTAGGCCTCCCGGGGCAGGCGCAGGGTCAGCTTGAGGCCGCCCAGGGGTGAATGTTCGGCTGTGAGGGTGCCTCCGTGGGCCTGGGCGATGCTCGAACAGATCGCCAAGCCCAGCCCGGCGCCGCCACTGGCCCGGCTGCGCGAAGCGTCGCCGCGGTAGAAACGCTCGAACAGATGGGCCAGTTGCTCATCGCTGACGCCCGGCCCTGAATTGGAAACCGTCAGCAGAATCTGCTCGTGCTCGATGCCCCCTTCGATGCGGATGTCGCCACCGGCATCGGTGTAACGCACGGCGTTCTCCAGCAGATTGCCGAACAGCTGCTGCAGGCGCTGCGGGTCGGCAGACACGCGCATCGGTTCCTTCGCCAGGTTCACCTGCAGCCTCAGCCCGGCGCTATGGCAGCGCTCCTGGTACATCGCGGCGCTGTGGCCGAGGATTTCCTGAACCTCCAGTGGCTGCTTGCGATACGTCAGGGCACCGACATCGGCCAGAGACAATTCGTACAGGTCATCCACCAGTTTGCTGAGCATGCCGACCTCGCCCTGCAGGGATTTCAGCGAGTCACCGTCCAGCTTGCGAACGCCGTCTTCGATGGCTTCCAGCTCGCCGCGCAGGACGGCCAGCGGGGTGCGCAGTTCGTGGGAGACGTCGGCCATGAACTCGCGGCGCACCTGTTCGTTGCGTTCCAGAGTCAGGGCCAGCTGGTTGAAGTCCTTGGCCAGTTGCCCGACTTCATCATTGGCTGACACCGACACCCGCTCTGCGTAGTGCCCGGCGGCCAGCCGGTGGGTGGCGGCGGCGACTTGCTTGACCGGCGTGAGCAACGTGCGGGCGATCCACCAGGCGATCAGCATCGCCAGCACTAACGAGATCACGCCCATGATCAGACTGGCGCGCAGTTGATAGGCCTGAAAACGCTGGCCGCCCGCTTCGGTCACGCTCTGAAACGGCGTCACCGCCAGCCAGCCCACGGTTTCGCCGGCCACCTCGATGGGGCGCAGCATGCTTTCATCGGCGACCACGCCGTAGCCGATCACCAGTTGCCGCTGCCGGTCGAGCAACGCCACCCGGAAGATGGCGCCGGTCAGGTCCGACACCGGCGGCGTGCGAATGCGCGTGCCCAACGGAATGTCGGGGTTTTGTTCAGGACGCAGAATCTCGAACCAGTTCTGCGGGTCGTCATGGAATTTGTTCCAGTTGCCATCCTGCTCCCAGGCCTTGGCCAGGCGCGGCAGGATCGGGTCCATGCGCTGCAGGGCCTGCTCGTTGAGGTAACCGAGAAACCCGCGGCCGAAGCTCCAGCCCGTCGCCAGGCTCATGCTCAGGATGACCAGTGCGACACTGGCCAGCACCGCGAGGAACAGTTTGGTGGAAATGCTCAGTTTCATGAGGTCGGTTTATCTCTCGGGAAGTCCATGCGTGTTCTTGTTCTGAATACTGAACCCGCCCGTAGCAGCACGGCTTGCCGGCGGGTCGTACTCAAGATCGCCCCCGCCGGCAAGCCGTGCTGCTACGGATGTGCGTGAACATTGAGCATCCATTTAGAAGCCTGCCGCCCCGAGAAACAAGGCTTGCGGGCAATCTTCAATTTCTCTGCACATTTGCCTCTTAAGGTGCGCCTCAATATTTCTGCACCCCGAGGTTCCTTCATGTCCACCAAGCTCTTCGCCAAAAGTCTGGTCACCCTGGCGTGCATCGTCACGCTGGTGATCCTGAGTGTTCTGGGTGGCTGCTCGAAAGAGGATGCGTCGGCCATGCCCGCGGCGGTCACGCCCTCGGTCACGGTCCTGACCGTGCAGCCACAGCCGCAATCCTTCACCACGGAACTGGCCGGGCGCACCCAGGCGTTCATGGTCTCTGATATCCGCCCGCAGGTCGGCGGCATCGTGCAGAAGCGCCTGTTCGTCGAAGGCGCCGAGGTCAAGGCCGGGCAGGCGCTGTATCAGCTCGACCCCGCGACCTACAAGGCCGCGCTGGCCGAAGCCCAGGCGACACTGGCCAAGGATCAGGCCACACTCAAGTCTGCACAGCTGACCGCCAAGCGTGACGCGGGGCTGGCGAAGATCGACGCCATCAGCCAGCAGGACAACGAAGACGCCCAGGCCGCGTTGCTGACCGCCGAGGCAGAGGTGAAGGTCGCTCAGGCAGGCGTTGAAACCGCGCGCATCAACCTGGCCTACACCACGGTCACTTCGCCGATCGGCGGGCGCATCGAAACCTCGACGGTCACCCCCGGCGCGCTGGTGGTCGCCAATCAGGACACGGCGTTGACCACCGTGCAGCAACTGGACCCGATCTACGTCGACGTCACTCAATCGACCGCCGACCTGCTCAAGCTCAAGCGCCAACTGGCCGATGGCACGCTGAAAAGCAATGCCGCTGGCGAAGCGCCGATCACCCTGCTGCTCGAAGACGGCAGCACCTACGCCCATCAGGGCCAGCTCAAGTTCAGCGGCGTGAGTGTCAGCGAAAGCACCGGCACCGTGACCCTGCGCGCCGTGGTGCCCAACCCCGATGGCCTGCTGATGCCGGGCATGTACGTGCGCGGCGTGCTGGAGCAGGGCCATGACGACAACGCGATTCTGCTGCCGCAACAGGCCGTGACCCGCAGCAAGGACGGCAGCACGTCGGCGCTGGTGGTCTCCGGCGGCAAGGTCGAGCAGCGTGCTCTGACCATCCCCCGTGCGGTGGGCAACCAGTGGTGGGTCAGTGCAGGGCTCAAGGCGGGCGAGCAGGTAATCATTGAAGGCGGGCAGAAGGTTCGTGTCGGCGAAACCGTGCAGACGTCCCCGGCCACGAGCTCCAGCCAGACCGCTGCCGCAACCCAGCCCACTGCGGTCAAGGAGGGTTGATCGATGGCTGCTTTCTTTATCGATCGCCCGATCTTCGCCTGGGTGCTGGCGATCATCGTCATGCTCGGCGGCGCGCTGTCGATCAGTTCACTGCCCCTTGAGCAGTATCCGGACATCGCGCCGCCCACGGTCAGGATTTCTGCCACCTACACCGGTGCGTCGGCCAAGACCGTGGAAGACTCGGTGACCCAGGTCATCGAGCAACAGATGAAGGGCCTGGACAACCTGACCTACATGTCGGCCTCCAGCAGCTCCGACGGCAGCGCCAGCATCAACCTGTCGTTCGCCGCCGGCACCAACGCCGACGTGGCACAGATGCAGGTGCAGAACAAGCTGCAGCAGGCCGAATCGCGCCTGCCGCAGTCGGTGCAGAGCGAGGGCCTGACCGTGACCAAGGGCGGCTCGGACTTCCTGATGATCGCCGCGCTGGTCTCGGACAACCCGGACACCACCGGCACCGAAATCGGTGATTACATTTCCAGCACGCTGCTGGACCAGATCAGCCGCGTCGACGGCGTGGGCGAGGTGAAAACCCTCGGTGCCGGTTACGCCATGCGCATCTGGATGGACCCGGCCAAACTGGAAAAATACGCCCTGATGCCCTCGGACATCACCACCGCGCTGGAGGCGCAGAACACCGAGGTTTCAGTCGGCCAGCTCGGCGCCTTGCCCGCGCGCAGCGGCCAGCAGCTCAACGCCACCATCAATGCCCGCAGCAAGCTGCAGACCGTCGAAGAGTTTCGCAACGTGGTGGTCAAGTCGGCCAGCGACGGCGCGGTGGTGCTGCTGGGCGATGTCGCGCGCATCGAGCTGGGCAGCGACGACTACAGCATCGCCACCAATCTGGATGGCCGTCCGGCGGCGGCCATGGGCGTGCAACTGGCGACTAATGCCAACGCGCTGGCGGTGGGCGAGGCGGTCAAGGCCAAGCTGGCGGAGTTGTCGGCGTTCTTCCCTCAGGACATGCAGCTCAAGACCGTGATCGCCTACGACACCACGCCCTTCGTGCAGATTTCCATCGAGGAAGTGGTCAAGTCGCTGTTCGAGGCCATCGTGCTGGTGGTGCTGATCATGTACCTGTTCCTGCAGAACCTGCGGGCCACGCTGATTCCGGCGATCACCGTGCCGGTGGTGCTGCTGGGCACGTTCGGGGTGCTGGCGCTGTTCGGTTACTCGATCAACACCCTGACCATGTTCGGCATGGTGCTGGCGATCGGCCTCTTGGTGGACGACGCGATTGTCGTGGTCGAGAACGTCGAGCGGGTGATGGTGCAGGACCAGCTGTCGCCGCTGGAGGCGACGCGCAAGTCGATGAAGGAAATCACCAGCGCGCTGATCGGCATCGCTTTGGTGCTCTCGGCGGTGTTCATTCCCATGGCGTTTTTCGCGGGCTCGACCGGGATCATCTACCGACAGTTTTCGGTGACCATCGTCGCGGCCATGCTGCTGTCGGTACTGGTGGCGATGACCCTGACGCCCGCGCTATGCGCGACCCTGCTGCGGCCATCCGACGCCCGCCACGGCGAAAAACGCGGCTTCTTCGGCTGGTTCAACCGCACCTTCGAGCACAACGCCGAGCGCTATCAGGGCGTGGTCGGCGGGATTCTGCAGCGCAGCGGCCGCAGCCTGGTGGTGTACGGCCTGATCATTGTGGTGATGGGCGTGGTGTATGCGCGTCTGCCGACCTCGTTCCTGCCGGACGAAGACCAGGGCATCCTCATGGCGCAGATGCAATTGCCGGTGGGCGCCACCGACAGCCGCACGCAGGCGGTGATGAAGCAGTTCGAGGATTACATCCTCAAGCAGCCGGAAGTCGAAGCGGTCATTGGCATCACCGGCCTGGGGATGGGCGGCAACAGCCAGAACTCGGCGCGGGCCTTCATCAAGCTCAAGGATTGGAGCGAGCGGTTGGGCGCAGGGCAGGGCTCGGCCGAGATCGCCGCGCGGGCGACCCAGGCGCTGTCGTCGATCAGCGATGCCGATGTGTTCGTCGCCCAGCCGCCAGCCATTCGTGGGCTGGGCCAGAGTTCGGGGTTCGATCTGCAACTCAAAGACCTGGGCGGCCTGGGCCATGACGCGCTGGTCAAGGCGCGCGAGCAGTTCATTGCGCTGGCCAAGCAACAACCGCTGCTGCAAGGCGTGCGCAGTACTGGCCTGGATGACGCGCCGACCCTCCATATCGCCATCGACGACCGCAAGGCCGGCGCCTTGAGCCTGACCACCAGCGACATCAACGACACCCTGTCGGCGGCGCTGGGCGGCAGCTACGTCAACGACTTCCTCAATCAGGGGCGAGTCAAGAAGGTCTACATCCAGGGCGATGCGGCCACGCGAATGCAGGCCGAGGACCTGGACCATTGGTTCGTGCGCAACAGCAAGGACGAAATGGTGCCGTTCTCGTCCTTCGCCCGCTATTCGTGGACCTATGGCTCGCCGTTGCTGGAGCGCTACAACGGCAGCTCGTCGCTGGAGCTGGTCGGCGACCCGGCCCCGGGGGTGAGTTCCGGCGCGGCAATGGATGCGGTGGAAGCCATCGTCAAGCAACTGCCCGAAGGCATCGGCTACGAGTGGACGGGCCAGTCTTATCAAGAACGCCTGTCGGGCTCTCAGGCGCCGTTGCTGTATGCCGTTTCCATTCTGTTTGTCTTCCTGTGCCTGGCGGCGTTGTACGAAAGCTGGTCGGTGCCGTTCTCGGTGATGCTGGTGGTGCCGCTGGGCGTGGTCGGCGCCGTGTTGGCGACGCGTTTTACGGGGCTTGCCAACGACGTGTACTTCCAGGTCGGCCTGCTGACTACTGTGGGCCTGGCGGCGAAGAACGCGATCCTGATCGTCGAATTCGCCAAGCATTTGCAGGAACAAGGGCAGGAACTCGTCGCCGCGACCCTGCACGCCGTGCGCCTGCGTCTGCGACCGATCCTGATGACGTCGCTGGCGTTCATGTGCGGCGTGCTGCCACTGGCCCTGAGCAGCGGCGCAGGCTCAGGCGGACGGCGTGCGATCGGCACCGGCGTATTGGGCGGGATGCTCTCGGCGACGATTCTGGGCGTGTTCTTCGTGCCGCTGTTCTTTGTGTTGATTCGAAAATTCTTCGGCAAAAAAGCCGAGAACGCTCAAGCGTTGCCACCCCGCGCGCAGGCGACCCGTGAGTCTGGAGGTGAAGCATGATGTCGCGACGTGGTTTCTCCCTGTCCTTGTTGATGATCGCCTTGAGCGGTTGCGTGAACCTAGCGCCTGACTACGTGCGCCCTGAAGCGCCGGTGGCCCAGGACTGGCGCACTGGCACCCCGGTCAAGGGCCAGACCAATGCCGATATCGGCTGGGAAAGCTTTTTCACCGATGAGCGACTGCGCACATTGCAGAACCTGGCGCTGGTCAACAATCGCGACCTGCGGCTGGCGGCGCTGAACCTGGAAAAGGCCCGGGCGGCGTATCGCATTCAGCGTGCCGACGCCTTTCCGGCGATCTCGGCCACCGGTTCCGGCACCAGCAGTCGTTCGCCCGCGTCGTTGTCCAGCAGCGGCGTGGCCAGCACCAGCCATCAATACAGCGCCGAGATCGGCTTGAGCAGTTATGAGCTGGACTTCTTCGGCCGGGTGGAAAATCTGACAGGCGCAGCCCTCGAAGACTACTTGGCGCTGAACGAAACCCGACGCAGCACGCAGATCAGTCTGGTGGCCGAAGTGGCCACCGCCTGGCTGACCCTGGAAGCCGATCATCAACGCCTGAAACTGGCCCAGGAAACCTTGCGCAGCCAGCAGCAGACGTATGAGCTGACCCGCCGCAGCCACGACATGGGCGGCTCGTCCGGCTTGGCCCTGGCCCAGGCGCAGACCACCGTGAATTCAGCGCAAGGCGATGTCGCGACCTACCGCAGCCAGATTCTCCAGGACCAGAACGCGTTGCGGTTGTTGCTCGGCAGCGAGATCCCTGACGACCTGCTGCCCGGCGACGAGCTTGAGCAGGCGGCGGTGTTGGTGCAGGTGCCGGATGAACTGCCGTCGAGCCTGTTGCAGCGCCGCCCCGATGTGCTGGCGGCCGAGCATTCCTTGAAGGCCGCGAATGCCGATATCGGCGTGGCCCGCGCGGCGTTCTTTCCCAGCATCACCTTGACCGCCAGTGGCGGCACGGCGAGCAGTGATCTGTCGGGGCTGTTCAAGGCCGGCAGCGGCGCGTGGACCTTCGCACCGAGCATCAACCTGCCGATCTTCAACGCCGGCAGCAACCGCGCGGCGCTGGATCAGGCGAAAGTCGAGCAGCAGATTCAGGTGCAGACCTACCAGCAGACGTTACAGACCGCGTTCAAGGAAGTGGCCGATGCGCTGGCGGTGCGCAGCACACTAGATGAGCGTTTGCAGGCGCAGCGCGATCTGACCCAGGCCAGCGAGACCAGTTACAAATTGGCCGATGCGTTGTACCGCGCGGGGTCGCAGAGTTTTCTCGAGGCGCTGGATTCGCAGCGGTCCTTGTACAGCGCGCAGCAGGATCTGATTACCTTGCGGCTGGCGGAGCAGACGAACCGGATCACGCTTTACAAGGTGATGGGGGGAGGGTGGAAGGCCTGATGGTGTCGGATCAAGATCTAAAGCGTTCTTCCTAACGTCAGACCTGTTTCGACTTCGTCGAGTTACTTGAAGGGACCAAGTAACCAAGTCCCTGTGCTCCTGGTTTGGGTCCTCCTTCGTCGGACTTCCTTCATTCCAGTCTCGTTCCGTGGGCCCGGCGCGAATGGGCCATCCATGGCCCCGCGCCTCGCGCGGCATCCTGCCGCTTGGCCCACTCCACGAGACTTCCATTCAGCCTGCACCCAAGTCGCGTTTTGTGGTGTCTGGACTTGCGCGTACGAAGATCAAAAGCCAAATCAAAAGCAAACGGCGGACGCCATCCACCTGATCGTTCCCACGCTCCGCGTGGGCACGCCGCCATGGACGCTCCGCGTCCCAGTGACGCGGAGCGTCACGCAATGCGTTACCACGCGGAGCGTGGGAACGATCAGAACTCTCGCTTTTGATCTTGATCTTCATGCGCGATAGCCCAGACGCCGCCAAACGCGACTTGGGTGCAGGCTGAATGGAGGTCTCGTGGAGTGGGACGAGCGACAGGATGTCGCGAGAGGCGCTTGGGCCATGGATGGCCCTTTCGCGCCGTGCCCACGGAACGAGACCGGAATGAAGGGACCCGACGAAGTCGGGCCAAACCAGGAGCAGGACCCCTTGGTTACTTGGGGGTGGTGCGGCATTCCGACTTTTCCAAGTAACTCGGCGAAGCCGAAACAGGTCTGGCGTTAGCCAGACCCCATCAGCATCACCAAAAATTCCAGATCAGCTCTCAATCGAAATATCGAAATATCGAAGTATCAAAAAGCCGAAAACCCCGGCCGCGCCGCCCCAATCGAGATCACCAAAATCCCGATCAGCAAATTGATCCCCACCAACCGCCGAATCCCACCCAACGCCGCAGCCCCCTCGGCCCACTGCTCCGCCGCCACCGCCTTCTGCAACTGCGGCAGGTTCAACGTCGAAATCCGCAGAAACAAAGCCACCATCACCACATACAGCCCGATCATCGCCTGCACATAGCGCGGCGCCGTCTGAAATCCGCTGAAATTGACATTGATCATCCCGATCCCCGTCACCGGCAACAGGATCACCGCACACCACACCCACACGAAAAAGCGCGGAAACACCTGCACCCACAGCTTCAACCGGGCAGGGCCCTCCAGCGCGGCGATGACCGCCGGTCGCAGAATCATCCAGGCGAAAAACATCCCGCCTACCCACAACACCGCCGATAACACATGCAAGGTGTAGACAAAGGCTACAGGTGACATCGAGAACTCCGATCTGCGCAGAAAGAATTAGCGCGGTATGATAGCCGCCCTCCCGAAACTGGAAATATATCCAGCGGTTTTTTTATGTTCTCATACAGCCCTGTGACGCCGAGCCAAACGACCGACCGATGATCAGTACCGAACTCAAGACCCAGATTCAGGGCGCCTATTCGCGTTTCCTCGAAGCCAAGAGCCTCAAACCCCGCTACGGCCAGCGTCTGATGATTGCCGAAGTGGCCAAGGTGCTGGGCGATGTGGACACCGACGAGGAAGGCCGGCGTTCGGGCGATCCGGCGGTGGTCGCGGTCGAGGCGGGGACCGGTACCGGCAAGACGGTGGCCTACGCCATCGCCTCCATTCCCACCGCCAAGGCGGCGGGCAAGCGGCTGGTGATCGCCACGGCCACCGTCGCCCTGCAAGAGCAGATCGTGCACAAGGATCTGCCGGACCTGATGCGCAACAGCGGGCTGAATTTCTCCTTTGCCCTGGCCAAGGGTCGCGGGCGCTACATGTGCCTGTCCAAGCTCGACATGCTGCTGCAGGAAGGCAACGCGCAGAGCGCCACGGCGCAGCTGTTCGAGGAAGAAGGCTTCAAGATCGAGGTCGATGAGGCCAGTCAGAAGCTGTTTACCAGCATGATCGAGAAGCTGGCGGGCAACAAATGGGATGGCGACCGCGACAGCTGGCCGCAGGAGCTGGCCGATCAGGACTGGGCGCGGTTGACCACCGATCACAGCCAGTGCACCAACCGGCATTGTCCGAACTTTCAGCAGTGCGCCTTTTACAAGGCTCGCGAGGGCATGGGAAAAGTCGATGTCATCGTCACCAACCACGACATGGTCCTGGCCGACCTGGCGCTGGGTGGCGGTGCTGTCCTGCCCGATCCGCGCGAAACCCTTTATGTGTTCGACGAAGGCCATCACCTGCCCGATAAGGCCATCGGCCACTTCGCTCACTTCAGCCGACTGCGTTCCACCGCCGACTGGCTGGAGCAGACGGCCAAGAACCTCACCAAACTGCTGGCGCAGCATCCGTTGCCGGGTGATCTGGGCAAGTTGATCGAGCAGGTTCCGGAGCTGGCGCGGGAGATCAAGACCCACCAGCAGTTCATGTTCACCGCCTGCGAACAGCTGGCCGACTTCAAGACCGGCGAAGACATGGAAGGCCGCGAGCGCCCGCGCCACCGGTTCGTCGGCGGGGTCGTGCCCGAGCACATGCGCGAGATGGGCATCGAGCTGAAAAAGGGCTTTGCCCGGCTCGACGACCTGTTCACCCGGCTGACCGAGCTGCTCAAGGAAGGCATGGATGGCGAGGTCAATATCGGCATCGCCAGCCATCAGGCCGAGGAATGGTACCCGCTGTTCGGCAGCCTGCTGGCCCGGGCCCACGGCAACTGGGAGCTGTGGACCGCTTTCACTGCCGAAGACCCGGAAAACAGCCCGCCCATGGCCCGCTGGCTAACCCTGGCCGAAAGCGGCTCGTTGTTCGACATCGAAGTCAACGCAAGCCCCATCCTCGCGGCCGAGATGTTGCGTCGCAACCTGTGGAACGTGGCCTACGGCGCACTGGTGACCTCGGCGACGCTGACCGCGCTGGGCAAGTTCGACCGTTTCCGCATGCGCGCCGGCTTGCCCAAGGACGCCGTCACCGCCGTGGTGCCGAGCCCTTTCCACCATGCCGACGCCGGCGTGTTGCGGGTGCCGGACCTCAACGCCGATCCGCGCAACGCCGCCGAGCACACCGCTGCGATCATTCGTGAGCTGCCGGGGCTGGTGGAAGGCTCGAAGGGCACGCTGGTGCTGTTTTCCTCGCGCAAACAGATGCAGGAAGTGTTCGACGGCCTGGAGCGCGACTGGCGCAAGCGGGTGTTCATCCAGGGCAATCTGTCCAAGCAGGAGACGCTGAACAAGCACAAGGCGCGGGTCGACGGCGGCGATGAAAGCGTGCTGTTCGGCCTGGCCAGTTTCGCCGAGGGGGTCGACCTGCCGGGGGATTATTGCGAGCACGTGGTGATCGCCAAGATCCCATTCGCGGTGCCCGATGATCCGGTGGAAGCGGCGCTGGCCGAGTGGATCGAGGCCCGTGGCGGCAACCCGTTCATGGAAATCGCCGTGCCCGACGCATCGCTCAAGCTGATTCAGGCCTGCGGCCGGCTGCTGCGTACCGAAAAGGACCGCGGCATCATCACGCTGCTGGACCGCCGCGTGGTGACCCAGCGCTACGGCAAAGCGATTCTCAACGCGTTGCCGCCGTTCCGTCGGGAAATATCCTGATATCCCAGCGTAGCCGTGGAGATACGTTAATCCTGTTCCCAAACCCTCCAATCGCTGGAACAATGCACGCCATTTTTCTGCAGCCTGACCGGAGGGCGATAACGTGCAGATCCAGGGCCATTTCGAGCTTCAATTCGAAGCCGTGCGCGAAGCATTCGCTGCGTTGTTCGACGATCCTCAGGAGCGCGGCGCCGCGCTGTGCGTGCAGATCGGCGGGCAGACGGTGCTGGACCTGTGGGCGGGCACCGCCGACAAGGACGGCATGGAGGTCTGGCACAGTGATACCATCGCCAACCTGTTTTCCTGCACCAAGACCTTCACTGCCGTCACCGCCCTGCAACTGGTGGGCGAGGGCAAGCTGAATCTGGACGAGCCGGTGTCGCGCCTGTGGCCGGAATTCGCCGCGGCCGGCAAACAGTCGATCACCTTGCGCCAGTTGCTCTGTCATCAGGCCGGGTTGCCCGCCATTCGCGACATGCTGCCCGCCGAAGCGCTTTATAACTGGGAGGCCATGACCGACGCCCTGGCCGCCGAGCAGCCCTGGTGGACGCCGGGGCAGGGCCATGGCTATGCCGCGATCACCTACGGCTGGCTGGTCGGCGAAGTGATTCGCCGTGCCGAAGGGCGTGGGCCGGGCGAATCCATCGCGGCGCGAATCTCTCGGCCGCTGGGGCTGGATTTCCACGTCGGTCTGTCCGATGAGGAATTCCACCGTGTGGCGCACATCGCGCGCGGCAAGGGCAATGTCGGCGATGAAGCCGCCCAGCGCCTGTTGCAGGCGACCATGCGTGAGCCCACCTCGATGACCGCCCGCGCGTTTACCAACCCGCCGTCGATCATGACCAGCACCAACAAACCCGAATGGCGTCGCATGCAACAGCCTGCCGCCAACGGCCACGGCAACGCCCGCAGTCTGGCCGGGTTCTACAGTGGATTGCTTGATGGCAGCCTGCTGGACGCTGAACTCATCAACGAGCTGACCCGCGAGCACAGCATCGGTCAGGACAAGACTCTGCTGACCCAGACCCGCTTTGGCCTGGGCTGCATGCTCGATCAGCCCGATGTGCCCAACGCCACGTTCGGTCTGGGCGGCAAATCCTTCGGCCATCCGGGTGCTGGCGGGTCGGTGGGTTTCGCTGATCCTGAGCGCGACGTGGCCTTTGGCTTCGTCACCAACACACTGGGCCCCTATGTGCTGATGGATCCGCGCGCGCAGCGTCTGGTCCGGGTGCTTGGTGAGTGTTTGCAGTAACTGTCTGCGATAAGTACTTGTTCTACCGACTGTCAGTTAAACCGCCCATATGGGAACCGTAGGGCGGTTTCCTTTTCCAACTCGGCGTTTATGCGTGTTATATGGGCGCTGCTTCGTTCATTTTCTGATCAATTTTTTGTGGGTCACCCATGTCTGCCAACAAAAGTCTCGCTTTTGCACTGTGCCTCGCCGTCACCGGTTGCGCGCAAACCCCTCAGGATCAGTCGGCCAGCAATGACCACTGGTGGTCCTTCGGCTCGGGCAAGAGCGCCGATGCCGCCAGCGCGCCAGCGCTGGTGAAACCTGCGGCCAGCCCGGCAGCGGCCGAAGTGGCCAAGACCGAGGCCGAAAGCGGTAGCCACTGGTACTGGCCGTTCGGCTCCGACCACGGCACGACCGACAACAAACCTGCGCTGGAAGCGACCAAACCCGCGGCCCCTGAAGTGGCCAAGGCCGACACTGGCAGCAAGTGGTGGTGGCCGTTTGGCGGCAGCAGCGAGGCGAAGAAGGATGCAGTGCCTGCGGTGGCCAAGATCGACCCGAAAGTGCTCCAGGCCTGGCTCGATCTGAACGAGCCGAAAGTGCGCGAGGCCATCAAGGACAGCAAATTCCAACTCGAGCGCCGTGAAGATGTGCTGGTGGTGACCGCGCCGGTGGACAGCACCTTCAACCCGGATCGCCCGGAAATGCTGCTGCCGATCAACCTCGGCCCGATCACCCGCATGGCCAAGATCGTCGAAGGCGACCAGAAATCCGCGGTACTGGTACTCGGCCACGCCGATGTCGCCAGCGACACAAACCTCAAGATCAGCCAGCAGCGCGCCCAGTCGGTGGCGGCGATCTTCCGTCTCAGCGGCCTGGAGCGTAATCGCCTGAACCTGCGTGGCATGGGCGCCGCGATGCCGCGGGTCACCGCTGACACAGCTTCGGCCCGTGCGCAGAACCGCCGTATCGAAGTGATCCTCACGCCTCAGGAGTCCATGGTTGCACTGCTGGCCAAATACAACATGCCAGCTCCGGCACCCACCATGGTCGCGGTGAAGGAAGCTCAACCTGCCGTAGCGCCTGCCCCGGCGACCAAGGCGGCCCCGGCGAAGTCTGCAGCTCCAGCCAAGAAGGCAGCGCCGGCCAAGGCTCCTGCCGCCAAGAAAGCGCCTGCCAAGAAAGCCACCGCCACCAAGGCCAAGGCGGCGCCTGCCAAGCCTGCGGCGAAGAAAGCAGCCAGCGACGCGCAAGCCAGCAGCAACTGAGGGTAATATCGCAATCCCGTTCACGGATTTCGATAAAGGAAGGCAGTGATGAGCCAGCGTCTGGCTGACATGCGTCGCAACTACGCCCGCGAAGGTTTGACCGAGGCCCAGGCCCCGCAAGAACCTTTCGCGCTGTTCCATCAGTGGTTCGATGAGGCGGTGAAGACCGAGCAGGCCCCGGTCGAAGCCAATGCCATGACCCTGGCGACCGTCGATGCCGACGGTCGTCCTCACTGCCGGGTCTTGCTGCTCAAGGGCCTGGACGCCCAGGGCTTCACTTTTTTCAGCAACTACGACAGCGCCAAGGGCCAGCAAATGGCCCGTCAGCCGTTCGCGGCCATGACCTTCTTCTGGCCGACCCTGGAGCGCCAGGTGCGTATCGAGGGGCGTGTCGCCAGGGTTTCCCATGAAGAATCCGATGCCTATTTCCAGGTTCGCCCGCTGGGCAGCCGTCTGGGCGCATGGGCCTCGCCCCAGAGCCGGGTGATTGCCGACCGGGAAGAACTGGAAGGCCTGCTCAAGGCCACCGAAGCGCGCTTCAGCGACACTCAGCCTCACTGCCCCGAGCATTGGGGTGGTTATCGTCTGGTTCCGGACCGTATCGAGTTCTGGCAGGGGCGCCCGAGCCGCCTGCACGACAGGCTCAATTTCCGCCTGATCGACGGGGCATGGATCCGCGAGCGTCTGGCGCCCTAGCAGCTCGGCGGCGCGATCGACGATTCTTTGAATCAATCCACTGGCGCGTCGTCCATACTGATAGACGCTGGCGTCATTCTGTATAGCGCCTGAATGAACGTAAATAATCGGTACAGGTTCGTGACACCGCGCCGCACGGCAGAGTTTAATCGCCACCTGTTCCCTTGGAGATGAATGTTATGCGTAAGTCTGTTCTGTTGGTTGCTTCGTTCACTGCCATGGCGTTGACGCTGGGCGGCTGTACTTCGAGCCTGACCGGCGACTCGTATTCGCGCGAAGAAGCTCGCCAGGTCCAGACCGTACGCCTGGGCACCATCGAGTCCCTGCGCCCTGTGAAGATTGAAGGCACCAAGACCCCGATCGGCGCCGGTGCCGGTGCGATCGTCGGTGGTGTGGGTGGTAGCGCCATTGGTGGCGGTCGCGGCAGCATCGTCACCGCCGTTATCGGTGCCGTGGCCGGTGGCTTGATCGGTTCGGCGGCAGAAGGCGGCCTGACCCGCGCCCAGGGTGTCGAGATCACCGTGCGTGAAGACGACGGCAGCATGCGCGCCTACGTTCAGGAAGTGCAGGAAAACGAAATCTTCCGCGTCGGTGAGCGTGTTCGCATCATGACCGTCAACGGCACGAGCCGCGTGAGCCACTGATTCGCTCGATAACAAAAACGCCCCGATCTTCGGGGCGTTTTCATTTCCGGCATCCACTCATGTCCCGTAGCAGCGCGGCTTGCCGGCGGGGCGGTGGGTCTGTGAATCAAGCGTTGGTCGACACAACGCTCCCGCCGGCAAGCCGTGCTGCTACGGATGTGTGTCGTGAGCAAAAGCGTGTTCGGTCTTGCGGCTGGATGCGGCGGTAATCCCATACCCAATCAACGCCGCGACAATCGACCCGGTCAGAATGCCCATCCGGTCCATCCCGGCAAACTCGCTCTGCCCCGGCACGAACGCCAGCGAGCCGACGAACAGGCTCATGGTGAAGCCGATCCCGCAGAGGATCGAGACGCCCAGCACCTGACCCCAGTTGGCGCCGGTGGGCAGTGCCGCGAACCCCATCTTGATCGCCAGCCACGTCAGGCCGAACACCCCCAGCATCTTGCCCAGCAGCAGACCCGCAGCAATGCCCATGGGCACATGGTGGGTGAAGCTGTCCAGCGTCACACCGTCGAGCGACACGCCCGCATTGGCGAAGGCGAACAGCGGCAGGATCGCGTAGGCCACCCAGGGGTGCAGCGCGTGTTCCAGGGTTTGCAGCGGGGAGGGCATGTCGTGGGCGGTTTTCAGTGGAATGCAGAACGCCAGCACCACGCCGGCCAGCGTGGCATGCACGCCGCTCTTGAGCACGCACACCCACAGCACCAGCCCCACCAGCAGATAGGGCGCCAGTTTCGCCACGCCCAGGCGGTTCATGGCGATCAGCGTCAGGATCGATGCACCCGCCAGCGCCAAGGATAGCGTCGACAGTTCGCCGGAATAGAACAGCGCGATGACGATGATCGCCCCCAGGTCGTCGATGATCGCCAGGGTCATCAGGAACAGTTTGAGCGACACGGGAACGCGTTTGCCCAACAGCGCGAGCACGCCCAGAGCGAAAGCGATGTCAGTGGCCATGGGAATCGCCCAGCCGCTCAAGGCGGCAGGGTCGTGCTTGTTCAGCGCCCAGTAGATCAGCGCCGGCACCAGCATGCCGCCGATGGCCGCAGCACCTGGCAATACGATCTGTGAAGGGCGCGACAGATGGCCCTGCACGACTTCGCGTTTGACCTCCAGGCCGATGAGCAGGAAGAACAACGCCATCAGGCCATCGTTGATCCATAGCAACAGCGGCTTGGCGATTTTCAACGCGCCGATCTGCGCCACCACGGGCACGTCGAGCAGGCCGGTATAGAGCCAGGCCAGCGGTGAGTTATTGATGAGCAGGGCAAGGGCGGCCGCAGCGATCAACAACAGACCGCCAGCCGCCTCGAGCTGGAAAAAGCGTTTGAAGGTATTGCGTACGGGCAAGGTCATTCTCCATGGACATGCGCCAGAGGAGCGACACCCTAACCCGAGTTTTTATATCTGAAAACAAAAGTTATATTCGATTTTGTTATTAAAAATCGAGCTTAGACGTGTATACAACGGAGTTGTGAGAAGTGTTACAAAGTGCTGCAGGGCTTGATCGGCGGGGGTTGTAGGACTTTTCACATTTTTGTGTCGGATGCGGATACCTGTAGGAGCGAATTTATTCGCGAAAATGGTTCAGGCGACAGAGATGTAGTGTCTGAACAACCTTCGCGAATAAAGTGGAGCGCCACCCCGGTTGCTCCTACAGATAGCGGTGAATCAGGTTATTCGGTGATACCCAACATGCTGCGCGCCAGCGCCTCGGCGATGCGGATGCCGTCGACACCGGCGGACATGATCCCGCCCGCATAGCCCGCGCCTTCACCGGCCGGGAACAGGCCCTTGACGTTGAGGCTCTGCATGTCCGCGCCGCGCGTGATGCGCAGCGGCGAGGAAGTGCGGGTTTCGATGCCGGTCAGCACCGCGTCGGCCTGGGAGAAGCCGCGGATCTGCTTGTCGAACGCCGGCAGCGCCTCGCGGATTGCCTCGATAGCGAAGGCGGGGAGGGCGTCGGCCAGGTCGGTCAGTTTCACGCCGGGCTTGTAGGAAGGTTCCACGCTGCCCAGCTCCGTCGACGCCTTGCCAGCGATGAAATCGCCCACCAGCTGCGCAGGCGCTTCGTAGTTCTCGCCGCCCATGATGTAGGCGTGGGATTCCAGTCGCTCCTGCAACTCGATACCGGCCAGCGGGCTGCCCGGGTAGTCTTCGTCCGGGGTGATGCCCACGACGATGCCGGAGTTGGCGTTGCGTTCGTTGCGCGAATACTGGCTCATGCCGTTGGTGACCACGCGGTTCGGCTCGGACGTGGCCGCCACCACCGTGCCGCCCGGGCACATACAGAAGCTATACACCGAACGGCCGTTTTTGGCGTGGTGCACCAGTTTGTAGTCGGCGGCACCGAGTTTCGGGTGCCCGGCGTATTTGCCCAGGCGCGCGCGGTCGATCAGCCCTTGCGGGTGCTCGATGCGGAAACCCACCGAGAACGGCTTGGCCTCCATGTACACGCCACGGCCGTGGAGCATGCGGAAGGTGTCGCGGGCACTGTGGCCCAGCGCGAGGATCACGTGACGCGACTCGATGCGCTCGCCGCTGGCCAGTTCCAGGCCCTGCAGCTGGCCGTCCTCGATCAGTACGTCGGTCACGCGCTGCTCGAAACGCACTTCACCGCCCAAGGCGATGATCTGCTCGCGCATGTTTTCCACAACGCCGGTCAGGCGGAACGTACCGATGTGCGGCTTGCTGACGTAGAGGATTTCTTCCGGCGCACCGGCTTTCACGAACTCGTGCAGCACCTTGCGACCGTGGAATTTCGGGTCCTTGATCTGGCTGTAGAGCTTGCCGTCGGAGAAGGTGCCTGCGCCGCCTTCGCCGAACTGCACGTTCGACTCAGGGTTGAGCACGCTCTTGCGCCACAGGCCCCAGGTGTCTTTGGTGCGCTGGCGCACTTCCTTGCCACGTTCGAGGATGATCGGCTTGAAGCCCATCTGCGCCAGCAACAGGCCTGCGAAGATGCCGCACGGGCCGAAGCCGACGACCACAGGGCGTTCCGAGAGATCCGCAGGGGCATGGCCGACCACCTTGTAGCTGACGTCCGGTGCCGGCGTCAGGTACTTGTCGTGGCTCAGACGTTTGAGCAGTGTGGCTTCGTCGCGCACGGCAAAATCGATGGTGTAGATGAATTGCAGTTCGCTGGATTTCTTGCGCGCGTCATAGCTGCGCTTGAACAGGGTGAAGTCCAGCAGCTCGTCGCTGTCGATGCCCAGGCGTTGCAGCAGCGCGGTGCGCAGCTCTTCGTCCGCGTGGTCCAGCGGCAGTTTGAGTTCGGTGATTCGTAACATTGAAAGGTCCGGTTTCGGGCCGCAGGATCGGCCCGGCAGCGCTACAAGAACCGGCGATTATAAGCCAGATTGAACGCCCAGCGGTGCTCGGCAGACGCAAGTGTGCCTCTATACCCTCTGGGAGCGAGCTTGCTCGCGAAAGCGGCGGGTCCGTTGCCACAATGTCGGCTGACAGCACGCCTTCGCGAGCAAGCTCGCTCCCACAGGTGTTGTGTTGGCCGTCAGGGCGGTCGCAACAGGCCTCAATCGTTGCGCAGGGCGCCGAAATACGCGCAACCGCGCTGGACCTGGCCGTTGACCCGCAACTCGGCGGTCAGGTGCTGCACCGCGCCGGTCACCGGGTCCACGCAGCGCTGCGGCGCCACGTACAGCTCGACGTGCTGGTCGTTGGCGTCGGTGATCAGGTTGAAGCGGCCTTCGGGCATCTGTTCTTCCATGTACGGCACGGCGAACGCGTCCATGCCTTCACGCTCCAGCACCATGCCCTTGCCGCTGGCGTTGAGGTTCCATTTCGGATTGTTGCCGCTGGCGTGGATGGTCAGGCGCTTGAAGTTGGCGTCCTCGCAGGCGTTGCTCGGCCGCTCGATGCGATACAGCTGATAGACGTCACCCTGGCCATCGCTGCCTTGGGCACGACTGGCGACGAAGTTGCCGCGAATGTCGGCGAAGGCCTTGCCGTTCTTGTCCACCACCGAGGCGGCTTCCTGCAGGATGCCGGTGTTGCCCTTGTCGGTCAGGGCGTAGCGGCGCTGTTCGTTGCAAGGCTCGAAATACAGCTTGCCGCCCGCGCCGCTCAACGTGCCCTGCATGCGGTTCATGCCGGCGGTGGACACCTTGTCGGCGGTCGATTGCGAAGGCAGCAACTGGCAGCCAGCGAATACAGGGAGCAGGGCGAACAGCAGGACGGAACGAGCAGCGAACATTGGGCGGTCTCCAGACAAGTGCCGCCACGTTACGCAGGCTGCTCGTTCATCACAAGAGGCGATTAACCGACGCGGAATGTCTGCCCGGTTTGCAGGCCTTCGACGCTCTTGGCATAGGCCAGTGCCGCGTCTGCCGCAGGAACCGGTTTGAAGCCACGGAAGAACGGCGCGTAACCCTCCATGGATTCTTCCAGCACGGTCGGGCTGACGCTGTTGACCCGCATGCCGCGTGGCAATTCGATGGCTGCCGCCCGCACGAAGCCGTCCAGCGCCGAATTCACCAGCGTGGCCGATGCGCCCGCAGCGATCGGATCGTGGCTCAGCACGCCGGTGGTGAAGGTGAACGACGCGCCGTCGTTGGCGAACTCGCGGCCGATCAGCAGCAGGTTGATCTGGCCCATCAGTTTGTCCTTCAGGCCCAGGGCGAAGGATTCTTCAGTCATGTCGGCCAACGGAGCGAAGGTCACGTTGCCTGCCGCGCAGACCAGCGCATCGAAAGGACCCGTGCGTTCGAATAGTTTGCGGATCGAAGCGCTGTCACTAATATCGACGGTCTCATCACCGCTGTTGCGGCCGATGCGCACGATCTCGTGGCGAGGGGCCAGTTCTTTTTCGATCGCCGAGCCCAGAGTGCCGCTGGCGCCAATCAGTAGAATCTTCACAGTGCTGTCCTTTTTCTGGATGAGTGAGTCAGGTCCACAGTGTGGGGCGCCTCGACCCGCTCAATAAAGGGGCCGAACGGCAACCTCGGGTTGTCGAAAAGGAAACAATCATGAGCGAAATGGATGACCTGGCGGCCTTTGCCCTGCTGGTGGAGGCCAACAGCTTCACGCTGGCGGCGCAATGGCTGGACACCAGCACCAGCCAGTTGTCCAAGCGCATCAGCAAGCTGGAGAAAAGCTACGGGGTAACGCTGTTGCACCGCACCACCCGCAGCCTGACGCTGACCTCGGCCGGGGCGATTCTGCTGCCCGAAGCGCGGGCGCTGCTGGCCCAGCGCGACCGGATCCGCGATGCCGTGGCGCACTTGAGCGAAAGCCTGAGCGGCACGGTGCGCCTGACCGTGCCGGTATCGTTGGGTGAAACGTTTTTCGAAGGCGTGCTGGGTGATTTCGCCAGGAAATACCCTGACCTGCAGGTGGAGCTGGACCTGAACAACGCGTTTCGCGATTTGCGCCGCGATGGCTTCGATCTGGGGATTCGTTCAAGCGTCGGCATCGATGAGCGTCTGGTCGCCAGACCGCTTTTGGCGCTGCAGGAGCTGACCTGCGCCAGCCCCGGGTATCTGGAGCTACATGGCGTGCCGCAGACGCCGGATGCGTTGCGGTTGCATCGCTGCCTGCTCAACAGTCACTACGCCGGGCGCGAGACTTGGGCGTATCACCAGAATCACGAGCTGACCCGGATCAATGTGCGCGGGACCTTTGCCAGTAATCACTATGGGCTGTTGAAGAAGGCGGCGTTGCTGGGGGCGGGGATTGCGCGGCTGCCGTCGTACATGGTTCACGATGAGCTTAAGGATGGCCGGTTGCAGTGGGTGTTGCGCGAGTATCAGACGCCGGTTTCTTCGTTGTTTCTGGTGCATCCGTTTGAGGGGGCGTTGCCTAAGCGGATTCAGGTGATGGTTGAGTATTTGACTCAGTGGTTTGAAGGCAGGGCCGCAACGACATAGGGGTGTTGCGTCGTTCGCCTTAATCAAGATCAAGATCACAAGCGCTCTTCCTAACGTCAGATCTGTTTCGACTTCGTCGAGTTACTTGGAAAAGACCCCCAAGTAACCAAGGGGTCCTGCTCCTGGTTTGGCCCTCCTGCGTCGGGTTCCTTCACTCCGGCGATGTTCCGTGGGCCCGGCGCGAAAGGGCCATCCATGGCCCACGCGCCTCTCGCGACATCCTGTCGCTCGTCCCACTCCACATCGCCTGCGTTCAGCCTGCACCCAAGTCGCGATTTGTGGCGTTTGTCAGATTTGAGTACGAAGATCAAAAGCAACGGCAACGGCAACGGCAACGGCAACGGCAACGGCAACGGCAACGGCAACGGCGTGGTGTTATGCGATCTGCTTTTGATTCTGCCCGGAGGGCGTGGGAGCCGAGCTTGCTCGCGATCTGGCGCGTAGCGGCAGTAAACCCATCCGCCCTGGCCGTGTCAGGCAGACCGCATACACAGGATTTGCTGCCGGTTCCCGGCAGATCGCTGGCAAGCCGAGCTCCTACGGCCTCCGGCCAGAAACAGATCGTGAACACCTCAAAAACGCGCTTTTGATTTTGATCTTCATGCGCGCATGTCCAGGCAACACAAAACGCGACTTGGGTGCAGGCCGCGCGGAGGTGATGTGGAGTGGGTCAAGCGGCAGGATGCCGCGCGAGGCGCGGGGCCATGGATGGCCCATTCGCGCCGGGCCCACGGAGCATCGCCGGAGGGAGGGAAGTCCGACGAAGGAGGACCCAAACCAGGAGCAGGACCCCTTGGTTACTTGGGGGTCTTTTCCAAGTAACTCGACGAAGTCGAAACAGGTCTGACGTTAGGAAGAGCGCTCTTGATCTTGAAACAGGTCTGGCGTTAGCCAGACCCTATCAGCGTCACCCAAAAAAACGGATATGCACGCGAGCCAAAAACCAATCAGCCGCCCAAATAAGCATCCCGCACTTTCGGATCAACCAGCAGCTCTTCCCCGGACCCCTGCATCACCACCCGACCGTTCTCCAGCACATACGCGCGGTCAGCGATTTTCAGGGCCTGGTTGGCGTTCTGCTCGACCAGGAACACCGTCACCCCATCACGGCGCAGCTGTTCGACGATCTCGAAAATCTGCTGAATGATGATCGGCGCCAGACCCAGCGATGGCTCGTCGAGCAGCAACAGCTTGGGCTTGCTCATCAGCGCGCGGCCGATGGCGAGCATCTGTTGTTCGCCGCCGGACATGGTGCCGCCGCGCTGGTTGAAGCGCTCCTTCAGGCGCGGAAACAGGCCCAGGACCTTGTCCATCTGCTCCTGGTAATCGTCCTTCTCGGTGAAGAAACCGCCCATGGCCAGGTTCTCCTCGACCGTCAGGCGGGCGAACACGCGGCGGCCTTCCGGCACCACCGCGATGCTCTTGCGCATGATCACCGAGGATTCCAGCCCGACCAGCTCCTCGCCCATATAGCGAATGCTGCCGCTGTGGGCGCGGGGCGAGCCGCAGAGGGTCATCAGCAGTGTGGATTTGCCCGCACCGTTGGCGCCGATCAGGGTGACGATCTCACCCTGCTGCACATCGATGCTGACGTTATGCAACGCCTGGATCTTGCCGTAGAAGGTGGAAACGTTGTCGAACTGCAGCATTTACGCTTCCCCCAGGTAGGCTTTGATCACATCGGGATTGTCACGGATCTGTTCGGGCGTGCCGTCGGCCAGAGGCGTGCCCTGGTTGATGACGACGATGTGGTCGGAAATGCTCATGACCAGCTTCATGTCGTGCTCGATCAGCAGCACGGTGACGTTGTGCTCGTTGCGCAGCACGCCGATCAGCGCCTTGAGGTCCTCGGTTTCCTTCGGGTTAAGACCGGCAGCCGGTTCGTCGAGCATGAGGATGCGCGGACGCGTCATCATGCAGCGGGCGATTTCCAGGCGGCGCTGCTGACCATAGGCCAGGGTGCCGGCAGGGCGGTTGGCGAACTCCTTGAGGTTCACCGCTTCCAGCCAGTGCTCGGCGTACTCCATGGCCTCGCGCTCGCTCTTGCGGTACGCCGGGGTCTTGAACAGGCCGGACAGGAAATTGGTGTTCAGGTGGCGATGCTGGGCCACCAGCAGGTTTTCCACCGCCGTCATTTCCTTGAACAGGCGCACGTTCTGGAAGGTGCGCACGACGCCCTTGCGGGCGATTTCGTGGCCGGACAGGCCCTGGATCGGCTCGCCGTCGAGCAGGATGGTGCCCGCGGTCGGCTTGTAGAAACCGGTCAGGCAGTTGAACACGGTGGTCTTGCCGGCGCCGTTGGGGCCGATCATCGACACGACCTGTTTCTCATTGACGGTCAGGCCCACGCCATTGACCGCCAACAGGCCGCCAAAGCGCATGCTCAAGCCCGAAGCTTGCAGAAGTGGACGGCTCATCAGCGTTCCCCCTTGAGTTTCATGACGGGACGCTGCATCGGCAGGAAGCCCTGAGGACGCCAGATCATCATCAGCACCATCAAGGCGCCGAAGCCCAACATCCGGTATTCGCTGAATTCACGCAGCAGTTCAGGCAGCAGGATCATCACCACGGCGGCCAGGATCACACCCAGCTGCGAACCCATACCGCCAAGAACCACGATGGCGAGGATGATGGCGGACTCTAGGAAGGTGAAGGATTCCGGGGTGATCAGGCCCTGGCGCGCAGCGAAGAAGCTGCCGGCGAACCCGGCGAACGCGGCGCCCAGGGTGAACGCGGAAAGCTTGATCACGGTCGGGTTCAGACCCAGTGCACGGCAGGCGATTTCGTCTTCGCGCAGCGCTTCCCATGCGCGGCCGATCGGCATGCGCAGCAGGCGGTTGATCACGAACAGTGCGGCCAGCGCCAGCAGCAGGGCGACCAGGTACAGGAAGATCACCTTGTTGACGGAGTTGTACGGCAGGCCGAAATACTCGTGGAAGGTTTGCATGCCTTCGGCGGCGGTGCGCTCGAAGGTCAGGCCGAACAGGGTCGGTTTCTCGATGCCGCTGATGCCGTTCGGGCCGCCGGTGATGTCGGTCAGGTTACGCAGGAACAGACGGATGATTTCACCGAAGCCCAGGGTCACGATGGCCAGATAGTCACCGCGCAGGCGCAGTACCGGGAAGCCCAGCAAAAAGCCGAAGGTGGCCGACGCCAGACCGGCCAGTGGCAGGCAGACCCAGAAGCCGAAGCCATAGTAGTGCTGCAGCAGGGCGTAGGTGTAGGCGCCGACGGCGTAGAAGCCGACATAACCCAGGTCCAGCAGGCCCGCCAGACCCACCACGATGTTCAGGCCCAGGCCCAGCATCACGTAGATCAGGATCAGGGTCGCGATGTCCACCGCGCCGCGCGAGCCGAAGAACGGCCAGATCAGCGCGACGATGATGATCGCACCGAGGAACCAGCGCTGGGTCGACGGCAGGGTCAGGAAGTTGCTGGCCTTGGACGACACCAGTTGCTTCTGTGGACGCGAACGCCACATGGCGCTGATCTGTTCGTTGAACAGCACGCGCAGGAACATCAGCATTGCGGCGCCGAAGATCACCAGCAGGGTGCTGGTGGTGGCGCCGACAACGGCCAGGTTGACCCCGACGATGTCCAGTTTGAGCCCGAGGATCGGGTAGGCGACGAGCAGCACCAGTACAGCGCTGAACAGGGCCGATTTGAGATTCCTGGTCATACTTTTTCAACCTCCGGACGGCCCAGCAGGCCGGTTGGCCGGAACAACAACACCAAGACAAGAAGACCGAACGCCACCACATCCTTGTACTGGTCGCCGAACACGTCGGCGCCGAACGCTTCAGCCACACCCAGCACCAGACCGCCGAGCATCGCGCCCGGGATACTGCCGATACCGCCCAGTACCGCGGCGGTGAAGGCCTTGATGCCGACGAGGAAACCGGCGTTGGGGTTGATCACGCCGTATTGCATGCTCAGCAGCACCGCAGCGACCGCCGCCAGTGCCGCACCGATCACGAAGGTCAGGGCGATGATGTTGTTGGTGTTGATACCCAGCAGGTTGGCCATCTTGATGTCTTCGGCACAGGCGCGGCAGGCGCGGCCCAGGCGAGAGCGGGAGATGAACCAGGTCAGGCCGAGCATGGCGACCACGGTGACGATGAAGATCAGGATCTGCATGTACGAGATCACCACTTCATGGGTCGAGCCTGGGCCGAACACGAAGTTGCCGGGGATCAGGTTGGGGATCGATTTGTCCTTGGAGTCCTGCGACAACAGCACGGTGTTCTGCAGGAAAATGGACATGCCGATCGCGGAAATCAGAGGGATCAGACGGTTGCTGCCGCGCAACGGGCGATAGGCAACCCGTTCGATGGCATAACCGTAGGCGCTGGTCACCACGATACTGGCGACGAACGCGGCAGTGATCAGCAATGGCAAGTTGCCAAGGCCGAGCATGGTCAGGCCGGCCAGGGCGATGAACGCCACGTACGAACCGATCATGTACACCTCGCCGTGGGCGAAGTTGATCATGCCGATGATGCCGTAGACCATGGTGTAGCCGATGGCGATCAAGGCGTATGTGCTGCCAATGGTCATGCCATTAACCAGCTGTTGCAGAAAGTGATAGATGTCTATCGGCATTGCTGAGTGCTCCTAAAAACCTGCCTGGTGTTTCACTGGTGAAGTCTTTTTCCCGCTCGCGCGTCGTGATCTACGTCCGCGTTGGGCACGAGCCCAGTGATTCACTGGTGCGGTTTCAAGATGTTCAGGCCATCGAGGTTCTTGTGAAACCTCGCGTGCCAGCTAAAACAAAGCCCACTGCGGTTGCAGTGGGCTTCGGGTAAGCATGAAGTCTGGAATTACTTCACAGGGGCTTCAGTCTTGGTGCCATCTTTGTGCCAGGTGTAGACGACGAATTTGAAGTCTTTCAGGTCACCCTTGGCGTCGAAAGACAGATCGCCGGTAGGGGTCTTGAAGGTGCCTTTGTGGATGGCTTCAGCCACTTTGGCGGTGTCTTCGGACTTGGCGGTCTTGATGCCTTCGGCGATGACTTCAACTGCGGCGTAGGCCGGGAACACGAAAGGACCGCTCGGGTCTTCTTTCTTGGCCTTGAACGCGTCTACCAGGGCCTTGTTGGCTGGATCCTGGTCGAAGGATTTCGGCAGAGTTACCAGCAGGCCTTCGGAAGCGTCCTGGGCGATCTGCGAAATGGAAGCGTTACCCACGCCTTCCGGACCCATGAAGCCGGCTTTCAGGCCTTTTTCCTGAGCCTGACGCAGGATCAGGCCCAGCTCTGGGTGGTAGCCGCCGTAGTAGACGAAGTCGACGTTAGCTTGTTTCATCTTGGCGATCAGCGAGGAGAAGTCCTTGTCGCCGGCGTTGATGCCTTCGAACAGGGCGACTTTCACGCCGTCTTTTTCCAGAGTGGATTTGACCGCGGTGGCGATGCCTTCACCGTATTGCTGCTTGTCGTGGATGACCGCAACGATCTTCGGCTTGACCTGCTTGGCGATGTATTCGCCAGCGGCCGGGCCCTGGGCGCTGTCCAGGCCGATGGTGCGGAACACCAACTTGTAGCCACGGGCGGTGATATCCGGGCTGGTGGCGGCTGGGGTGATCATGATCACGCCTTCGTCTTCGTAGATGTCGGACGCAGGCTGGGTGGAGCTGGAGCACAGGTGGCCGACCACGAACTTGACGCCGTCGTTGACCACTTTGTTGGCCACGGCAACGGCTTGTTTCGGATCGCACACGTCGTCGTATTCAACGGCTTCGAGTTTCTTGCCGTCTACGCCGCCCTTGGCGTTGATCTGCTCGATGGCCATCTTGGCACCGGAGAACTGCATGTCGCCGTATTGGGCCACAGCACCGGTTTTAGGGCCGGCGATGCCGATCTTGATGGTGTCGGCTGCGAACGAGTGGCTGGCAACCCCCGCCAGAACCAGTGCGGCAAACAGCTTGGAAATCTGATTAATACCCTTAGTCATGATGCTCCACTCTTGCGTTTGTAGTTTTTATAATCCTGACGGCCAGAAGCTGCAGGACCGGATTGATTATCCAGGCCTTACCCCAGGCAACTGTACCGGAACAGTTTAGAGCGCCGGTCGAGCGCTTGAAAAGCTGGCTGCGGGGGGCAAAACCTGTTGATGTCGCTTAATCGAAAGAAAGATACACAATCAAGCCGGTCGATTCTCCAACCGGGTCAGACAATCTATCGGCCTGAGCGAAGTTCTCTGCAATCAATCACTTGAATCCGGGTTTGAGCGCAGGGAAGGCGGCGGTATCATTCGCGCCGAATTTCCAAACGGTGAAACCCATGACGCAAGAACCTAGCACCCTCTATGCCAAGCTGCTTGGCGAAACGGCTTCTATCACCTGGAAAGAATTGCAACCGTTCTTTGCCAAGGGTGCCCTGTTGTGGGTCGAGCCTTCTCAGGATCTGATCGCCGTGGCCGAGGCTTTTGCCGAAAACGCTGAGGCGAAAGTGGCTGAGTGGCTGGCCTCGGGGGAGGTCGGCAAGGTCTCTGAATCAACGGCTCTGGACCTGCTGGAGCGGGATCCTGAGCTGTGGGCGGTGGTGGTGGCGCCTTGGGTGTTGATCCAGGAGCGTGCACTGGCGTCTGATGTGCACTGATTTGGTGCTTTGTATGATGGCAAAGTGGGTAGGTCGGTAACTTTGGTTGTGGTGGGGTAGCAGTTTTGGCTGTGCTTGCCTTCGGCTGTTTGGTGCTGTCATCCCGCGCAAATCCGTTCGCGATGGTGATGCGGCTTCTGTTTGTTCTACCTAACGGCAGAAGCGTTTCGGCTTCGCCGAGTTACTTGGGGGTCTTTTCCAAGTAACTCGACGAAGTCGAAACAGGTCTGACGTTAGGAAGAACGCTCTGGACCTTGATCTGGCGTTAGCCAGACCTTATCAGCGTCACCGCTATGAACGAGTACTGCACGATACTAAGCACCGCAAACTCAACCCAAATAACCCGTCTTCCCCGTATGCTGATTCAGCGAAATCACCCGCGTCTTGCCAATCCGGTGACGGTAAATCTCCCGCAGGTATTTCACCGCCTTCTTCACGCTCTCCCGCGAAATCCGGATGTCGTTGATCGAAATGAAGCGCGACTTGTCATCGATCAACTCCCGGTACTTCTTCTCGTACATCGGCTTGATCGCATACCAGTTGGTATCCAGAATCTTCGCCGGGTTTTCATACTCATTGAGCAGATCATCGATGCGATCCTCGTCGAATTCCTCGCTGGTGATGAAATCCAGAATTGAGTTGTCCAGGGTTTCGTCGAAGCGGTACGGCTGCCTGGCAAAACAGCGTTTGATGAAGGCCACGATCAGGGTCAGGAAATCGTCCGACAGGCACGGGCTCTTGGCGATCAGGGTGGTCAGCGACAGGTTGGCCGAAGCGCCGATCACCAGCGCGTAACGCTTGAGCGTGGTGTTGGGGAACAGGCTGTTGAGGTGGGTCTTGAGCCGGTTCAGGTCCATGTAAGACAGCTTGTAATCCTTGGGCAGCGAGACGATCGACACCACCGACGAGCAGTTCTTGAAGAAATGCAGGTCGTGTAGCGCCGCTGCGTCATAGCCCGAGGCCTTGTACTGCTCCAGCGCCGCGCGATAACGGCGTGACTCGATCGGCAGCAGGCTGATGCCTTCGATGGCCTGGGTCATCTTGTTGAAGTGCGGCAGGTCGATGGAGCGGAAGAACAGGTCGTCGATGTCCAGGCGCGGCTGTTCCTTCTCGAACAGCTTGAGCTTGTCCGAGCCCGGCAGCGGGGTTTCCGGTACTACCGACTCGGCGTAGGCAATCGCCACCGGCCCGGCCAGGCTCATGAACAGGTCGTTGGCGTCCAGGCGGATCGTCTCGCCGATGTCGATGCCCGCCCTGCGGAAATAGTTCTGGTCGTAGTCAGTCGTGACCGCCTGGGCGGTCAGAATGTTGAAGATCTGCTGCGAGATGTACTGGTTGGCGTGGCGCTCCATGGCGTTGACGTCGATGTTCTCGATGGTGCCGTCATCGCTTTCCTCGGCGTAGCGCATGATGTCGTTGGAGATCAGCATCATCGCGTTCCACGGGCGAATGCGGCCCATGACGCTGGCTTCGCTGCTGTCTTCGTTCTCGAAGTTGTAGGAGAAATCCCATTCCTCAGCCAGATACTTGCAAAGCAAGCGCCCGGCGTTGATGTGCAGGGCTTCGGACATTTCGCTGCGGTGGTCGGAAATGTTCGGCAGCACGCAGATGCCGCTGGTGAAGATCGGCTCGAAGACGAAGGAGCGGCCGCGCTTGCTGTCGTTTTCGCTGGCAGGCTTGGTGTCGAACGTCTTGTTCATGTACGAGAACTGCTGGGCCAGGCCGAACTCCGAGGCCATGCCCGAGCCCGTACCGCCGCCGGCGCTGAAGATGTAGAAGTACAGGCGCGACTGGTTGGCCTTGATGCCGCACGAGTCGATCAGGTACGAGTGGATCAGCTTCCAGTCGGCGCTGGAGAAGTGTTCGGTGTCCTTGTTGAGGATGATCTTGGCCAGGTACTGGCCCAGGATCGGCGCGTTGCCTGCGCCACCGGCATGAACCTCGGACAGGTCCATGATCTTCATCTTGCTGTAGTCCTTGATGAAGCCGCTTTTTTCGCCCTTGCGCGAGAAGCGGATGCGCCCGGCGATGTCCTTGTCCAGGTCGCCCAGCATCACCAGCGGCTCGACCAGGAACACCGGTTTGCTCGACTTGTTCTGCACCAGGCGCAGGTTGTTGCGGATCCAGCGCGCCGGGCTGTAGCCCTTGTCATCGCGCAGGCGGTCGTCGTTGTTCAGCTGGTTGAGGTAGAAGGTGCGGGCGTTGTAGACCAGCTCGGCGACGTCCAGCGCGATGTTCGACCCGCAACGGCCCAGGCCGATCAGGCAGACCGAAGGAAACTGCTGATCGCTGCGGCTCTGGGTTTCCTCGAAGTGCAGCGACGGCGGAAACACCATGTCGCGCAGGCCGTCGAGGTTATCAAGGATGCGGTCGGTGTCGGTTTCGGTGAAATAAAGGTACGACTGGGCGGGCATGGGCGCAGGGCGGTAATCCCCACGGGCTACCACACTGTGCTCATCGAGTACGGTTTGCAGAAGTTCGGATACAGCGCCTGCTGCCTCGGTTTTGTTGGTCATTGCTTGCCACGCCTGAAGGATGGCGCAGGGTGTCAACGCGCCATCACCAAAAAGAAAGCCCGACTTTACAGCGGGTTATCGACGGCGAGCGATAGGGCCCAACCCTAGCGCCGCCTAAGGGAATCCCCTCTGGGATCGGCGACGAACGGTCAGTCTTGAGGGCGCGAAGGCTCAAGATCGCGGGCCTGTGTGGCGTGTCACACTCAGCGCGCCGGATGCGGCTGAGGTCTGTTGTCGGTCGGGGCGCAAGACAATCCAGGCGCTTCGATGGCCAGGTCCAGGGTTTCGAGGACCAATGACGACGGCCACAGTCTTGCTGCAGGGCGCAAATTGAGCTGGCGCACCAGCGGGCCGAGTTCACGCAGTGGCAACGGTTTGCTGAACAGGTAGCCCTGCACGTAATCACAGCCGTACTCGCTGAGGAAATCCAGCTGGGCCGGGGTTTCCACGCCTTCGGTGACCACTTTCAGATGCAGCGTGTGGGCCATGAGAATGATCGCCTGGACGATTTCCATGTCCTGGGGCGATTTGGGAATATCGATGATGAACGAGCGGTCGATCTTGACCGTGTCCAGCGGCAGGCGCTTGAGGTAGGCCAGCGAGGAATAGCCGGTGCCGAAGTCGTCGATCGACAGCCCTACGCCCAGGGCGCGGATTTCCTTGAGCAGCACGATGGTGTTGCTGATGTTGCCCATCAGCGCGTTTTCGGTGACTTCCAGTTCCAGCCGATGGGCCGCCACGCCGGCATCGTCCAGGGCACTGGCGACTTCATCCAGCAGCTCGACACGGGCCAGATTCAGGGCCGAGCAGTTCACCGCGATCACCAACTTGTCGAACCCGGGCTCGGTCAGTTTGCCCAGATCGCGGCAGGCGCGGCGCAGCACCCAGTTGTCCAGTTCGGCGATCAGGCCGTTGTTTTCCGCGATAGCGATGAATTTGTCCGGGGTCAGCAGGCCATGGGTCGGGTGCTGCCAGCGCACCAGCGCTTCGAGTTTGGCCACGTGGCCGGTGCGCAGGTCGACGATGGGTTGATAGAACAGTTGCAGGCCGCTTTCCTCGCGCAGCGCGGCGCGCAGTTCTTCTTCCAGGTGCAGTTCCAGGCTGGCCCGGGTTTTCAGGCTGGGGCTGAAGAAGTGCGTGCTGTTGCGGCCGTTGCCCTTGGATTGATACAGCGCCAGGTCAGCGTGCTTGAGCAGTTCTTCGCAGGTGTGGCCGTCCTGGGGGTAGATGCTGATGCCGATGCTCGTGGTCATGACCATGCGCCGGCCGGACAGCGCGATCGGGTCCTTCATCTTCTGCATCACCCGCTGCGCCAGATACAGCGCCTCGTCGCTATGGTTGAGCGACATCAGGATACAGAACTCGTCGCCACCGAACCGCGCCACCACGTCGCCGCCACGGGTCGCATTGCGAATCCGCTCTGCGATGACCTTGAGCAACTCGTCCCCGGCATCGTGGCCGAGGCTGTCGTTGATGCGCTTGAAGTGGTCGATGTCCAGGAACATCACCGCCAGCTTGTTGGATGGATCCTGCTCCATCAGGCGCTCGGCGAAGATCTGGTTGAAGCCCCGGCGGTTGATCAGGTTGGTGAGGGCGTCGTAATGCGCGACTTTCTGCAACGACACCCGCGCCTGATCGAGCTGGCTGAGCAGGGCATTGACCCTGCGCAGGTCGCGCTCCTTGGCCTGCAGCTTCTTGTCGGCCAGCGCCGCGCTGACGCTGCCGGCAACGATCAGCAACACGATCAGGGCGATGGTCAGCGCCAGTTGCAGGCTGTTTTCCGTGGTCGAGGCCTGCAGTTGCGTGTCGGTGGGCACCACCAGATGCAAGGCCCACATGCCCATGAAGTGCGTGCTGACGATGCCTGCGCCGAGCACCAGGCTGGCGCCGTACTTGAGCAACTGATGAAAGGTGCCGCTGCCCTGGCGCAGATGAATGGCCAGGACCAGCGCTGCCAGGCTGCTGGCCATGGCGATGACGATCGAGGCGGTGAAGCGCAGCGGCTCGTAATACTGCGTGGCGTCCGAGCGCATGGCTGACATGCCGGTGTAGTGCATGGCCGCGATGCCCAGGCCGATGAACACCGACGCAGCCAGATATTGTGCGGCGCGCAGTTGCGGATGGCTCAGCGCTTCCATGGCGACCACCCCGGCTATCAGGGCGATGGCCAGCGAAGTGACGGTGACGGACAGCTCGTAATGCATCTCCAGCGGCGCCCGGAACGACAGCATGCTGATGAAATGCATGGCCCAGATGCCCACCGCCAGACACAGCGCACCGAGGCCGCGCCAGCGGATCTTGGCCTTGCGATTGTCGACGTGGCCGACCCGCTCGGCGATGTCCAGCGTGGCGAAGCTGGCCGCGCAGGCCACCAGATAGGCGAGCAGCACCAGCAGCGGATCGTGACTGCAGTCCAGCAGCATCCGGCCGTCGGCGGGCATCGAAGGAAGAAAATGCAAACCCAGCCAATCCATAGCGCACTCCCTGTGTCCATTGCCCATGCCATCGATCTGGGTCGTTGATGGCACTTTGCAATGATTATAGAGAGGGGCGGATTTGAAACAGCTGTTTGGAGACGAACGTACTAATTATTTCGCAATAAGGACCGCCGGCGATAGATCGAAAACCGGTGACAACTCAGGCCACGGCGATCAGCGGCGGCGGCTCCAATGGTGGCAAACCGAATGCCGCCCGCGCAGTGTCGCAACCCGGGTTGTGTTCACCGTTGGTCCAGGACGACTCGAATTCCCGGCAGGGGCTGGAGCGCAGCTCGTAGATCGTGCAACGGGTGCCCTTGCCGACTTCGCCTTCAAGCGCTGTGCAGCGCGGGGATTTGCAGTCGGTGCCGAGCATCGCCACGCGGCTGGGGCTGATGCTGTCGACCAGATCGTCAGGCACGGTTCCGCCCGCCGAGGCGCATTCCCCCCAGAAAAAAGACACGCGAAAGTGTGAACAACAGGCACCACAATTCAGGCACGGGCTGACGTCGGACATGGCGATGAACTACAGAAAAAGGGGGAGGAGGGTGTCACGGTTGGGCGCTCATTCTAGGCTTTCCGTTGCGCCTGGGAAGGGGGGCGCGAAACTATATTTTCAGGCGCCGATCGGCGGTGTTTGATTGTCCCGACGGGGAGCGTGGGCGCGATCATACGTAGCTATCAGTTACACAAATGATCACAGACAGATCCGCCATCGCTGACTAGATTTGGGTTTCCCGGCCCGCTGGTGTCAGGCCCGATAACAATAAAAGAGATCGACACATGGATCATTCGACTCAAGCGGCGAACGCGTGGCGGGTGTTGTTTCTGCTGTTTCTGGCCAACCTGTTCAATTTCTTCGATCGCACCATCCCGGCGATCATCATCGAGCCGATCCGCAAGGAGTGGACGCTCAGCGACTTTCAGCTGGGCATCATCGGCACCGCCTTCACTCTGGTCTACGCCGTGGCCGGCTTGCCGCTGGGGCGCATGGCCGATACCGGTTCGCGCAGCAAGCTGATGGGCTGGGGCCTGGCGGCGTGGAGCGGGTTGACGGCGGTCAACGGGCTGGTTGGCAGTTTCTGGACCTTCCTGTTAGTGCGCATGGGCGTCGGCATCGGCGAGGCCAGTTATGCACCGGCGGCCAACTCGCTGATCGGCGACCTGTTCCCGGCCCACCGCCGTGCTCGGGCCATGGGTATCTTCATGCTGGGCCTGCCGCTGGGGCTGTTGCTGGCGTTCTTTACCATCGGCGCGATGGTCAAGGCGTTCGACAGCTGGCGCGCACCGTTTTTCATCGCTGCCGTGCCGGGGCTGATTCTGGCGCTGTTCATGTTTTTCATTCGCGAACCGGCCCGGGGCGCGGCGGAGAGCGTTGCAACGTCCGATGAGAAGATCGACCGGCCGATCCGCCGCGTGCTGTCGATTCCGACCTTCCGCTGGCTGGTGCTGGCCGGGCTGGCGTTCAACTTCGCCACCTACGCCTGCAACTCGTTCATGGTGCCGATGCTGCAGCGTTATTTCCTTCTGCCCTTGCAAGAAGCGGCGATGGCCACCGGCATGATCGTGGGCGTGACCGGGCTGGTCGGGCTGACCGCCGGGGGCTGGGTGGCCGACAAGGTGCACCAGCGCTGGGCCAATGGTCGGCTGATTTTCGCGGCGCTGAGCATGGCGGCTGCCAGCGTGTGCACCGGTTACGCGCTGCATGCCGGGCGCATCGAGATTGGCGTGTTCGTCGCTGTGTTCAGCGTCGGCTGGCTGTTTTCCTACAACTTCTACACCTGCGTCTACACCGCGATCCAGGACGTGGTGCAGCCGCGTCTGCGGGCGACGGCCATGGCGCTGTTCTTTGCCGGGTTGTATCTGCTGGGTGGCGGCCTGGGGCCGGTGGTGGTGGGGCTGCTGTCCGATCACTTCGCCCATGCGGCGATGAATGCCGCGCAGGTCGAGCAGATGACCGAGCCGTTCAAGGCCGTGGGCTTGCACGATGCGATGTACCTGATTCCGGTGGCGCTGTTCTTTGCGCTGGTGTTTCTGGTGCGGGCGTCGAAGTGCTTCAGCCGCGATGCGCAGCGGATGCGGGAGGGGATGGCAGGGGATGAGGTGCTGGCCAAGCCATCCATGGCGTGATCAGTGATTGCATTGCGACGTGGGAGTGAGCTTGCTCACGAAGGGGCCGGCGTATCCGCAGTGCGCTTTGCACCGAACGCTTGATTTCGTGAGCAAGCTCACTCCCACAGGTCCTGTGTTCACCGGGTGAACCCGGGTGAACATGATGTTCGGTGTTAACCCGCCACCAACACCCGAATCGCTTCCAGACGCAGCGCGGCCTTTTCCAGCATCGCCAGGCCTTGTTCGCGCAGTTCGCGCAGGGCGGTCAGTTCGCTGTCGCGCACCGTTGGGTTGACCGCTTGCAGGGCGGTCAGGCGCGCCAGTTCTTCATCGGTGTCCGCAGCCAGACGACGCTGAGCCTCGGCCACGCGCTCGGCGTGTTTCGGCGCGATCTTGCCTTCGGCGGCGTTGATCTGCGGGTTGAGCACGTCGCGCTGGGCCTGGATGAACTTGTTGGCGCTGGCGCGTGGCACGCTCTCGAGCTGGTCGTTCAGGGTGGTGAACGACACACGGCCCGACAGGTCGTTGCCGTTGCCATCCAGCAGGCAGCGCAGGGCGGCCGGTGGCAGGTAGCGGCCCAGTTGCAGCGAGCGCGGCGCGACCACTTCACTGACGTACAGCAGTTCCAGCAGCACGGTGCCGGGCTTGAGCGCCTTGTTCTTGATCAGCGCGACGGCGGTGTTGCCCATGGAACCGGACAGCACCAGGTCCATGCCGCCCTGCACCATCGGGTGCTCCCAGGTGATGAACTGCATGTCCTCGCGGGACAGCGCCTGGTTGCGGTCGTAGGTGATGGTCACGCCTTCGTCGTCGCCCAGCGGGAAGCTGGCGTCGAGCATTTTTTCGCTCGGTTTCAGGATCAGCGCGTTTTCCGAATGGTCCTCGCTGTCGATACCAAAGGCGTCGAACAGGGTTTCCATGTAGATCGGCAGTGTGAACTGATCGTCCTGCTCCAGAATCGCCTCGACCAGCGCCTCACCTTCACCAGCGCCGCCGGAGTTGAGTTCCAGCAGGCGGTCGCGGCCGGTGTGCAGCTCGCTTTCCAGACGCTCGCGCTCGGTGCGGGCTTCCTTGACCAGCGCCAGCCAGTCGTCCTCGTCGCCGCCTTCGAGTTGCGGCAGCAGGCGCGGGCCGAACTGATGTTGCAGGGCGTTGCCGGTCGGGCAGGTGTTGAGGAAGGCGTTGAGCGCTTCGTGGTACCACTGGAACAGCCGCTCTTGCGGGCTGGTTTCCAGGTACGGCACATGCAGCTCGATGGTGTGCTTCTGGCCGATACGGTCCAGACGGCCGATGCGCTGTTCCAGCAGGTCCGGGTGCGCCGGCAGATCGAACAGCACCAGATGGTGAGCGAACTGGAAGTTGCGGCCTTCACTGCCGATTTCCGAACAGATCAGCACCTGGGCGCCGAACTCTTCGTCAGCAAAATAGGCCGCGGCTCGGTCGCGTTCCAGAATGTTCATGCCTTCATGGAACACGGTAGCCGGGATGCCGGAACGCACGCGCAGGGCGTCTTCCAGGTCCATCGCGGTCTCGGCGTGGGCGCAGATCACCAGCACCTTGACGCGCTTGAGCATTTTGAGGGTGTCGATCAGCCAGTCGACGCGCGGGTCGAAGCGCCACCAGCGTTCTTCTTCGCTGGTCTCGCCCTGGGCCTGGAAGCTGACTTCCGGGTACAGGTCGGCGTGCTCGCCAATCGGCAGTTCCAGGTATTCGGCCGGGCAGGGCAGCGGGTACGGATGCAGTTTGCGCTCCGGAAATCCCTGCACAGCGGCGCGAGTGTTGCGGAACAGCACGCGGCCGGTGCCGTGGCGGTCAAGCAGTTCGCGGATCAGGCGTGCGCTGGCGTCGGTGTCGCCATCGGCCACGGCGGCCAGCAGCGCCTCGCCTTCAGCACCCAGGAAACCCTTGATGGTTTCGTGAGCCTTGGGCGACAGGCGGCCCTGGTCCAGCAGTTCCTGAACGGCTTCGGCCACCGGGCGATAGTTTTCGCTCTCGGCGCGGAAGGCTTTCAGGTCATGGAAGCGGTTCGGATCGAGCAGGCGCAGGCGCGCGAAGTGGCTGTCCTGGCCCAGTTGTTCAGGGGTCGCGGTGAGCAGCAGCACGCCCGGAATCACTTCGGCCAGTTGCTCGACCAGCGCGTACTCGGGGCTGACCTTGTCTTCGTGCCAGACCAGGTGGTGGGCTTCGTCGACCACCATCAGGTCCCAGCCCGCTGCGAACAGCGCGTCCTGGGCCTTCTCGTCGTCCACCAGCCATTCCAGCGAGACCAGCGCCAACTGGGTGTCTTCGAACGGGTTGCTGGCATCGCTTTCGATGAAACGCTCGGCGTCGAACAGCGCAACTTGCAGGTTGAAGCGGCGGCGCATCTCGACCAGCCACTGGTGCTGCAGGTTTTCCGGCACCAGGATCAGCACGCGGCTGGCACGGCCCGACAGCAGCTGGCGATGGATCACCAGGCCGGCTTCGATGGTTTTGCCCAGGCCCACTTCGTCAGCCAGCAGAACCCGCGGCGCGATGCGGTCGGCGACTTCACGGGCGATGTGCAACTGGTGGGCGATGGGTTGCGCGCGAACGCCGCCCAGGCCCCACAGCGAGGATTGCAGCTGGCGGCTGGTGTGCTCCAGGGTGTGGTAGCGCAGGGAGAACCAGGCCAGCGGGTCGATCTGCCCGGCGAACAGGCGGTCGGTTGCCAGACGGAACTGGATGAAGTTCGACAATTGGGTTTCGGGCAGGGTCACCGGCTGGTTCTGGGCGTTGAGGCCGTGGTAGACCAGCAGGCCGTCGATGTCCTCGACTTCGCGAACGGTCATCTTCCAGTTCTCGAAGTGGGTGATGGTGTCGCCCGGCGAGAAACGCACCCGCGTCAGCGGCGCATTGCGCAAAGCATACTGGCGAGTGTCGCCAGTGGCCGGATAGAGCACGGTCAATAAGCGGCCATCCTGTGCCAGAACGGTGCCTAATCCCAGCTCGGCTTCGCTGTCGCTAATCCAGCGTTGCCCCGGTTGATACTGCTGCGCCATGCTGCCTGACTCCCGCCTTGAAAAAGCCGCCTATGGTAACGGAACAAGCCGTCCAGGCCAAAGACTTAAGCGTAACGAACGGCTTAATACACCTGTATTTGCTGGGCGCAGGGTTTGCGCGCAGACTGGCCGGGGCACTTGTTGCGAAAAACATAGTCGAAACTTCCTTGTACGGCGGCTCAAGTCGACGAAACGGCAGCCGAAACCCTGTTAACAGGAGACCATTATCATGCTGCCACCACTGATCCCCTTGAGTGCCGCCCCTGTCACCGCGCAGCAGGATCCGGTCAGACCGACGCCCAGCGTCCCGCCTGTGACGCCCACCCAGCCAAGCTCCAACGAGTCGACCATCGACATGCGCCAGCGTGAACCGGAAGAAGCCGTGGTGCTCTTGCGTCAAGAACAGCGCCGGCAGAACCGCCGACGACGCGATCGACGCGCCGCCGATCGCCACCCCGAACTCAACGCCGATGACGCCGAGCAACAGCCGCATCCGGGGCCCGCGATGCCGGGCGACTACCTGAATGCCGACAACACGGTGCCGGTGGTGCCGATCATCGACGACGAACCGCGCCAGGGCCTGTGGGTCGATCTCAAGGTCTGAGACGCCAGCGGCTGTTGCAGGCTGTGGGTGGTATTGCGCATTATGCTTGCCATCAGGCAATCGAGAGCAGCACGCCATGAGCGATGATGACACCCAGGTGATCGACTTCGGCGCAGAACGCGCCAAGCGAATCCACGACCTCAATGACAAACGCCTCAACGAAGTGCGCAAGGCCTTCGAACAAGCGATGCCATTGGGCAAACCCCGCAAGAAACCCAAGAACAAGCCCAAGAAGCGCTGAACCCCTTCCTCTTTGCGCCACTGCTCGAATCCGTGGTGGCGTTGATCTGAGTCAACACTCTCGCGCATCCCTCTGGTTACTCTGCACCCATCGAACAGGGTCGCGGCAGGAGGGGCGCTTATGTTTCTCGATCATGCAGTGCTGGCTGGCGTCATCACGGTGATGTTGATGCTGAGCTTTTTTGCAGGGCTGTCCCTGTTCATCTGGAGAGACTCGCACAAGCGCGGCAAGGACTGAGCCTCCCCGACAACGAGCACGCAAGGCATTTTGGGCAACTTCGGTTGCCCATTTTTTTGCCTCAGTACACATCCCGCAAATAACGCTTCTGTTCGGACAGCTGCCGCAGGTACTCGCTGGCACGCTCTTCGCTCAGCCCGCCATGCACCGCAATGGCATCGCGCAGCGCCAGGTCCACATCCGTGGCCATGTGCGCCGCGTCGCCGCAAATATAGATGCGCGCCCCGTCCTGCAACCACGCCCACAACTCGGCGCCCTGTTCGCGGATGCGCTGCTGGACGTAGATCTTCTCGGCCTGGTCCCTGGAAAACGCCAGGCTCAAGCGCGTCAAATGCCCGCTCGCCCGCATGCCCTCCAGCTCATCGCGGTAGTAGAAGTCGGTGGCGGCATGCTGCTCGCCGAAGAACAGCCAGTTTCTGCCGCGATCGCCACGGGCCCGGCGTTCCTGGAGAAACGCGCGAAACGGCGCCACGCCGGTGCCCGGCCCGATCATGATCATCGGCACGTCGCCATCGCTCGGCACGCGAAAATGCCGGCTGGGTTGAAGGAAGATCGGCACCTGACACTCGCCTGCGCGGTCAGCCAGAAAGGTCGAGGACACGCCCTTGCGTTGGCCATAACGCACCGCCGAAACCGTCAGATGCACCTGATCGGGATGAGCCTTGAAACTCGATGCAATGGAATACAGGCGCGGCTGCAACGGGCGCAGGCTTTCGAGCAGTTCCTGGCCCGAGCAGTCCAGCGGAAACTCGCGCAGGACATCCGCCAGTTGCCGCCCCCACAGCCAGCTTTTCAGTTCTCCACGAAGCGATTCGCCGAGCAGGTTCTGCAGATCCTGATGCTTGCCGCGCCGGGCGATGAACTCCAGCATTTCGGCACCGGGACGGGCGATTTCATAGCCTTCGGTCAAGGCTTGGCGCAGCGACACTTCGCCCAGCTTGTCGGCCAGCACTGGCTGCTCGGCGGAAAGGCCGGTCAGTTCGAGCACTTCTTCCACCAGCGCCGGGCAGTTTTGCGGCCACACACCCAGCGCGTCCCCGGCCTCGTAGGTCATGCCCGAATCGTCCAGGCTCAGGGCGAACTGGCGGGTGTCCTTGGTTGCACCAGCGCCATTGAGCCGACGATTGATCACCAGGCGCGAGGCGTGCGGGCGGGCGCGGGTGGGCTGGTCGCTGGCCGGCGTCTCGAACACGGTGTCCGGCAGGTCCAGTTCCAGCGCCTGTTGCAAGGCGCGAAACCAGCCCGCGGCCGGGCCTTCGAAATCGCCGTCGCAGTCGACCCGCGCAATCAGCGGCGATGCACCGAGGGTGAGCAGGCGCTGATCGAGGTTCTTGCCGTGCTGGCAGAAGGTTTCATAACTGGGGTCGCCCAACGCGAGCACCGCATAACGCAGGGATTCGAGGCGTTCCTGTTGCGCGCTCAGCGACTGCCAGAAACCCAGGCCGTTGTCGGGTGAGTCGCCGTCGCCAAAGGTGCTGCTGATCAGCGCCACATTGGCCGTCTCACTCAGGCGCGCCACCGGAAAACTGTCCATCGCCGCCACCTGCACCGCAACGCCCGCAGTGCGCAGATGGCGGCCGAAACGCTTGGCCAGGGTTTCCGCATTGCCGGTCTGCGAGGCCCAGAGCAGCGTCAATAGCGGCTCGCCTTCGAACGCTTCGGTTTCGTCCTCTGCGCTGTGGGGCAGGTCGAGAAAACGATGGCCGATCAGCTCGACCTTGCGCAGCGCCACGGCGCTGAACTTGAATTCGGGCTGCAGGGAAATGGGGTCGATGGCGTCGCTGGTCAGCGCATTGATCGCCAGGTTGTCGCCGAACACATTGTTCCAGTGAAACGGCGCGAAACAGTTACCGGGGCGAACCCGATCGGTGACCACGGCGGGGAGGATCGCCTGGCCGCGCGGGGAGCGGATTTCCACGGCGTCCTTGTCGGCAATGCCCAGGGCCTGAGCATCGTCGGGATGGATTTCGATAAAGGGGCCGGGGTTGAGTTTGTTCAGGGTTGGCACTTTGCCGGTCTTGGTCAGGGTGTGCCACTGGTGCTGCACCCGGCCGGTATTGAGCACCATCGGGAAGGTGTCACTGGGCATTTCCGCAGGCGGCAGGTGCGGGCGCGGCAGGAAGTTCGCCTTGCCGCTCTCGGTGGCAAACACGATAGCCGCGTCGCCCGCTCGCCGGGTCTGGCTGATGCCGTTATTGAGGTAGCGAATCGGGTTGCGGGTGCCTGAATCGTCTGGCGCGCAAGGCCATTGCAGCGGCTGCTCACGCAGGCGCAGGTAGCTGGCGCCGCGAATGTCATAGCCGGTTTTCGGGTTCCAGGCCTGCTTGATTTCCTCGAAGACGTCTTCGGCACAGGTATAGGAGAACGCCTCGGCAAAGCCCATTTCACAGGCCACCCGCGCGATGATCTGCCAGTCCGCCATGGCCTGTCCCGGTGCGTCCACCGCTTTGCGGGTCAGGTTCAGGTTGCGCTCGGAATTGATCATCACCCCTTCGGCCTCGGCCCACAGCGCGCCCGGCAGAAGAATGTCGGCGTAGCGGTTGGTTTCGGTGTCCAGGAACGCATCTTGGGTGATGACCAGCTCGGCGGCCTGCAAGGCGTCGATGACCGTGGCGCGGTTGGCGACGCTGGCCACCGGGTTGGTGCAGATGATCCAGCAGGCCTTGATGATGCCGTCGCGCATCTGCTCGAACATCTCGACGGTGCCGCCGCCGGTCTTCTGGCTGAGGCTGCCCCGGGGGATCGCCCACATATCCTCGATGAACTGACGATCGCTTTGCACCAGTGCCGAGCGCTGCCCCGGCAGGCCCGGGCCCATGTAGCCCATCTCGCGGCCGCCCATGGCATTGGGTTGACCGGTCAGGGAAAACGGCCCGCTGCCGGGGCGGCAGATCGCGCCGGTGGCCAGGTGCAGATTGCACAGCGCGTTGGTGTTCCAGGTGCCGTGGGTGCTCTGGTTCAGGCCCATGGTCCAGCAGCTCATCCACTCGGGGGCCTGGCCGATCATCTGCGCGGCTTTGCGGATGTCCGCTTCGGCAAGGCCGGTGATCTGCGAGACCTTCGCCGGGGTGTAGTCGGCGAGAAAAGCGGGCATCGCGTCCCAGCCTTCCGTGTACGCGGCGATAAATTCGGCATCGACGTCGCCGTTTTCCAGCAACAGGTGCAGCAGGCCGTTGAGCAGCGCAAGGTCGGTGCCGGGCTTGATCTGCAGGAACAGGCCGGCCTTGTCGGCGGTGGCGCTGCGCCGCGGATCGACCACGATCAGCTGCGCCCCGGCCTTGACCCGATCCATCATGCGCAGGAACAGGATCGGATGGCAGTCGGCCATGTTCGCGCCGATCACGAAAAACAGATCGGCCTTGTCGAAGTCGTCGTAGGAGCCGGGCGGGCCGTCGGCGCCCAGCGACAGTTTGTAGCCGCTGCCGGCGCTGGCCATGCACAGCCGCGAGTTGGATTCGATGTGGGGCGTGCGCACGAACCCCTTGGCCAGTTTGTTGGCCAGGTACTGGGCTTCCAGCGACATCTGGCCGGACACATAAAAGGCCAGCGCGTCGGGGCCGTCGCGGTCGAGGATTGTGCGCAGGCGCAAGGCTGTTTCTCGGATGGCGGCGTCCATGTCGCTGCGCACCGGTTGCTGCTGGCGGTCATGGCGCAGCCAGGCGTCTTCCATGCGTCCGGATTCGGCAAGCGCCTGGCCCGCCGTGGTGCCCTTGGTGCACAGGCGGCCGAAGTTGGTCGGATGAGTTTTGTCGCCGCTGATCTTGATCACGCGGTTGTTCTGCACCTGCATGACGATGCCGCAGCCGACACCGCAATAAGGACACACACTTCGCACACTGTTGCTGGCCATATTTCCATTTCCCGAAAACAAAAAAGACGCCCTGTTCCCCCTCGTCGAAAACGGGGAGCACACGGCGCCTTTGTCGTGAAATGGCAATCGGCGTTGATTGCCTGTGGGGGAGGGCTTTGCAAGGGGTGGGCCAGTTGGAATCCGGCCCGGTGTGAGAGTGATGGCGCCCGGTAGATCGCCCCGCCGGCAAGCCGTGCTGCTACGGGGTGGGGGTGGAGAGTGGCTGTGTTGGCAGCATCACGATGGGGCGATTTGGATGACGGCGCACTCTTTTCGTGCCAGACCTGCCGCTTCTGCCCGGAGGGCTTAGGAGCGTAGCTTGCTCGCGATCTGGCGCGCAGCGGCAGTAAAACCAGACACCTGAATTTCAACAGGCACACCGCGTTTAAAGGGTTTGCTGGCGCTTCGCACCAGATTGCGAGCAAGCTCGGCTCTTACGCCCTGCGGGCAGAATCAACAGCGCTGGCACAGCCATTGCTTCATCCCTTGCAAGTCCGGCCTCGAAAGGCTGGCAGCCCTGGCCGGTCAACGATGATCGTCCGCCTTCCAAGGCAGGGGCTTACAGGTTGCGCCGACACTGTGGTCGAGTGCCAACCCTTAAAAAGAACAGGCAAAGGCGCCTGGAACCCAACGGTTCCGGGCGCTTTTTTTTTGCTTCGAAAAACCTGATTGGCCTAGGCCGGGACTCGCCATGAACACCACAGTCGCCTCTGCAAACGATGTACAAACCTTGATCGTCGTGGGTAACGGGATGGTTGGGCATCACTGCGTCGAACAACTGATCGGCGCGGGCGCCCTTGCGCGCTATCGCATCCATGTGTTCGGCGAAGAGCGCCAGCGCGCCTATGACCGCGTGCACCTGTCCGAATACTTTGGCGGCCGCGATGCCGAGTCGCTGGCCCTGAGTGACGCCTCCTTATATGAACAGCCCGGCCTGACCCTGCACCTGGGCGTGCCGGTACTGGAAATCGATCGGGCGCGCAGGGAAGTGATCACCGCCCAGGGCGCGTTCGCGTTCGACAAACTGATCCTGGCCACCGGCTCCTATCCGTTCGTGCCGCCCATCGAGGGCGCCGAGGGGCATTCGCGTCTGGTCTATCGCACCCTCGATGACCTGGACACCATCCGCGCGGCCGCCGCCAACGCCCGACGCGGCGTGGTGGTCGGCGGCGGTCTGCTGGGGCTGGAAGCGGCGAATGCGCTCAAATCCCTGGGCCTGGAAGCCCATGTGGTCGAGTTCGCGCCACGGCTGATGCCGGTGCAACTGGACGATTGGGGCGGCGCGGCGTTGAAGGCGCGTATCGAAGCACTGGGCGTCGGCGTGCACCTGTCCCGCGCTACTCAATCGATCAGCGCCGGCGAGCACTATCGCTACCGGATGAACTTCGCCGGGGATGAGTTTCTTGAAACCGACCTGATCGTGTTCTCCGCCGGGATTCGCCCGCAGGACGCGCTCGCCCGCCAGTGCGAATTGGAACTGGGGCCGCGGGGCGGCGTCGTCATTGACGAACACTGCCGCACCTCCGACGCCGATATCTTCGCCATCGGCGAATGCGCGGCGTGGAACGGCAGCGTCTTTGGCTTGGTCGCGCCGGGTTATCAGATGGCTCGCAGCGTCGCCGCGCAACTCTGTGATCGGGACGCCGAGCCGTTCTTCGGCGCCGACATGTCGACCAAACTCAAACTTCTGGGCGTGGACGTCGGTTCCATCGGCGATGCCCACGGCGCCCTGAGCGGCGCGCGCAGCTATCGCTACATCGACGAAGCCACCTCGACCTACCGCCGCCTGGTGGTCAGCGCCGACGGCAAGCAGGTGCTGGGCGCGGTGCTGGTCGGCGACAACAGCTATTACGACACCCTGCTGCAGTACGCGCAGAACGGCATCAAGCTGCCTGCCGATCCGTCGAGCCTGATCCTGCCGCACAGCGAAGGTGCGCCGACCCTGGGTGCCGACGCGCTGCCCGCCACGGCGACCATCTGCTCCTGTCACAACGTCAGCAAGGCTTCGATCTGCTCGGCCATCGACGGCGGCTGCACCGACCTTGCCGGGATCAAGGCCTGTACCAAGGCCGCCACCGGCTGCGGCGGTTGTGCGGCGCTGCTCAAGAGCGTGTTCGAGCACGAGCTGACCGCCCGCGGCGTGGCGGTCGACAAGAGCCTGTGCGAACACTTCGCCTACACCCGCCAGGAGCTGTACGCCTTCGCCCGGGTGGAAAACATCGAGAGCTTCGAGCAGATGCTCGCGCAGCACGGCAAGGGCCATATCGGTTGCGACATCTGCAAACCGGCGGTCGGATCGATCCTTGCGTCCTGCTGGAACAAGCCGATCATGGACCCTTCGCTGGTGCCGCTGCAGGACACCAACGACACCTTCATGGCCAACATGCAGAAGAACGGCACCTACTCGGTGGTGCCGCGAATTCCGGCCGGTGAAATTACCCCGGACGGCCTGATCGCCATTGGCGCGGTGGCGAAGAAATACGATCTGTACACCAAGATCACCGGCGGGCAGCGCATCGACCTGTTCGGTGCGCAGTTGCACGAGCTGCCGGACATCTGGGCCGAACTGATCGCCGCCGGGTTCGAGACCGGCCACGCCTACGGCAAGTCCACGCGCACGGTGAAATCCTGCGTGGGCAGCACCTGGTGCCGCTACGGCGTGCAGGACAGCGTGCAGATGGCCCTGACCATCGAGGATCGCTACAAGGGCCTGCGTTCGCCGCACAAACTCAAGTTCGCGGTGTCCGGCTGCACCCGCGAATGCGCCGAAGCGCAGAGCAAGGACATCGGCGTGATCGCCACCGAGAAAGGCTGGAACCTGTATGTGTGCGGCAACGGCGGCATGCGCCCGCGTCACGCCGAGCTGTTCGCCACCGACCTGGATGACGCCACGCTGATCCGCTACATCGACCGCGTGCTGATGTTCTACATCCGCACTGCCGACAAGCTGCAGCGCACCTCGGTGTGGCGCGAGTCGCTGGAGGGCGGGCTGGACTACCTCAAGGCCGTGGTCATCGACGACAGCCTGGGCCTGGCCGCCGAACTTGAAGAACAGATGCAACTGGTGGTCGACCGTTACGAATGCGAATGGGCCAACGCGCTCAAGAGCCCGGAAAAACTCAAGCGCTTCCGCACGTTCGTCAACGACAAGAGTGCGGACCCTGACATTCACTTCGTCAAGGAACGCAGCCAGCGCCGCCCGGCGCGGGCCAATGAACTCAACCTGATTGCCGTTTCGGAGAGTGTGTGATGAGCCAGAGTAACGCAGTGATCAATCACAGGGTACACACCCAGGCCTGGCGCGCGGTGTGTGCGCGCGAGGATCTGGTCCTCAATTCCGGTGTCGTGGCGCTGGTGGGCAATACCCAGGTCGCGCTGTTTTGCGTGGCCTCGATCAGCGGCACACCGCAGTTGTTCGCTGTCGACAATCGCGACCCGGTGTCCGGTGTCAACGTCATCGGGCGCGGCCTGGTCGGCAGCCTGGCGGGCGATCTGGTGATCGCCTCGCCGCTCTACAAACAGCATTACCGGCTGGAGGATGGCACCTGCCTGGAAGACGCCTCCCTGCGCTTGAGGACCTGGCCGGTGCGGATTGTGGGCGATGTGATCGAGGTCGATGTGGGCTGAATCCTGCGCGAGGGGCGCGAATCAGTAACCCTGTTCGCGCTCGATCACCCCATTCATGACTTCACCGCGCTGATGCCGGCGGATGTTCTCCAGCAGCACCGCAAAGGCGGTGTCCGGTGAGGTGTTGGCGCCGATGTGCGGGGTGAGCCAGATCCCGGGATGCTGCCAGAACGGATGTGCGTCGCCCGGCGGTTCCTGATTGAGCACGTCGACGATGGCGTGGCTCAGTTGCCCGCTATCGAGTGCGTCGAGCAAATCGGCTTCGATCAAATGCCCGCCACGCCCCAGGTTGATCAGCTGCGCGCCCTTGGGCAGGGCCGAGAACAGCCTGGCGTCGAGAATGCCCCGGGTGTCATCGGTCAACGGCAGCAGGCAGATGAGAATGTTGCACTGGGCGAGAAACGCTGGCAGCTGCTCTTCGCCGGCGAAGCACTGTACGCCTTCGATGTTTTTCTGTGAGCGGGCCCAGCCTGAGAGGGGAAAGCCGAACGGCCGCAGGCTTTGCAGCACCGCCGTACCGAGGTTGCCCAGGCCCATCACACCGACCCGGCGCCGGCTGGCCGGGGTCAGCTCATGCTCCTGCCACTGGCTGTTGCGTTGCTGTTGCAGGTAGGTGGGGATCTGCCGGTGCAGGCTCAGCACCGCGAAACACGCGTATTCGATCATGCCCTGGGCGATGCCGGGGTCGAGCATGCGCACCACCTGGATGTGTTCGGGCAGTTCACCGAGGTCGAACTGATCGACCCCCGCCGAGGTGGCGAAAATCACTTCCAGTTCGGGAAAACGCTGGTGCAGGTTCTGCGGCGGTTGCCAGGCGGCGAAGTAGCGGACCTGCGCAGGATCGCCGACCTCTGGCCACAGGCGCACCTCGATGTCCGGCGCATGCTGCTCGAACAGGGATTTCCAGGTCAGGGCGCGGTCATCGTCGACTTTGAACAGCAGAGCCATGGGGTTCTCGCAAGCGCTGGGAAGATGAGGCATACGATGCCAGAGCCGCGCGCAACAATCTCCCGAATCACTCAGGGTGAGCGGGAGATTGCGCGTTTTTCAGTGCGTCAGACCGCAGCGGCGATGGCCTTGCCCAGCGCCTCGGTGTTGCCGGTGCCGCCGATGTCGCGGGTCAGCGGCGCGTCCTGCGGGCCCATGGCCAGGACCTTTTCGATGGCCGCCAGCACCGCCGCGCCAGCTTCGGGATGGCCCAGATGGTCGAGCATCATCGCACCGCACCAGATCTGCCCGATGGGGTTGGCGATGCCCTTGCCGGCGATGTCCGGCGCCGAGCCGTGGACCGGCTCGAACAGGCTCGGGAAATTGCGCTCCGGGTTGATGTTGGCCGACGGCGCGATGCCGATGGTGCCGGTGCAGGCCGGGCCGAGGTCCGACAGGATGTCGCCGAACAGGTTACTGGCCACCACCACGTCGAACCAGTCCGGGTGCAGGACGAAGTTCGCGGTGAGGATGTCGATGTGGTACTTGTCGACCTTCACCTCGGGGTACTTCTGGCCCATCTCGGCCACGCGCTCGTCCCAGTACGGCATGGTGATCGCGATGCCGTTGGATTTGGTCGCCGAGGTCAGGTGTTTCTTCGGCCGGCTCTGGGCCAGGTCGTAGGCGAACTTGAGGATGCGGTCGACCCCTACGCGGGTCATCACGGTTTCCTGCAGGACGATTTCGCGCTCGGTGCCAGGGAACATCTTGCCGCCGACGCTGGAGTATTCGCCTTCGGTGTTCTCGCGCACCACCCAGAAATCGATGTCGCCGGGCTTGCGGTTGGCCAGCGGCGCCTTCACGCCGGGCATCAGGCGGCACGGGCGCAGGTTGACGTACTGGTCGAACTCGCGGCGGAACTGCAGCAGCGAATCCCACAGCGAAATGTGGTCGGGCACCACGTCCGGCCAGCCCACGGCGCCGAAGTAGATCGCGTCATAGCCCTTGAGCAGCTCGAACCAGTTGTCCGGCATCATCTTGCCGTGGGCCAGGTAGTAATCGGCGCTGGCAAAGTCGAACCAGTCCCACTGCAGTGCCAGGTCATGTTTGGCCGCCACGGCGTCGAGCACGCGCACGCCTTCGGGCATGACTTCCTTGCCGATGCCGTCGCCGGGGATGACTGCGATCTTGTACTGGGCATTGCTCATGGTTCGACTCCTGACGGGAAGGTGTGTACGGCCAGTGTATGGAGTCTTTGCCGATTAATAATTAGTCTGTAGCGAAAGTCATTCTTAGATTTGAGTAAAGAATCCGTGAGCACGATCGATGATCTGAGTTTCTTTCAGCAGGTGGCGACCCGCGGCAGCCTGACCGAAGTGGCGCGCCATCTCGGGCTGTCGCTGCCTGCCGTGAGCAAGCGCTTGAGCCAGCTGGAGGCGCGGCTGGGCGTGCAGTTGCTGCAACGCACCACCCGGCGGCTGTCGCTGACGCCCGAGGGCTCGCAGTACCTGGAAGGCGGTCGACCGATCCTGCGTCAGCTCGAAGAACTGGAAAGCGCATTGAGCAGCCGCCAGCCGACTTTGCACGGTCGCCTGCGGATCAACGGCACGCTGGGTTTCGGCAGGCGGCACTTGGCGCCGGTAGTTTCGGAGTTCGCTCGCCTGCATCCGGAACTGGAGATCTCGCTGGAACTGACCAGCCTGCCGCTGAGCCTGCTGGACGATCAGTTCGACATCGGCCTGTGCATGGGCGAGCCGCCGGATTCGCGGCTGATCGGTGTGCGTCTGCTGGACAATCCACGGATTCTCTGTGCCTCGCCTCGATACCTTGAAGCTATGCCTGAGCCTGAAAGCGTGGCCGATCTGGCACGGCATAACTGCATCGTGCTGCGCCAGTTCGGCAGTGATTACGCCATCTGGCGCTTCCGCAAGGATGGCCAGGAGTTCTCGCACAAGGTCAGCGGCACGCTGTCGAGCAACGATGGCGAGGTGGCGGTGAGCCTGGCGCTGGAAGGCCATGGGCTGATCCTGCGCTCACGCTGGGACGTGCAGGAACATCTGGAATCCGGGCGCTTGCGCGCAGTGTTGGCTGATTATCAGGCGCCGCCGGGCGACATCTTCGCGGTGTATCAGCACCGGCGACACATCCCGCAACGTATTTCCGTGTTCGTGCAATTCCTGGCCGAGGCGCTGGGTAAACGGCTGCCGTTTGCCGCGATCCGAAGAACACCACGCCCCCTGTAGGAGTGAGCTTGCTCACGAATGCGGTGTGTCAGTTCAAGTTGCGTTTCTGACACACCGCGTTCGTGAGCAAGCTCACTCCCACAGGGATAATTTGAGGTTATGAGGTATCTGACTAATCGTGCATTGCCGTCATTCGTCATGCTCTTGTAACGTCCGGCTGTCCCGCTCGGATAAATAACAAAAGCAAACCTGAGCAGAGCACGCCGGTGCTGGGTGTCCGTCGAGGGTTTTAACACTGCCGAATTAATCTACGTCCAGGATGATTTGCCATGAAAACCTTGTCTGTCACTGCAGCTTTCGGTTCCGTCATTTCCCTGTTGAGCCTTTCGGTGGCGTGCGCCACGTCCGCCATGGCCGATCAGATTACCTTCGTCTCCCAAGGCGGCGCCTATCAGGAAGCCCAGACCAAAGCCATTCTCGACCCCGCGGCAAAAAGCCTGGGCCTGACCATCAAGCAGGACAGCGCGCCTGACGCCTGGCCGATGGTCAAGGCCATGGGCGATGCGAAAAAGCCGGTGTGGGACGTGATCGACACGCCGCCCTCGAACTGCGTGCGCGGCGGCAATGAAGGGCTGATCGAGCCGCTGGACCTGAGCAAGATGCCGAACGTTCAGGCCATGCCTGCCCAGTACCGCACCCCGTATTCGGTGGCCTACGAGTTTTACTCGTCGGTGATCGGCTACAACAAGAAAACCCTGAAAAAGATTCCGCAGACCTGGGCCGAGTTCTGGGACGTGAAAAACTTCCCCGGTACCCGCGCCTTGCGCAACGACCCCATGAGCACGCTGGAAGCCGCCTTGCTCTCCGATGGCGTGCCACGGGACAAGCTCTACCCCCTGGATGTGGACCGCGCCTACAAGCGTCTGGAGCAGATCAAGCCGAACATCGCCGTGTGGTGGACGTCCGGTGGCCAGTCGGCGCAACTGTTGGCCGACGGTGAAGTGGACATGCTGATGATCTGGAACGGCCGCGCCAGTGCCGTGCAGAAGAGCAACCCGGATGTGGCCTTCACCTACAACGATGGCCTGCTGCAGAACACCCAGCTGTGCATCCTCAAGGACGCGCCCAACTATGCGTCTGCGGTGAAGTTCATCAACGAGGCCATGTCGCCGCAATTGCAGGCCAACCTGCCGCTGTACATCGATTACGGCCCGGGCAACCCGGCGGCGTTCGGTACCGGCAAGATCACCGAACAACGCGCCAAAGAATTGCCAAGCTCACCGGACAACGCTGCCAAGCAGGCACTGATGTCTGAAGAGTGGTGGGCGTCGGCGGCCGGGATCGCGGCCAAGGATCGCTGGCTCAAGTTCGTTCAGTAAGCGGGGCGGGTGATGATCGATTACCTGATTCTCGGCGGCGGTTCGGCGGGCTGCGTGCTCGCCGCCCGGCTCTCGGAAGACCCTGACAAGAATGTGTGCCTGGTCGAGGCCGGGCGCGACATTTCCCAAAGCACAATGCCGCCTGCGATCCGCAGCCGCTACCCGGGGCGTGCCTATCTGGACGTCAGCAACATCTGGCAGCAGTTGCGCGCCTGGATGGGCGCCAAGGCGCCCACTGACCGGCGTTACGAACAGGCGCGCATCCTCGGTGGCGGTTCGGCGATCAACGCGCTGATGACCAACCGCGGTGCGCCGGCCGACTATGACGAATGGCAGCGGCTGGGGGCCGAGGGCTGGTCCTGGGAAAGCTGCCTGCCGTACTTTCGCAAGCTGGAGAACGACACGGATTTCAGCAGCAGCGAGCATGCCGCGTTCCACGGATCAACTGGCCCGGTGCGGATTCGGCGCACGCCTGCCGAGCGCTTGTCGCCCTTCGTCAAAGCCGTGATGAACACCCTCGGCCGTGCCGGGCTGGCGCACAAGCCCGACCAGAATGGTCGCTGGGAAGATGGTGTGTACGTCGGCGCGATTGGCGTCAGCGAACAGGGCGAGCGCATTCCCACCTCGGTGTGCTACCTCACCGACGAGGTGCGCCGTCGGCCCAACCTGACCATCCGCACCCACTGCGTGGTGGACCGGGTGCTGATCAAGGCAGGCAAGGCCAGCGGCGCGCGGATTCTGCTGGCCGGTGGTGCAGCCGAATCGGTCCTGGCGCGGGAAGTGATCGTCTGCGCCGGGGCGATTCACAGCCCGGCGGTGCTGATGCGCAGCGGCATCGGCCCGGCTGACGAGTTGGTGTCGCTGGGCATCGCGCTTGAGTGTCATCGCCCCGGCGTCGGCGGCAACCTGATGGAGCATCCGTCGATTGCCGTCTCGGCTGTATTGACGCCCCAGGGCCGTACGCCGTTTCCCGAAGAACATCACGAACAGGCCATCGTGCGTTTTTCATCGGGATTGCCGAGCACGGTGCCCGGCGACATGCACGGCGCGATCCTGTCGCGCTCGGGCTGGCATTCCATCGGCTACCGGCTGGGCACGATGTTCTTCTGGGTCAACAAATCCTATTCCCGTGGCCGAGTGCGGCTGGCGTCGAACGATCCGCTGGATGAGCCGCAGGTGCGCTTCGACATGCTCAGCGATGGGCGGGATCTTGAGCGGCTCAAGCAGGCGTTGCGCTTCGGCGCGCAGACTTTGTCTGCCGAGGAGCTGGCGGGGGAGCGTAGCGTGGTGTTTCCGTCGAGCTATTCGCCCAGGGTGGCCAAGGTGGCCATGCCCGGGTGGTTCAACGGCGTGCAGCGCGGAGTCTTGAGCCTGCTGCTGGATATCGCCGGGCCCCTGCGCAAGGCGCTGGTGCACGGGTTGATTACTCAGGGCGTGACGCTGGAAAAACTGCTGGCTGACGACGCCGCGCTGACCGACTTCGTGCAGCGCAATGTCGGTGGCACCTGGCATCCGTCCGGCACCTGCCGCATGGGTCGGGCCGACGATCCTCATGCTGTGACCACCGGCGATGGGCGGGTCATCGGCGTGGAAGGCTTGCGGGTCTGCGACGCCTCGCTCATGCCATCGATCCCCTGCGCCAACACCAACGTGCCGACCATCATGATTGCCGAGCGGATTGCGGATGTGATCAAGGCGCAGGGTGCGGGTGTGCAGGCCACCGCGCAGGCCGGAATGATCGAGGTCCCGTAGCAGCACGGCTTGCCGGCGGGGCGTTCTCGAGATCGTCCCGCGGGCAAACCCGGCTGCTACGGGCGCGGTGGTGTGAGGTCAATCACCCCAACCAACAATCCCCTTGGTTTCCAGAAACGCCTCCAGCCCCCATTCGGCATACTCGCGGCCGTTGCCCGATTGCTTGTAACCACCGAAGGGCGCTGCCGCATCCCAGTCCGGGTAGTTGAGGTAGACGCTGCCCGCGCGCATTTGCAGGGCGACTTCCCGTGCACGGTCCAGGTTCGATGACTGCACGTAGGCGGCCAGGCCGAACACGCTGTCGTTGGCCATTTCCACGGCCTGGGCCTGACTTTCATACCGCTGGATCACCAGCACCGGGCCGAAGATTTCCTCACGGGCGATGGTCATGTCCTGGGTGACATTGGCGAAGATGGTCGGCTGCACGTAATAACCTTCGGGCAAATGCTCCGGACGGCCCGGGCCACCGCAGACCAGCTGCGCGCCTTCTTCGATACCGATGGCGATCATGCGCTGGATCGAGTCGAACTGGCGCTGGCTGATCACTGGGCCCAGGGTGGTCTGCTCATCCTGCGGTGCGCCGAGTGTGTGGGCGAGGGCAGTACGCCGGGCGATTTCCACCGCCTGGTCGTGCAGGTGCGCGGGGACCAACATGCGCGTCGGCGCGTTACACGACTGGCCGCTGTTGCCGAAGCAGCTGTTGACCCCGGCGCTGACTGCAGTTTCCAGATTCACATCGTCGAGCAGAATGTTCGCCGATTTGCCGCCCAGTTCCTGATGCACGCGCTTGACCGTCGGCGCGGCCAGGCGGGCGATTTCGGTGCCTGCGCGGGTCGAGCCGGTGAACGACACCATGTCCACCTGCGGATGGGCCGACAATGCTGCGCCCACGGTCGGGCCATCGCCATTGATCAGGTTGAACACGCCGGCAGGTACGCCGGCCTCGTGCATCACCTCGGCGAACAGCAGGGCGTTGATCGGCGCGATTTCACTGGGCTTGAGCACCATGCTGCAGCCGGCGGCCAGCGCGGGCGCGACCTTGCAGACGATCTGGTTGATCGGCCAGTTCCATGGGGTGATCAGCGCCACCACGCCCACCGCTTCCTGAGTGATGCGCGTGCTGCCGCGAGACTTCTGGAATTCGAACGTGTCCAGGGTGCGCAGCAGTTGCTCCAGATGGTGCTTGCCGATGCCTGCCTGCCAGTCGTGGGACAAGGCTTTCGGTGCACCGACTTCGCGGCTGATGGCCTGGGCGATATCGTCATAGCGCGCCATGAAGGCCTGAAGAATGCGCGCAAGCAACTGCTTGCGCTGGGCGGGCGATGTACTGGCGAACGCCGGAAAAGCACGGCGGGCAGCGCTGACCGCTGCTTCGACGTCGGCAGCGTTGCCCATGGCGATTTCGGCGAAAGGCTGCTCGGTGGCCGGGTCGATCACTGCCAGCCGCTCGCGGCCATGGGGCTCGACCCAGCGGCCGTCGATGTAGAACTTCAATGCGTTTTCCATGGCAAGGACCGTCTCGTGGAGGTAGAAGGGAAGGGCGTGTTCGGGGCGGGAATGACAGGCTGAAAAGGCACAGGCATTCGTGCGCGAAGTGTGCGCAAGAATAGACAGCTGATTTTGCAGCGGACAATTTACTAATAGTTGCAACAGGCATAATCTCACGTCATGTCAAATCTACGTCGAAAAGTCCCCAGCGCCAGTTCTCTGTTCGTCTTCGAAGCCGCCGCCCGTTGTGGCAGCTTCACCCGGGCGGCCGATGAGCTGTGCGTCAGTCAGCCGGCTGTCAGCCGCATGTTGTCGCGGCTGGAAGAGCACCTGGGTGTGCAACTGTTCGAACGGGTGCGCGGCGGGGCACGGCTGACCGAAAGCGGCAGCATTTTGTATCGCCGGGTGCAGGAAGGTTTCGGCGTCATCGAATCGGCGATCAGCGAAATCGAAGCCCGCGCCACCGGGGTGGAAACGGTCACGCTGTCGGTGTCCACGGCCTTCACCACGCACTGGCTGATGCCGCGCATGAGCCGCTTCAATCAGCGTTTTCCCACCGTCGACATGCGTTATCAGTTGATGTCCGGGCGGATCGGCGGGCCGCTGGTGGATGTCGATCTGGGCATGCGTTATCTGGAAGCAGGCAGCCTGAAAGCCACGGATACACTGGTGTTGCCCGAGATTCTGCTGCCGGTGTGCAACCCGCAGTACCAGGCCGACGTGCTTCTGGACAAGCGCAAGAAACAGGTGCCGACCCTGATCAGCATGGACAACCAGGAACGCGGCTGGGGCGCTGCATTCGAGCGCGCAGGGCGGGTCGACACCTCGCTGGTGTTCTCCGATTACGCCGTGGTGGTGCAGGCAGCATTGCTGGGGCAAGGCATCGCCATGGGCTGGCTCAACGTGGTGTCCAATTCCCTGTGCAAGGGCGAGTTGGTGCCGGCCACGGACGAGATTCGCGTGGCTTCGCGGCGCTGCTGTCTGGTGGTGCCGGGCAATCGCCCGGTGCGTCCGATCGTGGAAAGCGTGCGCGACTGGATTATCGAGGAAATGCGCGAAGACCTGCTGAAAATCGACGCGCTTTACCCTCATCTGGGACTGGCCGCGACCCTGGAATCGACCCGTTGAGCACAGGTGCCGCACGCAGAGTAGAAAAACAGTAGGTTATGCCTCACAGGGTGCGCAAAACAGAATATTTCGTGAGAGGCGGGGCAGATAATGGACCCGTCCAGTTGAGTTTTCCCCCACGACTTTTCTTGCGGAGCGCCCTATGTCTTTCAAGCAGTTCAAAGCCCTGACGTTCGATGTTGTCGGCACCCTGATCGATTTCGAAGCCGGCATCCTGGCCCATGTCCGTGAAGTATCGGGCGAGGCGGGCAAGGCCCACAGCGATGACGATATCCTCAAGGCTTACCGCGAAGCCCGCGCTTCCACCGATTCGGGCTGGTGGCCGGACGACCTGGAGCGCTGCTACCACGTCATGGCAGCCAAGCTGGGCCTGCCGGACAACGACGACTACGCCCGTGGCCTGGCGCAGTCGGTGAAAAACTTCCCGGCCTTCCCGGATTCGATCGAAGCCCTCAAGCGCCTGCGCAAGCACTTCAAGCTGGTGGCGACCACCAACTCGCAGATCTGGGCCCTGAATCACATGGCCGAAACCCTCGATCAGCCGTTCGACGTGCGCGTGACCGTTGACGACGTGCGTTTCGAGAAGCCTGATCCACAGTTCTTCGCCTACACCCGCGGAGTGCTGGCGTCGACCCAGGGCATTGTGTTCGAAGAGATCCTGCACGTCGCGCAGAGCCAGTACCACGACATCGGCGTGGCCATGCGCCTGGGCTACCAGACCTGCTGGATCGAACGTCGCTTCGCCCAGAAAGGCACCGGCGGCACCCTGGAGTCCGAGCGCACCGAACCGCACTACCACTTCACCTCGCTGGCGCAACTGGCTGACGCGGTCGAGAAAGAGCTGGGTTGATTGTTATAGCGGTCCGGCTTGCGGGCGACGACGTCCTCAAGATCGCTCCCGCCGGCAAGCCGCGCTGCTACGTGTTGGGGGGCAATATGCAATGCATGAACCTTCGCAAGTCCCCGTAGCAGCACGGCTTGCCGGCGGGAGCGGTGTGTCAGACGACATTTTTGTCACAGACAGATCGCTCCGCCGGCAAGCCGTGCTGCTACGAGAGAGCAGAGTGCTCCATTTTTCATTAGCCGAGAGACTGGCATGACTGTTCAGAGTTTGTGGGCGGCCACCGCCCAACCTGCACCTGCGCTGCAATCGCTTGAAGGCGAGCGGCAGTGCGACGTGGTGATCATCGGCGCCGGTTACACCGGCCTCTCGGCTGCCCATCACATCGCCCGCAGCGGGCGCGAACCCTTGATCGTCGAGGCCAACAACCTGGCCTTCGGCGCCAGCGGGCGTAACGGCGGCGTAGTTTCGCCGAAGTTTCGCGTAGGGTTCGCCGCGCTGATGGCGCGCTTCGACCGCGACACTGCACTGCACATGTACCGCACCGGCTACGCCGCCGTGGACAGCCTGGCGGAAATGGTCGACACCCTCGGCCTGACCCACGCGCAGCTCAAGCTCGGCGGGCACATCGCCGCTGCGCACAACGTGCATGCGCTGGCGGGGCTGGAATCCACCGCCAACTGGATCCGGCGCGAAACCGGCGGCACCTCGTCGGTGATGATCTCCGCCGAGCAAGTGCGTGAAGCCACCGGCTCGAACATCTTCGCTGGCGGCCTGTTGACGCCCAAGGCCGGCGGTATTCACCCGCTCAACTACGCCCGCGGCATCGCCCAGCATCTGGTCGACGACGGCGTGAAACTCTTCATCAACAGCCCTGCGCAACAGGTGCGCCGCGAGGGCGAGCGCGTCGTGGTGCAAACGCCGCAAGGGCGGGTCAGCGCAAAACAGGTGATCTACGCCACCAACGGCTACTCGGACCAGACCCGCGCCACCGACACGCTGCACCGCCGCCTGATACCCTTTCGCAGCGCGATCATCGCCACGCAGCCTCTGCCGCAGAATGTGCTGGCGACGCTGATGCCGGGCGGCCAGGTCTGCGGCGACACCAAGCGCATGCTGCGCTGGTTCCGCGTGGTGGGCGACCGGCTGATCTTTGGCGGGCGCGGCGCGTTCGGCAAAAACGATTCACAAAGCGCGTTCGACGACCTGCAGCGCAGCATGGGCGTGGTGTTCCCGATCCTGCGGGACTACAAGATCGACTATCGCTGGTCGGGCCTGGTGGCCATGACCCTGGACTACCTGCCCCACGCCGGACAGCTCGACGACCGCAGCTTCTACGCCATCGGCTACAACGGCGGCGGGGTGGCGATGTCGACCTGGATGGGCAAGCAACTGGCTTTGATGACGGCAGGCGAAAAGGTCCATCTGGGCCCGATGACCGGCGAAGGCTTCAACCCCATTCCCCTGCACGCCTTCCGCGCACCGGGCGTTCGCCTGGCGGCGGGCTGGCAGCAGTTTCTCGATGCCATTGGCCGATGAGCGAGTTCGAACACATGCCACCGATTCTGCATTACAGCCAACCCCACACCGACCGCCAGCTGCCGTGCGCGGCCTATGCGTTGCAGCACGATCCGCTGGCGGCGGGCCGGGCGATTCACTTTCATGATCCGGCGCAGGGTTATGCGGTGGGCAGCAGCACCAGTGTGGATGCCAATCTGCTGATCGAGTCGTTTCCCTGGGTCGAGCTGGGTATCGTCGAAGCGGGCGAACTGCGCTTGCAGGGTGAGGGTTTTGATCTGACGCTGGCGGCCGGTGATTGCTTCGTGGTGCCGCGCGGGGTGTCGGTGCGCTGGCATCATCGTGGGTCGTTGCGGCGGTTGTTCGTGGCGTTTCCGGGGCTTGAGGCCTGCGCTGAAATGCCCAGGCAGCCGATCCGCCTCGATCTGGAGCAGGCGCTGCCGGTGAGCAATCCTCCGGCGGCCAGTGTGTTGCTGACGCCAGCGCCTCAGGCCTGGAGCCGGACGCTGTTCAGTGTGGCAAATCTGCGGATCGGTTTGTGGCAGTGCGAGGCCTATGCGCGGCGGCAGGTGGAGCCTGATTACAGTGAGCTGATGTTCATTCTGGAAGGGGCGGTGGAGCTGACGGCGCAGGCCGGGGATTGTTACCCGGTTTGCAAGGGTGAGACGGTGTTTGTGCCGGTTGGGGCGACCAATGCTTGGGTCAGTTCCGGGGTGGTTAGGAAGGTGTTTTGCATTCTTTCCTGAGGTGTTTTTGGTAGGTCTTCAAGATCAAGATCAAGATCAAGATCAAGATCAAGATCAAGAGCGTTCTTCCTAACGTCAGATCTGTTTCGACTTCGTCGAGTTACTTGGAAAAGACCCCCAAGTAACCAAGGGGTCCTGCTCCTGGTTTGGGTCCTCCTTCGTCGGACTTCCTTCATTCCGGTCTCGCTCCGTGGGCCCGGCGTGAAAGGGCCATCCATGGCCCACACGCCTCTCGCCGCATCCATGCGGCTCGACCCACTCCGCGAGACCTCCATTCAGCCTGCACCCAAGTCGCGATTTGTGGTGTCTGATCCATCGCGCACCAAGATCAAAAGCCAGATCAAAAGCGAGCGAGTGAAAAACGCCCCGTAGCAGCCGAGCTTGCTCGCGGGTGGCCCTCAAGATCGATCCCGCCGGCAAGCCGTGCTGCTACGGGACGGTTTGGCGTTTCCGAAAGCAAATCTTCCAGACACCACAAATCGCGACTTGGGTGCAGGCTGAATGGAGGTCTCGTGGAGTGGGCCAAGCGGCAGGATGCCGCGCGAGGCGCGGGGCCATGGATGGCCCATTCGCGCCGGGCCCACGGAGCGGGACCGGAGTGAAGGAACCCGACGCAGGAGGGCCAAACCAGGAGCAGGACACCTTGGTTACTTGAGTGTCTTTTCCAAGTAACTCGACGAAGTCGAAACAGATCTGACGTTAGGAAGAGCGCTCTTGATCTTGATCTTGATCTTGATTCGACGAAGTCGAAACAGGTCTGGCGTTAGCCAGAACAAAGAAGCGTCACCACCGAAACCGGATCAGCACAAAATATCAAACCGCCCGAACCAAACTCCGCAACGGCACCGTACTCTTGATCACCGGCGACTTGATCACGATATAGCTGAAGTACTTCTCGATCCCGATGTTCTTGTCCAGAATCGACTCCATCAACTCCTGATAATGCGCAATGCTGCTGCACAGAAACCGCACCAGATAATCATACCCGCCGCTGATCAGATGACACTCCAGCACCTCGTCGATATTGCGAATGCTCGACTCGAACTTCACAAAATCCGCGCGCTTGTGGTCTGACAGCGTCATCTCGGTAAACACCGTCACCGAGTTGGCGAACTTGGCCAGGTTGACGTGCGCCTCGTACCCGCTGATATACCCCGCCGCCTCCAGACGCTTGACCCGCTGCAGACACGGACTGGGCGACAGACCCACGGCCTCGGCCAGGCTGACGTTGGTCATGCGGCCGTCTTTTTGCAGTTGGACCAGGATGTTGATATCGATACGGTCGAGCTTGGTTGCAGCGTCCATGGATCAATCCTCGCAAAGTCAAAACAGGTCCGGTGTCAGGCCAGCAATGCCTTCTGATGGGCATGTGCAAGGTCGGCCAGGCTGGCGTACTCACAGCGCTTGCCGTCCATTGCCTGAGGCGAATGGTTCCACGGCGTGTCATGGCCGCGGCGCAGTGTGCAGACCGGGAAGTCGACCCGGTCGATCCAGGGGTCGTCGCTCTCGGTACTGCGCACCGGTAACAGCTCTGAACGCTCAAGCCCAAGACGCTGCAACTCGGCTTCAAGGCCTGCGTGCCAGTCGTCGTTGCCGGGTTCGATCACTGCATCGAACTCGACCGGCAGACGCAGGCTCAGGGCCTTGACATCGATGCCGTGGGGTGGGGCGATCAGTATCAAACGGTAGAACTTGCCCAGGTACTGGAGGGCACCTGGCGCGTCTTCGAATATGGGCCACAGGGAGGAAGAGCTACTGAATGCCACACTTTCATCCCAGCCCGGAATGATTTGCAATTGTTGCGCCAAACGCTGGTAAAGCTGACCGTGAAACGCCGTCGCACTGACCTGCGCGGCGGTGCTTGCCAGCTCCTGGGCGACGTCTCGATAAGCGCTGAGCAACTGCGCATCGCTGGTCAGCTTCGAGCCCTGCACCGCCAGGGGTCGCAGGCCTTCGAGAATGCCCCGTTCGCGGTCAACCAGCGTACCGAAGGACAGGCCCAGCGCTTTGTATTGGGTGACTCTCATGACTTGCTCCTGAGTGAGGCCCAGACTGTGTAAAAACTACTGCGCTCGATGATGCTGCGTTAAAAACAGGCGAAAAATGCTCATGGAGAAACCCTACACTCCGCTTTTCCGCCTGTTTTTGCCTTGCCTCATCTTCGCTCGTGACGTTTTTACACACTCTGGCCGTGCCGCATCCCATCGTGATTCAGGCCAGGCCCCGGCGTGGTGTTGCCACGTCGGGGCCGGTGTTACCGCAGTGACAATCAGCAGGCCGCGGCCAGTGCCTGGTCGAGCATCTGCAACGCTTCGCTCAGTTGCTCCTGAGTGGTCACCAGCGGCGCGAGGAAACGCACCACGTTGCGGTGCACGCCGCACTTGATGACCAGCAACCCCGCGTTGCGCGCTTCATCGATGACCTTCTGCGCCAACGCCGCGTCCGGGGTTTGCCGGGCGTCGTCGGCGACCATTTCGATGGCCTGCATGAAGCCCAGGCCGCGCACATCGCCGATGCGCGGATAACGTTTTTGCAGCGCGCGCAAACCTTCGTTCAGTTGCGCGGCCAGTGTCTCGCCTTGTTGCAGCAGATCCTGCTCTTCGAACAGGTCCAGTACCGCCAGCGCCGCAGCACAAGCCACTGCGTTACCGCCATAGGTGCCGCCCAGGCCGCCGGGGGTCGGGGCGTCCATGATTTCGGCGCGGCCGACCACGCCGGACAGCGGCATGCCGCCGGCCAGGCTCTTGGCCACGGTGACCAGATCCGGCTGGATGCCCGAATGCTGGAAGCCGAACATGGTGCCGGTGCGGCCGAAACCGGCCTGGATTTCGTCGAGGATCAGCACGATGCCGTGTTCGGTGCAGCGTGCGCGCAACGCCTGCAGGAACGCCTTGGGTGCGGCGAGGAAGCCGCCGTCGCCCTGCACCGGTTCGATGATGATGGCGGCAACGCGATCGGGCGCGACGTCGGTGGCGAACAGTTCATCGAGCTCTGCCAGTGCGTCATCGCTGCTGATGCCGCGATAGGCGTTGGGGTAGGTCGCGTGGTAGACCTCGGCGGGGAAGGGACCGAAGTTCTGTTTGTACGGCTGGCTCATGCCGGTCAGGGTCACGCCCAGCAGCGTGCGCCCGTGGAAGCCGCCGCGAAAGGAAATCACCGCCGGGCGGTTGGTGTAGCCACGGGCGATCTTGATCGCGTTTTCCACCGCTTCCGCGCCTGAGGTGAACAGCACGCTCTTGTAGTGCTCGTCACCGCCGACCAGCTTGTTCAGGCGTGCGGCGACTTCGATGTAGTTCTCGTAGGCGACCACCTGGAAGCTGGCATGGGAAATCTCCCCGGCCTGACGGCGCACCGCTTCGACGATCTTAGGATGACTGTGGCCAGTGTTCAGCACGCCGATGCCGCCGACGAAGTCCAGGTAACGCTTGCCATCCACGTCCCACAGTTCGGCACCCTGGGCACGGGCGGCCACCACCGGGTGCGCGGTGGCGATACCACGGGGCACATGTTGTTCGCGCAGGGCCAGCAGGCGTTGGGTTTCGGTCAGTGCAGAATTCATCTTGCTCTCCATGGATGCCAGGGTGGCGGGTGATGGAATCAGGATAAGGATTGCCCGGAACCACAAGCGCTGAAGTTCGGGCGGGGAATGCGGGGATCGGCTGTTTTGCAGGGTGGTTACGAAATATTTCGCTGCGGGGCGGTGTGCGGGGCCAGGCGGTACATAAACCTGTGGGAGTGAGCTTGCTCACGAAAGATGTTCAAACACTGAAGGTGTGCTGAACATACTGGCCTCTTCGTGAGCAAGCTCACTCCCACAGGCCTTTCATCAAGTTTCGGATATCAATAAATCTGCGACTGCGCAGTAACATCAGGCCCCGGCGCGAGGCACGACGATGGTGTCTTCCGGGTGCAGGCGCATCATCATCGGCGAGCCGATCGGTGGCAGGCTGAGGTTGCCTTCGTGGTGGCTGGCCTGACGCAGGCTGACGGTCGGGCCACCTTCAAGGTCGACGAACACTTTCAGGCTCTCGCCCTGGAACACGATGTCCGAAACCTTGCCGCGCAGGCGGTTCCACTCAGGCCCCGCACTGGCGTTGTCGAGCAACAGCTTTTCCGATTGCAGGGCCAGGAACACATCCCCCGACGCTGGCACCGGGCGGGTGGTGCGCAGCGAGGTGGTGCCCAGGGTCAGGCCGTTGTCGGCGCCACGTTGCAGCGGCACCAGGGTGCTCTCGCCGATGAAGCTGGCGACGAAATCGTTGGCCGGGTGATCGTGCAGACGACGCGGGGTGTCGACCTGCACCAGTTGCCCGCCGCGCATGATCGCAATGCGGTCGCTCATGGTCAGGGCTTCGCGCTGGTCGTGGGTGACGTAGATCATGGTCGCGCCCAGGCGCTTGTGCAGCGCGCGCAGTTCGATCTGCATGATTTCGCGCAGTTGCTTGTCCAGCGCCGAGAGCGGCTCGTCCATCAGGATCAGCTTGGGTTCGAAGACGATCGCCCGGGCCAGGGCCACGCGTTGCCGCTGCCCGCCGGAGAGCGCGGCGATGTTTCGGTCTTCGTAGCCGCTGAGCTCCACGGTTGCCAGCGCGTTCTTCACCCGGTCGCGACTCTTGCTGGCGCTTTCACCCCGCGCACGGAGAGGGAAGGCCACGTTCTCGCCTACCGTCATGTGTGGAAACAGCGCGTAGTTCTGGAACACCACGCCGATTTCGCGCTTGTGCGGCGGCATCAGGGTGACGTCGCGCTCACCGAAGAAAATGCTCCCGGAGCTGACCCGGATAAAGCCCCCCAGAATGCTCAGCAGGGTGGTCTTGCCCGAACCGGACGGGCCGAGCAGCGACATGAATTCCCCGGCCTCGACCTTCAGATCAACGTTGTTCAACGCCTTGAGGTTGCCGTAGTGCTTGCACACCTTGTTGACGCTGACTGATTCAAAACCTTCAGTGAAATTCATGGAGCGGTCCTCATGAGCAGAACGGGGCCCGGGATGACTGCCGGTGCCGCGAAATATCTGCCCTCATCTGAACACAGGCGCAGGCCCGGTTCGTGCCGTTTTGGGCCGCCGGAAAAACAGGATCTGCTGCCCGGCGGGTTTTGTGAGCAGGAACGATCAGTTCAGCCCGCCGATGTGCCAGGCCTTCACTTCGAGGAACTCGTCCAGGCCGTATTTGGAGCCTTCGCGGCCGGTGCCCGATTGCTTCATGCCGCCGAACGGCGCGACCTCCATGGAGATCACCCCAGTGTTGAGGCCGACCATGCCGAACTCCAGGCGTTCGCCTACACGAAAGGCGCGGCGCATGTCCTGGGTGAAGTAATAAGCGCCCAGGCCGTAAGGCGTGGCGTTGGCCAGGGTCAGGGCTTCGGCTTCGTCCTTGAAGCGGAACAGCGGCGCGACCGGGCCGAAGGTTTCTTCGCTGGCCAGCAGCATGTCGGCGCTGGCATCGCGCAGCACCGTGGGTTGCACGTACAGCCCTTCGCCCTGCGGTGCGCCGCCGATGGCGATGCTGGCGCCTTTTTCCAGGGCGTCGCCGATGTGCCGCGCCACTTTGTCCACCGCCGCGCTGTTGATCAGCGGGCCGATGGTCACGCCGTCCGCAAGGCCGTCGCCGACCTTGAGTTGAGCTACGGCAGCACTGAGGCGCTCGGCGAAGCGGTCGTAGATGCCGTCCTGCACCAGAATGCGGTTGGCGCAGACGCAGGTCTGGCCGGCGTTGCGGAATTTGCTCTGCATCACGCCGGTGATCGCCAAGTCCAGATCGGCGTCGTCGAACACGATGAAGGGCGCGTTACCACCCAGCTCCAGGCTCAGGCGCTTGATGGTCGCCGCGCACTGGCTCATCAGGAGTTGGCCGACGCGGGTGGAACCGGTGAACGACAATTTGCGCACCGCCGGGTTGGCGGTCATCTCGCCGCCGACGCCCGCCGGCAGGCCGGTCAGCACGTTGAACACCCCGGCGGGAATCCCTGCGCGTTCGGCCAGCACCGCCAGGGCCAGCGCCGAGAGCGGGGTCATTTCCGAGGGTTTGACCAGCACCGGGCAGCCGGCGGCCAGGGCCGGGGCGCACTTGCGGGTGATCATCGCGTTGGGGAAGTTCCACGGCGTGATCGCCGCCACCACGCCGATGGGTTGCTTGAGCACGATGATGCGGCGGTCGGCAGCAGGGGAGGGAATGGTGTCGCCGTAGACCCGGCGCGCTTCCTCGGCGAACCATTTGACGAAGCTGGCGCCGTAGGCGATTTCCCCGCGGGATTCGGCCAGCGGCTTGCCCTGCTCGGCGGTCATGATCCGCGCCAGGTCTTCCTGGTTTTCCATGATCAGCGCGAACCAGACTTCCAGATACCGCGCGCGCTCGGCGGCGGGCACTTCACGCCAGCTGGCGAAACGCGCTTCGGCGGCCTCGATGGCGCGGCGGGTCTCGGCGGCCTGCAGGGCCGGAACGCGGGCGATCACGCTGCCGTCGGCGGGGTTGGTGACGTCGATCGTCGCGCCGTCATCGGCCTCGATCCAGGCACCGTTGACGTAGGCGCGTTCGACGAGCAGGGAAGGGTCACGCAATTGGCTTTTCAACATGATCAGGACCTTGTGAGGGTACGAAGGATGGCTTCATTTTAAGAATCCCCGCCCAGCGCCCGATGCCGAGATCAGCGGTTGTGCGGGTGATAGATGCTGAATTGCGTACGAAAACAGCGCGAGTGTGCGAGCTTCAAAGCTGTGGAGCCGACTTGCTGGCGAAGGCGATCTTGAGGGCCACCCGCCGGCAAGCCGTGCTGCTACGTCGTTCGTGGGTGATTGCAAGGTTGGCTATCACCCGCAATCCGTAGCAGCCGGGCTTGCCCGCGGGTCGATCTCATGGACGTCGTCGCCGACAAGCCGGACGGATACTCGCGACCTACCCCTGCTTGTTCCGCCCGGCAATCACCACCAGGATCAACGAGGCCAGGATCAGGATCGAGCTGATCGCGGCGATGGTCGGGTCGATCTCGTCGCGCAGGGCGGTGAACATGCGTTTGGTCAGGGTCTGGTTGTCGCCGCCGGAGACGAACAGCGCCACCACGGTTTCGTCCAGCGAGGTGATGAACGCAAACAGCGTCGCCGACACCACGCTCGGTTTGATCTGCGGCAGGGTCACGGCCATGAATGCGCGAAAGCGATTCATGCCCAGGCTGCGGGCGACCATCTCCTGGGACATGTCGAAGTTCCGCAGACCGGCCAGCAGCGCGATGATCACGTAGGGCAGCGCCAGCATGATGTGCGCCAGCACAAGGCCCGTCAGCGTGCTGATCAGGCCGACCCGCGCATAGACGAAGAACACCCCGGCTGCGATCAGGATGATCGGCACCATCATCGGCAGCAGCAGAACGATTTGCAGCGTGCGCACCACTTTGAGGGTCGAGTTGTTGATCGCGTACGCCGCCGCCATGCCGATCGGCAGGCTGATGACCATGGTGAAGAACGCCGTGATCAGGCTGACCCGGGCCGCCGACATCCATTCCACGCTGTTGAAGAACGACTCATACCAATGCACCGACCACTGCTTGGGCGGGAATTGCAGGAAGCGCGCTTCGGAGAACGACATCGGCACCACGATCAGCACCGGGATGATCAGGTACAACAGAATCGCCGCCACGATCAGGGTGAACAGCACGTGGGACAGACGCAGGTGACGCAGGTTGGCAAGCAGGTTCATTTAGCGCGCTCCCAGAATGCGTTCGATGGGGATGAAGCGGTTGATGCCCCAGAAGATCAGGAACACCACCAACAGCAGCACCAGGCCGACCGCGCTCGCCGCGCCCCAGGCGTGATACAGCTCGACGTTGCGTTGCACCAGCATCGACACCAGGATCGTGCGCCCGCCACCGAGCAGTTCCGGAGTGATGAAAAAGCCCAGGCAGATCACGAACACCAGGATCGACCCGGCCATCACGCCAGGCGCGGCCATCGGCAGGAACACCCGGCGGAAGGTGTAGAACGGCTTGGCGCCCAGGCTTTCAGAGGCCTGCATCAAATCCTGCGGGATCTTTTTCATCACCGCGTACAGCGGCAGCACCATGAACGGCAGCATCACATGCAGGGTGCCGATCACGGTGCCCGTGGTGTTGTGCATCAGGTTCAGCGGCTGGTCGATGATACCCAGGTCCATTAGCGTCTGGTTGACCAGGCCGCGCCGCTGCAGCAGCACCAGCCAGGCGTAGGAGCGCACCAGCACGCTGGTCCAGAACGGCAGGATCACGCAGATCAGCACCAGGTTGGCCCAGAAGCCGTGCAGGCGCGAGGCTGCGTAGGCGATGGGAAAGCCCATGATGATCGACAGGATCGTCACCAGAAAACTGATCTTGAAGGTCAGTGCGAAGGTGTCCCAGTAAATGGTCTCTTCGAAGATCCGCAGGTAGTTGGCCAGCGAGAAGCCGTCCTCGGTCTGCACCGACTGAAACGCCAGCCAGCACAGCGGCAGGATCAACAGTACCACCACCATCACCAGCGCGGGCGCCAGCAGCAACAGCATCGAGGTGTGCTCCTTGCGCTCTTCGCGCGCCAATGCCGCCTCATTGGCCAGTGGCGGTGGGCGATGGTCGCTGGAATCGGGCAGGGATTTTGCGAGATACGCGTTGGACATAGGGCCTCCCATTATTTTTTCTGTACGAAGGACAGCCAGCGTTCTTCGGCCTTGACGCCGTCAGCCGATGCCCACCACTGCGCGGACAACAGGGCCTGACGGGAAATGTTTTCCGGCGAGGACGGCAGCTTCGCGGCGCGTTCGGCCGGGATCACGCCGGTCTTGAACGCCTCGGGGTTGAGCGGGCCGTAATCGATGATCATCGGCAGCGCCGCTTGCAGCTTCGCGTCGATGGCCTCGTTGACGAACTTCATCGCCGCGTCCTTGTTGGGCGAGTTCTTCAGCACGCACAGCGAGTTGGTTTCCAGCACGCCCTGGTTGTAGTCGAAGGCCACTGGCGCACCGGCCGCCTGTACCGCGCTGATGCGGCCGTTCCAGGCTTGGATCATGTCGACTTCGCCGTCGCTGATCAGCTGCGCCGACTGCCCGCCGGAGGTCCACCAGGTGGCGATGTGCGGTTTGATCTGTTCCAGCTTTTTAAAGGCGCGGTCGACGTCCATCGGGTAGAGCTTGTCGGCCGGAACGCCATCGGCGAGCAGGGCGATTTCCAGGGTCGGGCGCGGTAGGTTGCGCAGCGAGCGTTGGCCGGGGTACTTCTTGGTGTCCCAGAAGTCGGCCCAGGTCTTGGGCGCGTTGTCGGCCTTGAACGCATCGGTGCGGTAGGCCAGCACGGTGGAGTAACTGATGTAGCCGACGCTGTAGTCGTCTTTGAGTGCGGCGGGAATCTGCGCGGCATTGGGGATCAGCGCCAGGTCGAGTTTCTCGAACAGCCCTTCGGCCTCGCCGCGAATGCAGTCGCCGGTGGGCAGGTCGACCACGTCCCAGGTCACCTTGCCGCTCTCGACCTGGGTCTTGATGATGGGGTAGGCCTTGGGCGAGCTGTCCTGTTTGAGGGTCAGGCCGAGTTTCTTCGCGGCCGGTTCCAGGATCGCCTTGCTTTGCGCCTCCTGATACGCCCCGCCCTGGGAGACGAAGGTGATGTCCTGGGCCAGGGCCTGGGTGCTGCCGATCAATAGGGCCAGACTCGCCAGCTTGAAAACAGTGCTACGGGTGTGGGTCATGAATAAGGCTCCGTATGGTTGGCAGATTCATTAAGCGAGCTGGAGGTTTTGTTGTCGGTCGCTCTGCGGGACCATGCCCGATTAATGTACTGGTTCGGCCAGGAACGAAGCGGGCACAAATGCCCCGTGCAAAAGTGCTTTATTGCGAAATCGGGATCGGCCACGGCATCTCCTGCGTTTACCGCTCTGAATCAATAGCTGCGTGAAAGGCGGGCTTTGGTGATCGAACTCTGAACCCGAACTGAACAGTTTTATCGATCAAACAAGAAATCCTTTGGCCTCCTGAACTTATCTGCCTTTTCTCCCTCTCATGCCGGTAGCCATTGATCGCGGCGGCCTGATAAGCTCGCGGCTTTACTCGTTTGCCCTTTCGGCGCATGAACAAGGAAACAGGATGAAACAGCATCGGTTGGCAGCGGCGATTGCCCTGGTCGGTCTGGTACTCGCGGGCTGCGACAAGCAAGCCAGCACCGTTGAACTGAAAACCCCGGCACAAAAAGCCTCCTATGGCATCGGCCTGAACATGGGCAAGAGCCTGGCTCAGGAAGGCATGGACGATCTGGATTCCAAGGCCGTAGCCCTGGGTATCGAAGACGCCGTCGGCAAGAAAGAGCAGAAGCTCAAGGACGAAGAGCTGGTAGCGGCCTTCGGCGAGCTGCAGAAACGTGCTGAAGAGCGCATGGCCAAGATGGCCGAAGAGTCGGCAGCAGCCGGCAAGAAATTCCTCGAAGAGAACGGCAAGCGCAAGGAAGTCACCACCACCGCTTCCGGCCTGCAGTACGAAATCATCAAGAAGGCTGACGGTGCAGTACCCAAGCCTACCGACGTCGTGACTGTTCACTACGAAGGCAAGCTGACTGACGGCAAGGTGTTCGACAGCTCCGTCGAGCGCGGCAGCCCGATCGATCTGCCGGTCAGCGGCGTGATCCCGGGTTGGGTCGAAGGCCTGCAACTGATGCACGTTGGCGAGAAGATCAAGCTGTACATCCCGAGCGAACTGGCCTACGGCGCACAGAGCCCAAGCCCGATGATCCCGGCCAACTCGGTGCTGGTATTCGATCTGGAACTGCTGGGCATCAAGGACCCTGCAGCGGCAGGCGCCAACGATGCAGCCGCTCCGGCGGACGAAGAGGAAGAAGCAGCACCGGCGGCAGAACCTGCCAAGCCAGCTGCCAAGAAGTGATCGATACGTCGATTGCTGCTTGAATAAAAGAATGCCCCGTCTCGACGGGGCATTTTCTTTTGCGTTGAAAACAGATCGAACCGCGAGCGGGTTGGGCAGTCCCAATAGCGATGGCCGAACGGGCAAATGTCGGGTTTGCAGGCTGGTTTGGCAGGATCGAAACCTGCGCCATGCCCTGTGGCAGGTGTCCGGGTCAACTGTTTTTTTGCCTTCGTTTGAATGGGCAAAAAACGCGCGATTTGAGCCAAGGCCCTGTAAAACGGGCGTTTCAGCGCGGTCTGGCGGCTCTGTTCACAAGGTTATCCACAATTAATGTGGATAACCTTTTGTGCGTTTTTATCGCGCAGTGGCCGGGAATGACCACTGGGCGCCTCGATCGATGGCGGTCGACCTTGACTCGATGTTTATCGAGATCGCTGGAGTGAATATGAAAGCACCCTGGAATTTCATTCGTTACCTGCCCATGGCCAATCGCTTGATGGCGGCGGGCCGTTTGCCTGCGCTGCTGTTTGCGGTGGCCGGAAAGATGGCCAGTGATGGCAACCGCCTGGGCAAGCTCAAGGACGATCTGAAACTGCTGCAGGCGCTGTGCCTGGCCTACTGGCGCGGCGAGTACCGGGCCATCAGTGGCAAGGCGATCCTGTCGGTGGTGGCGGGGCTGATGTATTTCCTGAGCCCCCTGGATGCGATTCCCGATTGGATTCCGGGCCTGGGCATGCTCGACGACATCGCGGTGTTGGCGTGGGTGATGAAGAATCTGGAGGACGAACTCAACGCGTTTCGCGCCTGGCGCCAGCGACAGAATCCGGAAAAGCTGGCAGTGGTCGAGCGCTTGCCGGCAACGCCGAAGCTGTTGGAGAAAGAGAAGAAGGATTGATCTCAACGTCGCTCCGTAGCAGCACGGCTTGCCGGCGGGGCGGTATGCCTGTGATGAATGTATTGCCTGACAGTACGCCCCGCGGGCAAGCCCGGCTGCTACGGGGCTCCATGTTTCAGCCCTGCCCATCCGCTGTTAAGATGCCGCAATACAAAGAAAAAGATTACTTGTAAAAGTTTGTCTTCCTACAGGGGGTGGTAATGGATCTTCAGGTCATTTCTCGGGATGGAGAGCCAGAATACGCGGTGCTGCCATGGGCGCAGTACCAGGCCCTGCTGCAGGCGGCCGGTGTTCGCAGCCAGCAGAATACGGCGCCCATTGCTCAATCTGCCGCTTCGGCGGCGCCTTCCGCCGATGATCTTCCCGCGCTGGATCAACTGGCTGCGCTGCGTCAGGCCAAGGGGCTTGAACTGAGCCAGCTGGCCCGTTCGGTGGGCATCAGCCCGTCCTATCTGGAACTGATCGAGAACGGCAGCCGCGAGCCGGACGCCGCGATTCGTCGCAGCCTTGCCTGGGAGCTGGGCGTGCCCGGCTTTCGAGGTGCGCCATGAGCGTGCGCATCAGCCGTCAGCACTGGGAAGGGCTGCTGGCTGAACTGGATCTGGCACGCAGTCAGCGTCATCTGGTGACCTATCGCGCCCTGCTCGAACGCCTGCAATTGCCTACCCCGGCCATGCAGACCCTGACCGCCGCCCTCGAACACCTGGCCGCCATCGACGCCCGCGCCGACCAGCCGCTGCGCAGTTCGCTGGTCATCAGCCAGGGCGCCAGCCGCCTGCCACGCACCGGTTTCTTCGAATGCGCCGAACGCCTGGGTCGCTTCACCGGCCCCTCCGACGGCGTCGCTGCCGCCTCCTGGCATGCGGCGGAGGTGGTGCGGGTGTTCGAGTTCGAGTATCCGGAAGAACTCAAGCCGGAATAGCGGCATGCCTTACCGACTTGCGGCTCGCCGCCGGACGGATGGTGATACGCGATCATGTGGGAGCCGGCTTGCTGGCGATTGCGTCAGTTCAGGCGCAGATGTGTTGAATGCCTCACCGCAATCGCCAGCAAGCCGGCTCCTACAGGTCGGTGTTTGGAACTGCGGTATCGATCACATGCACACTCGCACCGATGACGTCCTTGGCGTAGTGCTTGGCCTGGGAGGCGAGCTCGGCCAGTTGGCTGGCGTCCAGCGTGTGGCAGGCTTGCGGATGCAGGTGCACCACGCCCACTGACAGCGACAGCAAGGGAAATTCCTGGCGCTGGCCCTGACGATTCAGCGCAACGAAGCATCCTGCCTCCAGGTGTTCGGCGCGGTAGAAGCGTCGGCACTGGTTCTGGAAGTCTTCGAGCAGCGAACTCAAACGTTTGCGCCAGTCTTCGGAGCCCAGCACCATCAGGAAATCATCACCGCCGATGTGGCCGACGAAGTCGCGGCTGGGGTCGATCCGGTCATTCAGGCACTGCGCCAGGCACAGCAACACTTCATCGCCCCGGCCATAGCCATAGATATCGTTGAAGGGCTTGAAACTGTCGATGTCGACGTAGCAGATGATCGATTCGCGGCCCTGTTGCAACAGCCGCGTCAGGCACTGCTGGATCGGCACGTTGCCCGGCAACAGGGTCAGCGGGTTGGCGTAGCGCGCCTGCTGTATCTTCAGTTCGGTGATCAGCTTGAGCACGTCGATGACCCGGCCCAGCCCCAGATACACGCCGTTCTGCATGATGATGAAATCTTCTTCGATGCGCTGCCTGGCGCGGCTGGTGATCAGGCGGCTGACCTGTTGCAGCGACTGGCTCAGCTCCACGGCCAGGAAATCATCGCTCATCAACCGGCTGATGGGTTTGCGCGCGTAGAGCTCGGTGGCGAAGGGCTGCAGCAGCACGTCCGACAGTGAATGCCGGTGGACGATGCCGATAGGGCGCTGTTTGTCGTCCAGCACCGCCAGCGAATTGAGGTTGGCCTGTTTGCGAAAGGCCTCCAGCACGGTGGCGGTCGGCGTGGTCTGCACCACGGCGGGCAGCGTGTTGAGCAGGGCGCTCAGGTCGCTGCCTTCCTCGCTCAGGGCCACGGCATTGGGATCGATCTTGGGCAGCAGGGTGCGGGCATCGCGGGGCGGGTGCTCTTGCGGACGACACAGCAGATAACCCTGAACCAGATCGACGCCCATGTCGATCAATACCGCCAGCTCTTCGGCCAGCTCGATGCCTTCGGCGATCACCAGTGCCTTCGATGCTTTGGCCATTTGCAGCATGGAACCGACGAACTCGCGCTTGACCGCATCCTGATGAATGCCGTCGATGAAATGCCGGTCGATCTTCACGTAATCCGGGCGCAGCTCGGACCACAGGCGCAGGCTCGAATAACCGGCGCCCAGGTCATCCAGCGCGATGGAAAAGCCCATGTCGCGGTAATGGAAGAGTGCGTTGTACAGCAGCCCGAAATCGTCGGTAGGCGTCTGCTCGGTCAGCTCGATCACCACCTGGCTTGGCGGAATGCCGTAGCGCTGCAGCAGTTGCAGGGTTTGCCCTGGCGGGTGCGAGGGTTCGAGCAGGGACTCGGGGGAGATATTCAGGAACAGTTTGCCGTCGAGTTTCTGCTCGGCGAAGCGTCGACAGGCCGACTCGCGACAGGCCATTTCCAGCTCGCTCAGCCGACCGGCCTGACGCGCCACGGCGAACAGGCTGACAGGGGAGTGCAGTGAGCTGTTGGACGGGCCGCGGGTCAGGGCTTCGTAGCCCAGGATGCGGCGATCCGACAGCGACACAATCGGCTGGAACAGGCTGGACAGGTCGCGGTGAGTCAGAATCGCACTCAAAGCGCTCAGCTGTTCGGTCACGGTCATGGCAATCTCGGTGCAAGAAAAAAGGAGCTGCGACGCCAAGGCATCGAGCTCCCGTATTTCACGACAGATTCATGACTGTTTGATGACGATTTGCCATCATCTCGTCATGTTTCATGACCCGCCGCGAAGCGGGTCATTTGGGGCTATTTACTTCTTTGCGACCGAACCACTCAGGCTCAGGTAATCGAGCAGGATGCGGCCGGTCTCGGCCAGGTACGCGTCGTCTTCCGGTTTGGTCTTGTCGTCGTCCACCGGCAGTGCGTCTTCGTCTTCCTTCTTGAGTTCCTTGAGCGGCTCTTCGCCCTTGGCCTTGCGGCGGGTGTTTTCCATCACCAGCTGCTTGCTTTCGACATCGGCATGCTCGGCGCGGCGTTCGGTTTCGTTGAGGCTGACGGTCTTCTCGCTCATCAGCTTCTTGGCCAGCGCCAGCTTCTGCTCGACGAACACGAACTCGGCGTCCTTGGCCGAACGCACGTCGTGACGCGATTGCAGCTGCGCCAGGAACGGCTTGAACGGATCGACTGCAGGCTTGATCGCCGGCTTGATGGTGTCGTAGGCCATCGCCTCAGGCAGCGCGCTTTCGCCGATTTCCTTGGTGTCGATGATCGACGGGTAGGCGATGTCCGGCAGCACGCCCTGATGCTGGGTGCTCTGCCCGGAAACCCGGTAGAACTTGGCCAGGGTCAGTTTCAGCTCGCCGTGATTGAGCGGCTGGATGGTCTGCACGGTGCCTTTGCCGAAGGTCTGGCCGCCGATGATCAGCGCACGGTGATAGTCCTGCATGGCACCGGCGAAAATCTCCGAGGCCGAGGCCGAGAGGCGGTTGACCAACAGCGCCATCGGGCCTTTGTAGAACGCGCCGCTGTTCTCGTCTTCGAGCACGTCGACCTTGCCGTCGGCGTTACGCACCAGCACGGTCGGGCCCTTGTCGATGAACAGGCTGGTCAGCTCGGTGGCTTCCTGTAACGAGCCACCGCCGTTGTTGCGCAGGTCGATGACTACGCCGTCGACTTTCTCCGACTGCAGCTCAGTCAGCAGTTTCTTCACGTCGCGGGTGGTGCTCTTGTACTGTGGATCGCCGGCGCGGTAGGCCTTGAAGTCCAGGTAGAACGCCGGAATCTCGATCACGCCCAGCTTGTAGTCCTTGCCGTCCTGGTTCAGGTGCAGGATCGACTTCTTGGCCGCCTGCTCTTCGAGCTTCACGGCTTCGCGGGTGATCGACACGATCTTGGTGGTCTGATCGTTCGGCGCATTGCTGGCCGGGATGATTTCCAAACGCACCACCGAGCCTTTCGGGCCACGGATCAGCTTGACCACTTCGTCCAGACGCCAGCCGATCACGTCGACCATCTCTTTGTCGCCCTGGGCGACGCCGATGATCTTGTCGGCGGTGTTGACCTGCTTGGTCTTGGCGGCAGGGCCAGCCGGGACCAGACGTACGATCTTGACGTTGTCGTTGTCGCTTTGCAGGACAGCACCGATGCCTTCCAGCGACAGGCTCATGTTGATATCGAAGTTTTCCGCGCTGTCAGGCGACAGGTAGTTGGTGTGCGGATCGTAGGACATCGCGAAGGTGTTCAGGTACGCCTGGAAGATGTCTTCGCTGCGGGTCTGGCCCAGACGCGCCAACTGATTCTTGTAGCGCTTGGTCAGGGTTTCCTGGATCTTGGCCGGGTCCTTGCCCGCGATCTTCAGGCGCAGGACTTCATCCTTGACGCGCTTGCGCCACAGGTCGTCCAGCTCGGCTTCGTTCTTCGGCCATGGGGCATCCTTGCGGTCGACCAGCAAGGTTTCCTGAGTGTTCAGGTCGATCTTGTCGACACCTTTGCTCAGTTGCGCCAAGGCGAAATCCAGACGCGACTTGATGCGGTCCAGATAGCGCTTGTAGATAGTGAATCCCGGGTTCAGATCGCCGCTTTTCAGGAAGTCGTCGAACTGGAAACGCCACTTGTCGAACTCGGCGATGTCGCTGGCCAGGAAATAGCTGCGCGACGGGTCGAGGAGTTTGAGATAGCTCTGGTAGATGATTTCTGAACGCTTGTCGTCCAGCGGCGGCTTGCTGTAGTGGTGGCGCTTGAGCAGCTCCACGACATTCAGGCTGGCGATGACCTCATCGCGATCAGGCTGAAGATTATCCCAGCTGTTGGCTGCGAACGAACTGGCAGACATGGGCAATGCCGCCAGGCCAAGGAGTAATGCAAGGGTGGTGCTGGGAAGAAAATGCTTCATGCTGATTCGACGCGTGGACAATTGATAACGCATAGTAGGCCGTCTTTAAGGTCGCCGGTTCCTGTCGTACTGCAAAAAGTTTCAACGGGAACCCGGTCGAATAATGCAAAAAGCCCGAACGCTACAAAGCACGTCGAGCTCAGTCCAAGAGTCACTATGGAGGCACCGTGAAAGCATTGCAAGGCGTTGAAGGTCAAGTGGAATGGGTTGAGCAGCCGTCACCTGCACTGGATGTCGGTCAGGTGCGTATAAAGGTTGCAGCAGCGGGCCTCAATCGTGCCGATCTGTTGCAGCGCGCAGGGCTCTATCCACCACCGCCCGGGGTTACGGAAATCCTTGGCATGGAGTGCTCCGGGGTGATCGCCGAAGTCGGTCCGGGCACTGCCTGGAGCCTTGGAGACCGCGTCTGCGCGCTGGTTGCGGGCGGGGCGATGGCCGAAGAAGTGGTGGTTGATGCGCGCCATGTGTTGCCGGTTCCCGAGGGCATCTCGTTGCACGAAGCGGCGGGTATTCCGGAGGTGTATGCAACCGCCTGGCTCAACCTGTTCCAATTGGCAGGTCTCAAACCCGGCGAAAAAGTTTTGTTGCACGCCGGAGCAAGTGGCGTTGGTTCAGCCGCCATTCAGCTGTGCAAGGCCTTCGGCAGCCCGTGCTGGGTGAGCGTGGGGTCGGCTGATCGTCTGGCTTACTGCGAGGAACTCGGTGCCCAGGGCGGCGTGCTTCGTGGCGAGAGCCTGGACGGCCTGAGCGACTTCGCTCCGTTCGACGTCATTCTCGACCCGGTCGGCGCCAACTACGCAGCCCTCAACCTGAAAGTGCTGGGCACCGATGGCCGTCTGGTGCTGATTGGTTTGATGGGCGGGCGCAAGGCGGAGCTGGACCTGGCGTTGGTGTTGGGCAAGCGCATCCAGCTGCTGGGCTCGACCCTGCGCAGCCGTGATGATCAGTTCAAGGCCGATTTGCTGGCCGATCTTGGGCAGCACGTCTGGCCGCTGTTCAGCGAAGGGCGTCTGAAGCCACAACTGGCGCGCAGCTTTCCGATCCTGGAAGCGGAAGCGGCCTACGCGGAGTTGGCGAGCAATCAGGTGTCGGGAAAAGTGGTGCTAGTGATTGATGAGAGCTTGAAATAAAGCTCTCAGCATTTTGTTGCTCGACCCGTAGCAGTCCGGCTTGCCGGCGATAGCGTCCTCATCAAGATCACTGTCGCCGGCAAGCCGGACTGCAACGAAGGGGAGCGTGTCATTTCCAGTCGTGAACCGGCCAGCCTGCTTCTTGCGCCGCCTTGCGCAGTACTGCATCCGGATTAACCACATGGGGAAAATCCACCTTCTGCAACAACGGCAAATCATTACGCGAGTCCGAATAGAAACTCGCGCCTTCAAGGTTCTCTTCCTGCTGATCCAGCCACTCCAGAAGGCGGGTGATCTTGCCTTCGCGGTAGGTCAGCACACCGGTGGTTTTGCCGGTGTAAACGCCGTGAGCCACTTCTAGATCGATCGCCAGCACTTCATCCACGCCAATCCGTTCGGCAATCGCCTGCACCAGGTGCACGCCGGAGGCGGAGATGATCAGGATGCGGTCGCCGTTGGCGCGGTGTTCGGCGATGGTTTTGGTGGCGTCGCTGAAGATGATCGGTTCGATGTAATCCTCAACCCACGGGCCGACCAGAAAGTCCACTTCTTCGGGTGTGCGGCCGATCATCGGCTCCAGGCTGAAGGCCATGTAGTCTTCCATGGCCAGTTCGCCGCGGCTGTAGGCGGCCATGAGTTCCTGGTCCTTTTTCATGAAGGACTCGGGATCGACCCAGCCCAGCCGGCCCATCTGCTCGCTCCAGAGGCTGGCGCAGTCGCCGTGAATCAGGGTTTCGTCCAGGTCGAAGATGGCTAGGGCCATTGGTTTACATCCTCTTAATTCGATACGTGTACAGGTCTGCCGGTCGCCGCCGCCCCTGTGGGAGTGGGCTTGCTCACGAAAGCTGACTTCCAGGCGCCGAGTATCGTTGAATGTACCGGCCCTTTCGTGAGCAAGCTCACTCCCACAGGTTACTGGCCTGGCGGGAGGTCTGCGTCAGCGTCGCGATCAAGCAACCGCGCAAAGCGCGTCTGCTTCAATGTTCAGGGTGACCCGTTGCCCGTTCGGGTGCAAGTCGGCGGCGGAGCGGTTGAGCACGTCGACCACCAGTTCCACGCCACGCGCCTCGACGCGGTAGCGAATCACGTTGCCGAGCAGGCTGTGGCTGCGCACTTCGCCTTCCAGCGAGCCGGTCAGGCTCAACTGGATGGCCTCCGGGCGAATGGCGACGCGGCTGTTGATCGGGCGCTGCATCAGCTTGGTCGCGTCTTCGGCTTCCAGCAGGTTGTAGTTGCCGATAAAGCCTGCGGCGAAGGCATCGGCCGGGGCGGTGTAGAGGGTTTCGGCGTCACCGCTCTGGACGATCCGGCCCTGGTTCATCAGGAAGATGCGGTCGGACATGGTCAGCGCTTCTTCCTGATCGTGGGTCACGAAGATGGTGGTCAGGCCCAGTTCCTGCTGGATCGCGCGGATCTGTTCGCGCAGGTGTTTGCGAATCCGCGCATCCAGCGCCGACAACGGCTCGTCGAGCAGCAGCAGGCGCGGGCGGGTCACCAGCGAGCGGGCCAGCGCCACACGCTGGCACTGGCCGCCGGACATCTGATGCGGGTAGCGCTTGGCGAAGTCGGTCAGTTCCACCAGCTTCAACACTTCGGCCACGCGCTGTTTCATTTCATCGGTGCTGACCTTTTGCATGCGCAGGCCGAAGGCGACGTTCTGCTCCACGTTCATGTTGGGAAACAGCGCATAGCTCTGGAACACCATGCCGATTCCGCGTTTCTGTGGTGACACCGGCACGATGTTCTTGCCATCGAGAAAGATCTTGCCGCTGGTCACTGAGGTCAGCCCGGCGATGCAGCGCAGCAGGGTGGATTTGCCGCAGCCGGAAGGGCCGAGCAGGGTGACGAATTCACCCTGGTTGATCACGCAGTTGATGTCGCTGAAGACCGCTGTGCTGGCGTAGTTCTTTTGCAGGTTTTCGACGCTGACGAAGCTCATATCAGTCTTTGTCCTTGTTCAGTCGGTTGGCCGCCCAGGTCAGCAGCAGTACGAAGAAGAAATAGGAGATCACCAGCGCACTGTTGAAGTGGCCGCTGCTGTTGCGCATGTTGTTGAGGTATACCTGCAGCGTCTCGTAACGGGTGCCCACCAACAGGTTGGCGAACACGAACTCGCCGAACAGGAAGGAAAACGACAGCAGCAGGGCGATCATCAAACCTTTGCGCAGGTTGGGCAGTACCACCAGATACGCGGCCTGAAAGGTGCTGGCGCCGAGCAGTTGCGCGGCGTCCATCAGGTCGACGATGTTGATCGCCTGCAGGTTGTTGGTGATGGCCCGGTACATGAACGGCAGGGCGACGGTGAAGTAGCAGCCGATCAGAATCCACGGCGTGCCGACCATCGCCAGCGGCCCCGAGCCGTACAGCTGCAGCAGCCCCACCGACGACACCACCGGCGGCACCGCGAAGGGCAGCAGGATGAGGATGTTCATCAGCGCGTCGAGTTTGGGGAAGTGGTAATGCACCACGAACAGCAGCGGCAGAATCAGAACCACCGACAGAATCAGCGCGCCCACGCACACCAAAAGCGACTGGCCGAAGGCGAACAGAAAGCGCGGGTCGCTCCACAGCGCCAGGTACCATTTGTAGGTCAGGCCGCTGGGCAGAATGGTCGCCGACCAGCTGGTGGCGATGGAATAAATGAAGGTGCCCAACAGCGGCGCCAGCAGGATCAGAAACAGCAAATACACCACCACGCGGTGGTAGAGCCCGACCGGGCCACGTTCAGCGCGAGACATGGTAGCTCCTCTTCAACAGCCACTGATGCACGATCGTGACGAGGGTCATCATGCCCACCAGAATCATCGCCAGCGCGCTTGCCATGTTCGGGTCCAGCGAGATGTCACCGGCGACCATCGCCGCGATGCGGATCGGCAGCACGTTGAAATTGCCGGTGGTCAACGCGTAGACCGTGGCGTAGGCGCCCAGGGCATTGGCCAGCAGGATCACGAAGGTGCCGAGCAGGGCTGGGGTCAGCACCGGAATGCCGATGTGCCGCCAGAAGTCCCAGGTGCTGGCGCCCAGCAAGGATGCCGACTCGCGCCAGTCATCGCGCAGGGCGTCGAAGGCCGGATAGAGCAACAGCACGCCCAGGGGAATCTGGAAGTAGGTGTAGAGAATGATCAGGCCGGTTTTCGAGTACAGGTTGAAGTCGTCGATGATTCCGGCCTGCTTGAGAATCAGGGTCAGCGCGCCGTTGAAACCCAGCAGGATGATGAAGGCGAAGGCCAGTGGCACGCCGGAAAAGTTGCTGGTCATGTTGGCGAAGGCGCTGACGAAATCCCGCAGGCGCGAGGGCACCTTGCGCAGGGAGTAGCTGCCCAGCACCGCGATGACGATGCCGATCAGGCTCGACCAGAAACTGATCTCCAGGCTGTATTGCATGGCCTGGCGATAGAAGCGCGAGTCGAAGGCGCGGACGAAGTTGTCCACCCCCCAGCCGGCTTCCGAGCGCAGGCTGTTGATCGCCACCCAGGCCAGCGGCGCCAGCTCAAAGGCGATGAAGAACAGGGCAAAAGGCACAAGGCACAGCAGCGCCAGGCCCTTGCCGCGGGTTTGAGTACTCACTTGAGCAGCTCTCCAGAGACGGGTTTGTCGTGCGGCACGCCGAGCAGTTGGCAGACCGTGCCGCAGATTTCGGTCTGCTTCGGTTGGGCGTCGGGGTCGAGGCTGAAGGCATCGCCAATGACGAACAGCGGGGCTTCGCGCTCTTCGGGCAGGATGCCGTTGTGCGAGCGGTCGTTGTTCATGCCGTGGTCGGCGGTCACCAGCACCTGGTAACCGGCGTCGAGCCAGCGCTGCAGGTATTCGGCCAGGATGATGTCCGCCGAACGCGCGCTGTTGCGGTACTGCGGGGTGTCCAGGCCGTGTTTGTGCCCGGCGTCATCAATGTTCATCGGGTGGATGAACAGGAAATTCGGCGAGTGGGCGGTTCGCAGATGCTCGGCATCGTCGAACAGGTGTGAGTCGGGGTAGTGATCGACGTAGTAGAAATGAGCGTGCTGGATCGGCAGGTCGAGGTCGTCGGTGTGGCGATCCCGCGAAGCCACGAAGGGGCTCTTGTTGTACAGCTCGCTGACCCAGTGGTAGGCCGCTGCTGCGGTTGTAAGCCCAGCTGCTGACGCGTAATGAAACACGCTGCGCTGGTTGGACAGACGGGAAACCTGGTTGTGCACGATGCCGCTGTCGATGGGCGCAACGCCGGTCAGGATGCATTCGTACAGCGGGCGGGACAGCGCCGGCAGCTCGCACTCCAGCTTGTACAACGCCGCCTTGCCGGCGTTGCGGTACGCCAGCAGATGCCCCATCGCATGCTGGGCCACGCTGTAGCTGAGGCCGTCCAGCAGAATCAGGATGACGTTGTGTTTCATGGCATCTCCGGGGGATTGGCGTGACGGCGTGCGGTGATGATTGTGGGAGCCGGCTTGCTGGCGAATGCATTCGTTCAGACGCATCAATGTTGACTGAAAAATCGCATTCGCCAGCAAGCCGGCTCCCACAGGTTTCGAGGTGCTTGTGCCTCATCCATGAGGCACGGGCTATTACTGCATCTCGACGATGACCTGCTCGTTCCACTTCTGCGGCAGTGCCTTCGAGGTCTTTTCCCACGCGTCGGCGTTCTTGATCGGCTGTGGGTTGGCCTTGACGTACTGCTCGGACGGAATCAGGTTTTTGGCGATCTCTTCCGGCAGCTTCAAGCCGGTTTCGGCGCGGATCGGGCGGGCGTTGCCCTTGGCCAGGTTGATCTGCCCTTCGTCGCTGAAGATGTATTCGCGGGTCAGCTTGGCCGCGTTGGGGTGCTTGGCGTATTTGTTGATGATGGTGGTGTAGCCCGACTTGACCGAGCCATCGGATGGAATCAGCACCACGTAGTCATCCGGGTTGGCCATCTTGGCCTTGTAGCTCAGGCCGTTGAAGTCCCAGACGATGCCGACTTCCACTTCACCCTTTTCCATGGTCTGGATGGTCGGGTTGTTGATGCCCAGGCGTTTTTGCTTGGCCAGCTCGGTGAACAGTTCCAGGCCCGGCTGAATGTTGGTTTCGTCGCCTTTCATGGCGATGGCCGCCGCCAGTACGCCGTTGGCTGCCTGTGCCGCAGTGCCCACGTCACCGATGGTGACCTTGTACTTGCCGTTTTTCAGGTCAGCCCATTTGGTCGGCACGTCGGAGCCGTGCAGCAGCTTCTTGTTGACGATGAACGCGATGGTGCCGGTGTAGGCCAGCGCCCAGTGGCCGTCCTTGTCCTTGGCCCAGTCCGGCACCTTGTCCCAGGTGGTCGGCTTGTACGGCTGGGTCACGCCCTTGGCCACGGCGATCGGGCCGAAGGCGGCGCCCACGTCACCGATGTCGGCGCTGGCATTGTCTTTTTCCGCGTCGAACTTCGCCACTTCCTGGGCCGAGCTCATGTCGGTGTCCATGTGCACCAGGCCGTACTTGGCGGTGAGGTCGGTCCAGGTGCCTTTCCAGTTCGCCCAATCGTCGGGCATGCCCACACTGTTGATCGCGCCTTCGGTCTTGGCCGCGGCTTCCAGGGTCTTTAGATCGGTGTCAGCGGCCATGGCCGAGGTGCTCAGCGCGATGGCCGAACCCAGAAGTGATGCCAGCAAAAGGTGTTTCATTCGAAGCTCCTTTGGTCTTGGACTTGGCGACGTTTATTCAGAAAGGGTCGCCTAAGTGCTCGGTGCGATTGGGTTGGTCTAGATCAGCAATACCTGAGCCAAGTTAGGCGAGTCTCATGACACTTTCGTGTCTGGACTGGCTTTTGCTTATGTACCGTGTGGCGCAGGCGGACGCTGTGAAGTAAGCGTAGACCATGGCCAAGTGACTGATATGAAAAGGCTAATTTCTTTTTATTGGGTTATTTTTCAAGCACATCGCGCTGGATTGTCACGTAACAGTCATCTAGGCTGCCTACGCTCAATGGCATTGAAACCGGCCTTGGAGTGTTGGGTTTTGCCCTCATACAGTGCTGGTCTAGTCCAGATAGGTAACGCAATGCGCCAGGAAGTGCCTCGAGCGGTGACGACGATCTGCAATGCCCTGCAGGAGCAGATCGAGCATGGCCTGCTGCCGCCCGGCAGCAAGCTGCCCGCCGAACGCAAGCTCAGTGAAGTATTCGACACCACGCGCATTACATTGCGTGAGGCGCTGGTGCAGCTTGAGGCTCGGGGGCTGATCTATCGTGAGGAACGCCGCGGCTGGTTCATCTCGCCGCCACGCCTGGCCTACGACCTGATGCGCCGCAGCCACTTTCACGCCATGGTTGAGGCGCAGGGCCGGGTGCCGGCCACTCAGGTGATTTCCGCGCGCTTGCAGCCTGCTTCAGCGGCGATCTGCGAATTGCTGCAACTGCCTGCGCTGTCGAGCGTGATCCAGATCTGCCGCGTGCGGCGCATCGACGAGCGGCTGGTGCTGTACGTCGAGCACTACCTGAACCCCGAGTTCTTTCCGCAGATCCTGGATTTCGACCTGAATCAGTCGCTGACCGAGCTGTATGCCCGGCATTACGACATTCGTTACGGGCAGGTGCGTTTCGAGATGGTGCCCACCGCATTACCGGTGGAAGCGGCTGCGGCGCTGAAGGTGTCGATCGGCAGCCCGGGCTTGCGCATCGCCCGGGTCAACCATGACCAGCGTGGCCGGCTGATCGATTGCGATCTGGAGTATTGGCGCCACGATGCGATTCATGTGAGCGCGATCGTGGCGGATGTTTGATGGTTTGAATCAACTATTCGCGGAATCGCCTTTCTTGCCGCGCACCTCACTCACGCTCCCGCCGCTGGTGCTCACCTGCACGTTCAGACGCGGGGTGGCCAGGTCCATGCCGGCTTCATCCATGTAGCGTTTGAGCGCCAGGTTGAACGCCCGGGACACTTCCCACTGCTTGATCGGCGCGGTCTTGAAGCGGGCGCGAAGGATGGCGTTGCCCGAGTCGAAACTCTCCACGCCCTGAATCTCCAGCGGCGACCAGATGTTGCGCCGTTGCAGCGGGTCGGTGCGCATTTTCTGGCCGACGTCGCGGATCATCTTCAAGGCGTCGTCGATGTTCATGCTCGACGGAATCGCGATGCGGAAGATCGAATAGCCGAATTCCCGCGAGTAGTTCTGGATGCTCTTGATCTCGCTGAACGGGATGGTGTGCACGATGCCGTCGATGTCGCGCAGGCGTACGGTGCGGATGGTCAGGCCTTCGACCGTGCCCAGGTGCCCGCCGACGTCGACGTAGTCGTCGATGGCCAGCGAGTCTTCGATGATGATGAACAGGCCCGTGATCAGGTCCGCCACCAGCGACTGCGCACCGAAACCGATGGCCAGGCCGATCACACCGGCACCGGCCAGCAGCGGCGTGACGTTCATGCCCATGTTGGCCAGCGCGACGATCACCGCGATGATGAAAATGGTCACGAACAGCACGTTGCGGATCAGCGGCATCATGGTCTGCGCGCGGGCGTTGGCCAGGCCCTTGCGCGAGCGGGTGAGGGCGTGATGGATGGCCGTGTCGGCGAGAATCCAGATCAGCCAGGCGAACATCAGCGTGGTGGCGAGGCCAATCACCCGCACGCTGATGTCATGGCCGTCGCCCTCGGCGAAGCGGATCAGCGACAGGCCCCAGACCCGCAGACCCAGCTCGATGAAAACCAGCCACACCAGCAGGTGGAGCACGGTGTAGAAGAAGCTTTTCAGCCGATCCGAGTACAGCGCATGGCGTTTGTGGCCGTGGGCCGGCTTCTGTGAATGCCTGCGTACCAGGCCGTTGATCACCATGCACAACACCAGCAGCACGGTGCAGATCAGCGACTGACGCAGCGCGGTGCTGGTGTCACCTGCCGAGAAGAACGTGGCGAACAGCGACACGCCCACCAGCGCCAGTGCCGGGAGAAACCAGAAGCTGCCGAGAATCTCGATGGTGTCGCTCAAGGCGCGACGCTTCAAGCGACGGTTCAGCGGCTGGTTGCGGATCAGGTGGGCGATAGGCCGGCGGAAACGAATCACGAACAGCCCGGTGGATAGCGCCGCCATGACATTGGCCAAGGTCGCGGCGGTGTGGGCCAGGTGCACACCCAGGCTGGCGACCAGTCGCGGATCGCTCAAGGCCTCGCCGAAGGCGGCAAAGCTGCCGATCCACCACAGCGGCCTGAATGCCTGATGACGCAGGATGTACAGCGCCTGATGGCGATGCGGGCCATCGAGCAGGGAAAAGGCGATCACGCAGATGGCCGAGAACAACGTACCGACCACCAGCGCGTAGGCGAGCACCATCGCCAGATCGCGGCCCAGCGACGGCGGCAGCGAGTAGCTCAGGTAGATGGTGATCACCAGCGCGATCAGCCAGGGGCCGAGTTTGCGCAGGGCAAACCGCAGCATGTCGGTGGGGCGCGGGTGTTGCGGCAATTCTTCAGACAAACCGAAGCGCACCCGCACCCGATGGCTGAGCCAGATCAGCGCCGAAGCCAGCAGGCTCCACAGCGCGAGTACCACCGCGAAGCTGAAGATGATAGGCCACCACTGGTTGGCCGGCAGCATCAGGGTCATCAGCTCCTGCTCGGCCTGCTCGATCTCGAAGCCCCAGCGGCTCAGCGGGCTGTCATCGCCGGTGAACTGTTTCTCGAATTCCGACAGCGTGCTGCCAATCAAGCCCAGCACGCCTTGCTCGGCATTGGGCTGGGCCTTCTTGGTGGCGTCGCGCAGCTTCTTCAGGTCCTCCAGCAACTTGGCCCGCTGCTGATCGTTTTCCAGCGAGGTGATCACTTCGTCCAGCGACTGGCCCAGCGGCTCCTGCGCCTGGGGCTGGGCTTTCTGGCCGCCCAACAGGCTCGGCAGGCCAGCGGCCTGAGTCAGGGCGAACGGGAACAGCGCAAGCAGGCAGATCAGCAGCAGACGCGAGAGAACACAGAAGCGGGAAGGGACAGTCACCGGGCAGTCAACCTCGAATCGGCAGGGCTTTTTGATTGTAGACATCGTCATGTCGACACAGCAGACGTCGGCATGTACATCGTCAAACCGACACCACGCATGCTGGCATGGACATCGCCCCCGTAGCAGCACGGCTTGCCGGCGGGAGCGGAGTGTCAGTCAACATATTCAGCGCTGACCCACCGCCCCGCCGGCAAGCCGGACTGCTACGGGATCATCAATGCCTTACGGCAATTCGGCACTGGCATAGAACGCGGTCAACACTTTTACCAGATGCGCCAGGTCTTGGCTGCCAGCCAGTTCACGGATCGAGTGCATGGCGAAGGTCGGCAGGCCGATGTCCACCGTGCGCACGCCCAGGTGGCCTGCGGTGATCGGGCCGATGGTCGAGCCGCAGGCCATGTCGCTGCGCACCACGAAGCTCTGCACCGGCACCTCTTCGGCCATGCACAGATGACGGAAGAAACCGGCGGTCTCGCTGTTGGTGGCGTAGCGCTGATTGTTGTTGACCTTGATCACCGGGCCCGCATTGAGTTTCGGGCCGTGGTTGCCGTCGTGTTTTTCTGCGTAGTTAGGATGCACGCCGTGGGCGTTGTCGGCGGAAATCAGCAGCGACTTCTGCACAGTGCGCACATAGTCGTCGCCTTCAGGCAGCAGGCGTTGCAGCACTTGTTCCAGCATCGGGCCATCGGCGCCGCAGGCGGAGGTCGAGCCCACTTCTTCGTGGTCGGTGCAGATCAGCAGGCAGGTCTCGTCGCCATCGGCATTGAGCAGGGCTTGCAGGCCGGCGAAGCACGACAGCAGATTGTCCAGCCGGGCGCCGGCGATGAACTCGCCGTTCAGGCCGATGACCGCTGCGCTCTGGGTGTCGTAGAAGCTCAGCTCGTAATCGAGCACCACGTCGGCGTTCAGGCCGTGCTCGCGGGCCAGTTGGTCGGTGAGCAGGGCGCGGAAATCCGGGCGCTCGTCTCCGGCGACCTGGGCGAGAATCGGCGGCAGTTCGTTCTGCGGGTTGATCGCCCAGCCTTCGTTGACGGTGCGGTTCAGGTGGATGGCCAGGTTGGGGATGATCGCGATCGGCAGTTTGAAATCGATCAACTGGCTTTCGACCTTGCCGTCACGGCGGAAGGTCACGCGCCCGGCCAGCGACAGGTCGCGGTCGAACCACGGGGCGAGCAGGGCGCCGCCATAGACTTCCACGCCCAGCTGCCAGAAGCCCTGGCGCTGCAGTTCAGGCTGCGGCTTGACCCGCAGGCACGGGCTGTCGGTGTGGGCGCCGACCAGACGAATGCCACCGATCAGCGGCGACAGACGGCCCAGTTTGAAGGCGACGATGGAGGAGTCGTTGCGGGTGACGTAGTAGCGGCCACCGGCTTCGGTGTGCCAGGGCTCGCGCTCGTCCAGACGCTGGTAACCGGCGCCTTCCAGACGCTGCACCAGGCTTGCGGTGGCGTGAAACGGGGTGGGAGAGGCCTTGAGGAAATCGATCAGGCCTTGGTTCAACTCTTCTCGCATAAGTGACTCCAGACGGCAATGGCGGGGAGTTTACCGCTGTATTCAGGCAGGGGCGAGTGGGGGGGGCGCAAAGGTTGGGTTGTTTATAGGGTTGGCTTGAGATTCTTACTTTGATGCCTTTCAGGCCTATTCGCCAGCAAGCTGGCTCCCACATTTTTTGCAACGTACCGCTGTCTGATGGATCTCCATGTCCGCTTTGGTGCCGGGCTTTTGGGCGGACTAGGAGATCCATCAGGCCATGGCACGTTTAAGCAAATGTGGGAGTCAGCTTGCTGGCGAATAGGCCTGAAAGGCATCAGAGTAATGATTTAAAGCCAATACTTTGAGGCCAACACCTTAAACCCAAGCGTTAAAACGGCGCCGCACACTCAATCCGCATCCGCTCTTTGCTCACCGGATGCGTAAAGGTCAGCATGCTCGCGTGCAGGCACAGCCGCGGATACGCCGCCAGCGCCTCAGGATGTGCATACAGCCCATCGCCCAGCAGTGGATGCCCGATCGACAGCATGTGCACGCGCAACTGGTGCGAGCGGCCGGTGATCGGTGTCAGTTCGACCCGGCAGTGGGTGTCGTGACGCTCAAGCACCTTCCAGAAGGTCAGCGCGTGTTTGCCGAATTCGTGATCGACCACATGCCGGGGTTTGGTCGGCGGGTCGTAACGCAGGGGCAGGTCGATGCTGCCGCTGTCCAGCGCCGGTTGGCCCCAGGCCAGCGCGGTGTAGGCCTTTTCCGTTTCCCGGTCATGAAACTGCCGGGACAGCTCGCGGTGCACATCGGCGTTGCGCGCCAGCAGGATGATCCCGGAAGTTTCCCAGTCCAGACGGTGCACGATCAGCGCGTCCGGGTAGCCGTTTTCCTGCAGGCGCGTGATCAGGCAGTCCTTGTTGTCGTCGGCGCGGCCGGGCACCGAGAGCAGCAGGGTCGGCTTGTTGATCACCAGGACGGCATCGTCCTGATGAAGAATCTGTACGTTGGACAGCGGCATCAAACACTCTCGTTACAAACGCCAACGGCGGCTCGCTCGCCCGGCCCCCGCAAAGGGTCCGGACCAACGAGCCGCCGTGGCGACGTCTCTTGAATCAACGATCAGGCAGGGTGATGTTGAGTTCCAGAATCGAATAGCTGCCCTCGTTATCCAGGGCAACCTGCACTTTGTCGTCCTCGATCTGGACGTATTTACGGATCACTTCGACCAGTTCCTTCTGCAAGGCAGGCAGGTAATCCGGGGTACTGCGTTGGCCGCGTTCGTGCGCCACGATGATCTGTAGACGCTCTTTCGCAACCGACGCGGTACTGGGCTTTTTGTTGGCACGAAAGAAGTCAAAAATATTCATTAGTTACCCCCGAACAGGCGTTCGAAAAATCCTTTTTTCTGTACGTCCAGGAAGCGGTGCTCGCGATCTTTGCCCAGCAGACGGTCTACGGTGTCGCTGTAGGCCTGGCCGGCATCGCTCTGGTCATCGAGGATGACCGGCACGCCCTGGTTGGAAGCCTTGAGAACGGCCTGGGATTCCGGGATGACGCCGAGCAGCGTCACAGCCAGGATTTCCTTGACGTCTTCAACGCCCAGCATTTCGCCCTTGCTCACGCGCTCCGGGTGGTAGCGGGTGATCAGCAGGTGTTCCTTGATCGGGTCTTCGCCGTTTTCGGCGCGGCGCGATTTGCTGGCCAGCAGGCCCAGCATGCGGTCCGAGTCACGCACGGAAGAGACTTCAGGGTTGGTCACGACGATGGCCTCGTCGGCGAAATACATCGCCAGGTGAGCGCCTTTCTCGATACCGGCCGGCGAGTCGCAGACCACGTATTCGAATTCTGCCTTGAGCTCGGTCAGGACCTTTTCCACGCCTTCCTGGGTCAGCGCATCCTTGTCACGGGTCTGGCTGGCGGCCAGCACGTACAGGTTCTCGATCTTCTTGTCTTTGATCAGGGCCTGCTTGAGGTTGGCTTCGCCGTTGACCACGTTGACGAAGTCGTACACCACGCGACGCTCGCAACCCATGATCAGGTCCAGGTTACGCAGACCGACGTCGAAGTCGACGATGACTGTCTTGTGGCCGCGCAGTGCGAGGCCGGTACCGATAGCGGCGCTGGTGGTGGTCTTGCCCACACCACCCTTGCCGGATGTAACCACGAGAATCTTGGCCAAGGTGTATCACCCCTAGAGGAAAACAGGACTCATGAAGTCCCTGAATAGCCCCGCCCGAGTCGCCGCGAATGAGCAAAGATGGAAACGTGGAGCCGGTTAAAGCGTCCCTGACCGAGAAAACCGCTGTTTCCCCGAATTTCCTACGTCCTTTGCCTCGAATTCGCCACGAATCTGCGTTGCTTGGAAAATGGCGCAGTATCCGTTAAAGACGGGTGATGTTCAACACGTCGCCGGACAGACTGACCTGTACCCCGGCCCCCCACAGTGGATCCCTGCGCAGGTCTTCGGAAACCTTGTACTGGCCTGCGATGGAGATCAGTTCGGCGACCATCTGCTGGCAGAAAATCCGCGCTTTGGTGTCGCCTTTGATCCCCGCCAGGGCCCGACCCCGCATGGGGCCGTAAACATGGATGTTGCCATCGGCGAGAAGTTCCGCACCGGGGCTGACCGAGGAAATCACCACCAGGTCAGAACCCTGCGCGTAAATCTGCTGGCCGCCACGCACCGGAGCCGTGATTATCTTGGTCGGCTTGATCAACGGCTCAGGCGGTTTTTCGATCACTTCGGGCTTTTTCTTCACCTCGCCTTCCGTCGGATCGAGCGGCCGTTCCCGCGCACCCGATGGTGGCAAAACGGGCAGGTCGATGGCGATGGCGGCGGCGATGTCTTCGATACGGTTGGCGCGAATGGCCAGGGTGCGCAGGCCGTGCTGACGGCAGACGCGCATCATGCCCGGCAGATCGACTGCGCCCTCGTTGGGTGGCAGTTTGTCCAGCGCCAGCACCAGCGGGGTGTTGCTGAAGAAGTTCGGCGCCTGGGCGACTTTGGCCGCCAGTTGACGATCCAGGGCTTCGAGGTTGTTGCGGCCCAGTTCCAGCACGGTGATGGCCAGCATGCTGCCCTTCAGCTGGAACACGGGATCGGTGTCTTGCAATTCGATTTGGCTCATGTCGGCATACAGCGGCTTGTCGCTAAAAGTGCCGAGACTTATAACGAGAACGCCCGCCAGCCGCAAGGGAGGCGCAATGCCCAAGTGCGGATGCGAGGTCACCGAGGCCGGCTTTCCGATGTAGAATGCCCGCCTTTGTCCCGATGGAAGCTGTAATGGATCGCCCGCGTTTTCAAGCCCGATTTCTTCACCCCCGCTACTGGCCGCTGTGGCTGGGCCTGGCGCTGCTGTGGCTGGTGGTGCAGTTGCCGTTTCGCGCGCTGGTCGCGATCGGCCGCACCCTGGGCGCGATCATGTATTACTTCGCCACGGACCGCCGGATCATCGCCAAGCGCAACCTGGAGCTGTGTTTCCCGCAGTACTCCAAGGCCGAGCGCAAGCGCCTGCTCAAGGAAAACTTCGCCTCCACAGGCGTGGCTTTTTTCGAGATGGCCATGAGCTGGTGGTGGAGCCCGGCGCGTCTGGCCAGGCTGGCGCATATTCAGGGCCTGGAACATCTGCAGAAAGCTCAAGGCGAAGGGCAGGGCGTGATCCTGATGGCGCTACACTTCACCACCCTCGAAATCGGCGCCGCCCTGCTCGGGCAAAAGCACACCATCGACGGCATGTACCGCGAGCACAAGAACGCGCTGTTCGACTTCGTCCAGCGCCGGGGCCGCGAGCGCCACAATCTGGACTCGATCGCCGTTGAGCGCGAAGACGTGCGCGGCATGATCAAGCAACTGCGCAAGGGGCGCGCCATCTGGTACGCGCCGGATCAGGACTACGGCGCCAAGCAGAGCATTTTCGTGCCACTGTTCGGCATTCAGGCGGCCACCGTGCCGGCCACCAGCAAGTTCGCCAGCCTGGGCCGCGCCATCGTGGTGCCGTTCACCCAGCGGCGCCTGGACGACGGCAGAGGTTATCAGCTGATTTTGCATCCGCCGCTGACCGACTTCCCCGGCGAGAGCGACGAGGCCGACTGCATCCGCATCAACCAGTGGGTCGAGCGCGCGGTCACCGAATGCCCCGAGCAGTACCTGTGGGCCCACCGGCGTTTCAAGAGTCGCCCGCCGGGGGAGCCGAAGCTGTATAAGAAGCGTGGCTGAATTAATGAGCTGAGCCCATGACCACAAGCGCCATCGAACAACAAACAGTCAACAGCGCTTCACAGGTTCCGGTCGGCACCGAGCCGGTCACCGGGTTGATCCTTTCGGGCGGCGGCGCCCGGGCCGCCTATCAGGTCGGGGTGCTGGCGGGCATCGCCGACCTCTTGCCGATCGGCGCGAAAAACCCGTTCCCGGTGATCGTCGGCACCTCCGCTGGCGCCATCAATGCAGTGAAACTGGCCAGTGGCGCCGCGCAGTTTCGTACCGCCATTCACGAACTGACCGACTTCTGGCAGAGCTTTCGCAGCCATCAGGTATTGCGCAGCGACTGGGCCGGGGTGATTCGCCAGGCCTCGCGATTCTTCGGGCGCAGCCTGTTGGGCATCGGTCGCAAACAGGTGCCGGTGGCGCTGCTCAACAGCTCGCCGTTGAAGGATTTGCTCACCGAACGGCTGAACCTGGATGGCATCGAGGAGGCCATCGAGAGCCGCCATCTGCGCGCGGTGGCGGTCACGGCCTTCGGCTATGAGTCGGGGCAGGCCGTGACCTTCTATCAGGGAAAGGGCACCATCGATTCCTGGTTGCGGCATCGGCGGATCGGCCTGCCGACCCGTCTGACCGTCGATCATCTGCTCGCCAGTTCGGCGATTCCGCTGCTGTTCGCGCCGGTGAAACTGGAGCACGAATATTTCGGTGATGGCGCGGTGCGTCAGTCCGCGCCGATCAGCCCGGCGCTGCATCTGGGCGCCAATCGGGTGCTGGTGGTGGGCGTCAGCGGCAACCCGCGCGGGCCGGGCGCCAATGTGCCGGTACAGCGCGCGGTGAGCGGCGCACAGCCGAGCCTGGCGCAGATCGGCGGGCACATGCTCAACAGCACCTTCATCGACAGCCTGGAAAGCGACATCGAGCTGCTGGAGCGCCTGAACCTGCTCAGCCGCATGTTGCCGGTGCCGCCCGAGCCGTCGCCGCAGGTGTCGGAGCAACCGACGCCTGCGCAATCACTGGCGCCGGTGGAAGTGCTGGTGATTTCCCCCAGCCAGCCCCTCGACGAAATCGCCGCCCGCCACCGCCGCGAACTGCCGCCGGCGCTGCGCACTTTCCTGCGCGGCCCGGGCGCGACCAAGACCAGCGGGGCAGGGGTGCTGAGCTATCTGTTGTTCGAATCGGGGTATTGCAGCGAGCTGATCGAACTGGGCCGCCGCGATGCGCTGGCCCAGCGGGAGCAGTTGATGGGGTTTTTGCGGGTGCAATAACGTTTGTGCGTGCACCGCAAATCATTGTGGGAGCCGGCTTGCTGGCGAATGCGTCAGGTCAGACACAACGAAGTTGAATGACACACTGCATTCGCCAGCAAGCCGGCTCCCACAGGTTTGAAGCTCGCGGGGTCGCGCTTTTCAGTCAGTCAGCTTGTCATCCCGAAAATCGCGCAGCGCCTGTTCGATCTCTTCGCGGCTGTTCATCACGAACGGGCCGTATTGCACGATCGGCTCGCCCAGCGGCTTGCCGGCAATCAACAGCACCCGGGAGCCATTGCGGGTGCTGATACTGATCTCGCCGTGCTCGGACAACCGCACCAGGCGGCTCGCCGCAACCTTCTGCGGCTGGCCCGCCACTTCGATCTCGCCTTCGTACACGTACAGCAGCACGCGATGGCCGTCCGGCACTTTCGGGCTGATGCTCTTGCCTGCAGGCAGGTGCAGGTCGAAGTACTGCGGCTCGGTGTCGGGACGCTGCACCGCGCCGGCCTGTTGCGTCTGGCCGTCGTCGAACTGGCCGGCGATCACCACCACATCGATGCCGTCTTTCGTGGTGATGCGCGGAATGCGCTCAGGCTGGATGTCGTCGTAGCCGGCCGGACCCATCTTCGATTTGCCCGGCAGGTTCAGCCACAGTTGGAAGCCGCGCATCACGCCTTCTTCCTGCTCGGGCATTTCGCTGTGGATCACCCCGCGCGCGGCGGTCATCCACTGCACGCCGCCGCCTTGCAACAGGCCGACGTTGCCCATGTGGTCTTCGTGGCGCATGCGGCCTTCGAGCATGTAGGTCACGGTTTCGAAACCGCGATGAGGGTGGGGCGGGAAACCGGCGATGTAGTCGTCGGGCTTGTCGGAGCCGAATTCATCGAGCATCAGGAACGGATCGAACGCCTCGACGCCGGGGCCGCCGAACACCCGGGTCAGCTTGACGCCCGCGCCATCGGAAGTGGGTTGACCGGCTTGGATCGACAGGACTTTGCGTAACTGAGTCATAGGGGCCTCACGGCAGAACAGGTGGAATGGCGCCTATGGTATGCGTGTTTATGCGATAGATGGGTGGGATTTTTGCGGGGTATCCATCAAGAGTTTCGATGTTTATACGATTTGCTGTAGGAGCGAATTTATTCGCGAAAATCGACCAGGCGATGCATCCTCGTCGCCTGATCCATTGTTCGCGAATAAATTCGCTCCTACAGGTTTTGCATCATTCGGCAATCTGCAACTTGCGCGCTTCGGTGTACACGTACCGCACCTTCTCATACTCGAACGGCGAATCCATCTGCCCGTAGCGGAAGCTGGTGGTGTAGCGCTTGTCGATGGCGCGCAGCAGGTACAGCTCAGGGTGGTCCTCGCTGACCTGCGAGACGTTCAGGAAGTTGATCTGCGATTCGGCCGCGAAGTCGAACGCCAGGCCACCGGTGTCGCGGAAGTTCGACGGGCCCAGGATCGGCAGGACGAAATACGGCCCGGCAGGTACGCCGTAGAAGCCCAGGGTCTGGCCAAAGTCTTCGGTCTGCTTGGGCAGGCCCATCTTGGTTGCCGGGTCCCACAGCCCGGCGATGCCCAGCGTGGTGTTGATCAGCAGGCGCCCGGTGACTTCCATCGAGCGCTTGCCCTTGAACTGCAACAGGCTGTTGAGCAGGTTCGGCACATCGCCCAGGTTGCTGAAGAAGTTGCTCACGCCGGTGCGCAGGAAGCTCGGTGTGATGTATTTGTAACCGTCGACCACCGGCAGGAACACCCACTCGTCGAAGCGGTAGTTGAAGTGGTAGACGCGGCGGTTCCAGGATTCCAGCGGGTCATAGACGTTCAGCGCGTTGAGCGTCGAGCGCTCGAACTCCTGCTGGTCCAGCCCCGGGTTGAATTTCAGCGACTTCAACGGCTCGGTGAAGCCGTCCGGGTTGTCGACGCGCTTGACGGGAGCTGCCTGGGAAACGATAGGCGCATCGGCGGCCTGGGCGATGCCGGCAACGGCACCGGCGCACAGCAGCGCGCCGGTCAGCAAAAGATGTTTAGCCACGGAAGAACTCCAGCATGGCGTCGCTGTTGACGCGATAGTTCATGTTGCCGCAATGACCGCCATACGGATAAACGGTCAGGCGATCGCCAAAGGTCTTGCGCAGGAAACCCAGGTCGCCCGGGCCCAGGATCACGTCGTCGGCGTTGTGCATGACGGCGATCTTCTTGCTGTTGGTCAGGTAATCCTTGAGCGCGTACAGGCTGACCTGGTCGACCAGTTGCAGCAGGCTGCCACCGTCGGTGCGGGCACGCCACATCGGGATCACCTGTTCGGTCACGTAGCAGTCGAAGTCGCATTGCAAGGCGCGCTTGAGGAACGGCGTGAGGCTGGTGCCCTCGCTGATCGGCGTCTTGGGTGGCGTGATCAGGCCGCGGCGGTTGATCAGGTCGGAGGTGAAGGCGATGTCGGCCGCCGAGAAGCGGAACGAGGTGCCGATCAGCATCGCCATCTGCTCGTTGGACAGGTGCTGCTTGGACTGCTGGAAGTCATAGAGCAGCGCGTCGTTGAGGTCGATGTAGCCTTTTTCGCGGAAGTAGCGGGTCAGCTTCTGCAAGACCAGTTCATAAAAGGTGGTGCTGTTGGTGATGCCCTTCACCTCGGTCTGGACCATTTTGTCCAGGTTGGTGATCGAGGTGTAGAGGTTCACCGGCGGGTTGATCAGCAGCACTTTCTTGAAGTTGAAACTGCGGCGGGTCTCGTCCAGCTTGCTGACGAAGGCCGCGTCCAGCGCGCCGAGGCTGTAGCCGCTGAGGTAATACTCGGTGACCTGCAGCTTGCTCTGCTGGGCACGAATGGCCTGCATCACCCGGTAAAGATCTTCGGCGTCTTCGCTGGTCACGCCCGGCGTGGCGAAGCGTGAGGCGGCGCTCATGAAGTCGTAGCTGGTGGGCGAAGAGAGCTGTACGACGTTATACCCGGCTCCGTAGTACAGGCGCTTGAGGTATTCGTTGAGGGTGCTGTTGTAGGGCGCGCCGGTGCCGGCGATCAGAAAGATCAGCGGCGCGGGCTTGTCCTGTTTGGCCAGGCGATAGCGCAGCTTCTTCACCGCCCAGAAATTGTCCGGCAGGGTGAATTCACGGTCCGGGCGCAGGGTCAGGCTGTAGTCGTCCTGATTGATGTCGGCGTCTTCAGGCACCTTGGCGCGCAGATCGGGTGGGGTCGTGGCGATGGTCGCTTCAAACGGGTTGGTCAGAGGGTAGCCATAGCTGGACGGATCGACGTCGACCGCCATCACGGACGCACTCAAGAACAGGCCGCCAGACAGGGCGGCGAGGCGTAAAAAACGAAGCATGACTGAATCCCTTGGGAAGAAGTGCTGTTGAGATACGCAGGCTATGACACAGGGGATGTGCGAAAAGTGCCGTAGTGGCATTTGTGCATGAGTCGTTGTTCACCCCTGTAAACCCTAGGCGACAATACACGTTCTGGCTCTGCTGGCGTGTCAGCTTGTGCTTTTTATGTGCGACAGATTGGGTTTTGGCTCGGTCCGTAGCAGCACGGCTTGCCGGCGGGGCGGTGTGTCAGTCGACATCTTCGTCTCAGGTACACCGCCTCGCCGGCAAGCCGTTCTGCTACGGGGAAGGTGGGAGCAGAACGGGCTGTTCAAACGCCAGACAGCATAAAGGGGAGCCGAGGCTCCCCTTTAAATCGTTGCACGTGCTCTTTTTTATTGTTCTAGGGCGGTCTGTTGTTGTTTTTGGCAACCGGTCCCTTCACAGCGTTTTGGCGGTCCCCATCCGGGACACAAGAGCAAACGTATTTTTTTGAGCGCTTATCTGCTTTGGTCCGCTTCGCTATCGCGATGGACCCAACCCGTTCGGACGCTGCCTTGAAGCAGTTTTATTGTTCTCTGTAGGGCTGTGAGGCCAAGGCCTCTGTAAAGCACATCTACTCCAAAAAAATCAGTTGGCTGCGTCTCTGTACCGTTGTTCTTGTTATGTCAGAGCCGATTCATCTTGTTTTTATTGGGTTTTCACAATTTTTTGTTTTTGTTATGCCAGAGATATAGCAGGTGGCGTGCCAACTTTTTAAAACCCTTTAAAATCAATGGCTTAAAATTTTTTGCTCTTTTCGGGAAGGGGTTTCTTCAGCGATTCTGTTTCCGTGTTACCCGGATTCTGATGGGCAATCCCCGCATCGGTAACACAATGTGTTTCATCTCTCGTTTCTCGGATACGTCGCGCAAGGCAGCGTTTCCTGGCCCGCTTTTTCTTGCCACTTGAAGCTTGCAGCTTGGTGCTGACGTTCATGCATGCAATTTTCGGACGGACTGCACCCGCTTTTACGACCTGTCTGTCGCTGATGGCCCAGTGATGTCGTTTCCCGTTGCCTGAGTGTCGCTAAGAGGAAAGGCACAAGGCGGGTGGGGGTTGATGATCGGTGCGTCAACGCAGCGAGTGCGACTGCGCAGGCAAGTGGTTGAAGCGTGAAAGCCGGGCGATGCGCCGAATTCGGGCAGGCGTCGCGGGCTTAAAAACAACGTTAACGTGACCTGACCACTGTCGGGTTCAGACTACCGGGGAAGTAACGATGAAGATTCGAAATATCCTGGGTGCAAGTGCCGCTCTGGCCCTCGCTATCAGCTCTACGCTGGCATTCGCCGCCGACAAGCCCGAGCTGAGCATCGGCTATGTGGATGGCTGGTCCGACAGCGTGGCGACCACCAACGTGGCCGCCGAAGTGATTCAACAGAAACTCGGTTACCCGGTGAAGCTGCAGGCCGTGGCTGCCGGGATCATGTGGCAGGGCGTGGCCACCGGCAAACTCGACATGATGCTCTCGGCCTGGCTGCCGGTGACCCATGGCGAGTACTGGGCCAAGAACAAGGACAAGGTCACCGACTACGGTCCGAACTTCAAGGACGCGAAGATCGGTCTGATCGTGCCTGAGTATGTGAAGGCCAACTCGGTGGCGGATCTGAAGACCGATGAGTCGTTCAAGAAGAAGATCGTCGGGATCGATGCCGGTTCCGGTGTGATGATCAAGACCGACCAGGCGATCAAGGATTACGACCTGACCGGTTACAAGCTGCAGGCCAGTTCCGGTGCGGGCATGATCGCGGAGCTGACCCGCGCGGAGAACAAGAAGGAGTCCATCGCGGTGACCGGCTGGGTGCCGCACTGGATGTTCGCCAAGTGGAAGCTGAAGTTCCTGGAAGATCCGAAGGGTGTTTATGGTGCGGCTGAGACGGTGGATAACATCGGCAGCCTGGACCTGGCCAAGAAGGCGCCGGATGTTGCGGATTTCCTGAAGAAGTTCCAGTGGTCGAGCAAGGATGAGATCGGTGAGGTGATGCTGGCGATCCAGGACGGCGCCAAGCCTGAGCAGGCGGCCAAGGATTGGGTGGCCAAGCATCCTGAGCGTGTGAAGGAGTGGACGGGTAAATAAGCTGCGCTGACCTGTTCGTTTTTTTAAGAGCCGCCTTGCGAGAGATCGTTGGGCGGTTTTTTGGTTTTGGTCCTGTAAATCTTCAAGATCAAGATCAAGATCAAGATCAAGATCAAGATCAAAGGCGTTCTGGCTAACGCCAGACCTGTTTCGGCTTCGCCGAGTTACTTGGAAAAGACCCCCAAGTAACCAAGGGGTCCTGCTCCTGGTTTGGCCTCGACTTCGTCGAGGTTCCTTCACTCCGGTCCCGCTCCGTGGGCCCGGCGCGAAAGGGCCATCCATGGCCCACGCGCCTCTCGCGGCATCCATGCCGCTCGACCCACTGCGCGAGACCTGCGTTCAGCCTGCACCCAAGTCGCGTTTTGCGTCGTCTGGGAAATTTGCGCACGAAGATCAAAAGCCAAAAGCAAAATCACGGGTTAAACCCCGACCGTAGCAGCACGGCTTGCCGGCGGGGCGATCTCGAGGGCGACCCGCGGGCAAGCCCGGCTGCTACGAGATTGGTTTTGTGCTTTTGATCTTGATCTTGATCTTGATCTTCTAGCGCGATAGCCCAGACGCCACAAAACGCGACTTGGGTGCAGGCTGAATGGAGGTCTCGCGCAGTGGGCCAAGCGGCAGGATGCCGCGCGGCCCACGGAGCGGGACCGGAATGAAGGAAGTCTGACGAAGTCAGACCCCAACCAGGAGCAAGACCCCTTGGTTACTTGGGGGTCTTTTCCAAGTAACTCGACGAAGTCGAAACAGATCTGACGTTAGGAAGAGCGCTCTTGATCGTGACGCCACTCCCGCCAAACATGCCTCCACTTTTACCACCACCTCCACGCCCCCCAACAATCCCGCCCCCCTACCTGTAACAACTAATGTCGTTCTAATACTAAGGTCGTCTGGAGTCCCCCCCAGAGCGGGCTAAAGTTGATGACGTGACATCCATCTGTGCTGCGAGGACAAAAACAATGAACGACAGCATTTACCTCTCGATTCAGAACAGCCCCCGCTTCAAGGAGCTGGTCTCGAAAAGGGAACGATTCGCCTGGATTCTCTCGGCGATCATGCTTGGGCTCTATGCCGCATTCATCCTTTTGATTGCGTACGGGCCTCAGATTCTGGGCGCCAAACTCAGCGCCACATCATCCATCACCTGGGGAATGCCGATCGGCGTCGGGCTGATTCTTTCCGCGTTCGTGTTGACCGCCATCTATGTGCGCCGCGCCAACGGCGAATTCGATGAGCTGAACAACGCGATCCTGAAGGAGGCACAACAATGAGCCGCCTGTTCGCAATCCTGGGCCTGGCTGCCTTTGCACCGACACTCATGGCGGCGGATGCCCTGACCGGTGCAGTGCAGAAGCAACCCCTGAACATCGCCGCGATCGTCATGTTCGTGGCCTTTGTGGCGTTCACCCTGTGCATCACCTACTGGGCAGCGAAAAAGAACAAGACCGCGGCCGACTACTACTCGGCGGGTGGCAAGATCACCGGTTTCCAGAACGGTCTGGCAATTGCCGGTGACTACATGTCGGCGGCGTCCTTCCTGGGGATTTCCGCGCTGGTATACGCCTCTGGCTACGACGGCCTGATCTACTCGATCGGCTTCCTCGTCGGCTGGCCGATCATTCTGTTCCTGATCGCCGAACGCCTGCGCAACCTGGGTAAATACACCTTCGCTGACGTGGCGTCCTATCGCCTCAAGCAGAAGGAAATCCGTACCCTGTCCGCCTGCGGTTCGCTGGTGGTGGTGGCCTTCTACCTGATCGCGCAGATGGTCGGCGCGGGCAAGTTGATCCAGCTGCTGTTCGGCCTGGACTACAGCGTGGCGGTGGTGCTGGTAGGCATCCTGATGTGCCTGTACGTGCTGTTCGGCGGCATGCTGGCGACCACCTGGGTGCAGATCATCAAGGCGGTGCTGCTGCTGTCCGGTGCGTCGTTCATGGCGCTGATGGTGATGAAGCACGTCAACTTCGACTTCAACGTGCTGTTCTCCGAAGCCACCAAGGTTCACCCCAAAGGTGAAGCGATCATGAGCCCGGGCGGCCTGGTGAAAGACCCGATCTCCGCGTTCTCGCTGGGCCTGGCGCTGATGTTCGGTACCGCTGGCCTGCCACATATCCTGATGCGCTTCTTCACCGTGAGCGACGCCAAGGAAGCCCGCAAGTCGGTGCTCTACGCCACCGGTTTCATCGGCTACTTCTACATCCTGACCTTCATCATCGGTTTCGGCGCGATCCTGCTGGTCAGCACCAACCCGGCGTTCAAGGATGCAGCAGGCGCGCTGATCGGCGGCAACAACATGGCGGCGGTGCACCTGGCCGATGCCGTGGGCGGTTCGCTGTTCCTGGGCTTCATCTCGGCGGTGGCGTTCGCAACCATCCTGGCGGTGGTGGCAGGCCTGACTCTGGCCGGTGCCTCGGCGGTGTCTCATGACCTGTATGCCAGCGTGATCAAGGCCGGCAAGGCCAACGAGAAGGACGAGATCCGCGTTTCGAAGATCACCACCATCGCGCTGGCCATCGTCGCCATCGTGCTGGGCATTGCCTTCGAAAGCCAGAACATCGCGTTCATGGTGGGCCTGGCGTTCTCCATCGCGGCCAGCTGCAACTTCCCGGTGCTGCTGCTCTCGATGTACTGGAAGAACCTGACCACCCGTGGCGCCATGATCGGCGGCTGGATGGGCCTGCTCAGCGCGGTGATCCTGATGATCCTCGGCCCGACCATCTGGGTGCAGATCCTGCATCACGAGAAGGCGATCTTCCCGTACGAGTACCCGGCGTTCTTCTCGATCATCATCGCGTTCATCGGCATCTGGTTCTTCTCGGTGACCGACAAATCGAAAGCGGCCGAAGGCGAGCGTGAACTGTTCTATCCACAGTTCGTCCGTTCCCAAACCGGCCTGGGTGCAAGCGGTGCGGTGTCGCACTGATTCCTGAACTTCACCCGTAAAACAAAACGCCCCGACCAGTTCGGGGCGTTTTGCATTCTGGCTGCGCCACAGCATCCGTAGCAGCACGGCTTGCCGGCGGGGACGGCCTTGAGATCGCTCCCGCCGGCAAGCCGTGCTGCTACGGGGTGGTCATCCGTTCAATGGTTCATATCCTGCCCAGCAACACCAATATCAACAGGATCACCAGAATCGTACCGATGATGCCGGAAGGTCCGTACCCCCAGCTTCTGGAGTGTGGAAACACGGGAAGCCCCCCGACCAGCAGGAGGATCAGAATGATGATCAGGATCGTGCCTATACCCATGATGAGTTCCTTTTCGTTCTTGTGAAGGGGTGTTTCATTCGGGTCGTTGCCCGGCGGGCAAAAAGGCGAACCGCTTGCAAATTCCGACCTGTGGCACGAGCAAAAGGTTCGACCGATCTGACGCAGCGGTTTGCCCGGCATATTCAGCGAGCTAATGAAGGCATTGTCCGACAATGCGCCTGTTTACACTGAGGTCACTTCCTCGGAAACGACAAGGCATTGGCTATGCAGAATCGCATCATGATCACGGGCGCAGGATCGGGCCTGGGCCGCGAAATCGCCCTGCGCTGGGCGCGCGACGGTTGGCAGCTGGCGCTGTCGGACGTCAACGATGTTGGCCTTGCAGAAACCCTGAAACTGGCACGCGAGGCCGGTGGTGACGGTTTCAGCCAGCGTTGCGATGTGCGCGACTACAGCCAGCTGACCGCTTTCGCACAAGCCTGCGAGCAAAAGCTGGGTGGCATCGACGTGATCGTCAACAACGCCGGTGTGGCGTCCGGCGGCTTCTTCGACGAGCTGTCGCTGGAGGACTGGGACTGGCAGATCGCGATCAACCTCATGGGCGTGGTCAAGGGCTGCAAGGCGTTCCTGCCGTTGCTGGAAAAGAGCAAGGGCACCATTATCAATATTGCCTCCATGGCCGCGCTGATGCAGGGCCCGGCGATGAGCAACTACAACGTGGCCAAGGCCGGAGTGGTGGCGCTGTCCGAGAGTCTGCTGGTCGAACTGCGCCAGCAGGAGATCGGCGTGCACGTGGTGTGTCCGTCGTTCTTCCAGACCAACCTGCTGGACTCCTTCCGCGGCCCGACGCCAGCGATGAAGGCCCAGGTCGGCAAGCTGCTGGAAAGCTCGCCGATCAGCGCCGCCGACATCGCCGAATACATTCACGCACAGGTGCAGCAGGGCGAGTTCATGATCCTGCCCCACGAGCAGGGGCGCATGGCCTGGCAGGTCAAGCAGCAGAACCCGCAGGCGATCTACGACGAGATGACGCACATGGCCGACCGGATGCGGGCCAAGGCCAAATCGGCGTGAGCTGGGGCCTTCAGCCTGAGATTGAGTGGGGTGTGGGAGTGAGCTTGCTCACGAAGGCTTCAGTACAGTCACCTCGCATTCAATGCCAGCACGGGCCGCTTCGTGAGTAAGCTCACTCCCACATAATGTTGAGCAAATTCTGATAGGGTTGCGCGCACATTTCGCGCAACCCTGAAGAGAGTTTCCCGTGCTCAACTACCTCTGGTTCTTCCTCGCCGCCCTGTTCGAAATCGCCGGTTGCTATGGTTTCTGGATGTGGCTGCGCCAGGGCAAGAGTGTGTTGTGGGTGATTCCGGCGCTGATCAGCCTGATGCTGTTCGCGCTGTTGCTGACGCGCATCGAAGCCGCCTACGCAGGGCGCGCCTACGCCGCCTACGGCGGTATCTACATCATCGCCTCGATTGCCTGGCTGGGCGTGATCGAGCGCGTGCGGCCTTTGACTTCGGACTGGATCGGCGTGGCGTTCTGTGTGATCGGCGCGACGATCATTCTGCTGGGGCCGCGCTGGTCGGTGTCCTGATTGCCGGTAAAACATCGATCCTCGATGCGGATTTTTCAGCGCCGGTGTGACGCTTATGCCCGCTTTGTAGGACGTGTCTGTCAGCCACCGCCCTTGGTCGTTGAAGGGCATGACTGATTTGATCACGGTGCATTGAAGCGCCACTGCTGGCAGGTCAACCTGCTCCCTCGGTTCCATCCAAGGGAGTAGGAAAAATGCTGGTACTGACGCGGGAAATAGGAGAGACGTTCTCCATCGGCAATGACATCACGGTGCAGATCCTGGGCATCACCGGCAATCAGGTTCGCCTGGGGATCGATGCGCCGCAACACGTGAAGATCCACCGCGCCGAGGTGTACAAGCGCATCGCCGCGAAACTCGCGCAAATGGAAGCGCAATCGACGGGCGCCTAGACCCGAAAACCGCTCTGCAACGGAGCGCCCATGCCTTGCGGCACTCTTTCAGTCTTCGAAATATTCCTTCGGCACCTCGTGCTTGAGCATCAGCTGGCACTGCTGGCTGTCCAGATCGAAAAAAATCACCGCCTGACCTTTGTTCAACGCATGCCGGACCCGCAGCACGCGGGTCTCCAGGGGCGTGTCATCACCATTGTCGGTGCCGTCGCGGGTCACGAAATCCTCGATCAGACGCGTCAGGGTGTCGGCTTCGAGTTGGTCGTGGGGGATCAGCATGGCGGGTCTCGGTGATGGCAAAGCGCTGATTCTACCGAGAGCCTACCAGCGTATCCACCGCCGGCACGCGGGTGTCGGACTCCATCTGCGCGTCATGCTCCAGCTGGTGGCTGAAGCTTTCGAGCGACGCATTGGCCGGTTTGGCGTCGCTGGCGAACACCGGCGGGCTCAAGATGTAGGCGGCCAGCAGGCGGCTCAGCGTATTGAGGCTGTCGATGTGGGTGCGCTCGTAACCGTGGGTCGCGTCGCAGCCGAACGCCAGCAGCGCGGTGCGGGTGTCGTAGCCTGCGGTGATCGCCGAGTGGGCGTCGCTGTAGTAATAGCGAAACAGGTCGCGTCGCACCGACAGCTCCTTCTCCTGGCCCAGGCGCAGCAAATGGCGGGACAGGTGATAGTCATAGGGCCCGCCGGAATCCTGCATCGCCACGCTCACCGCGTGCTCGCTGGAATGCTGGCCCGGTGCGACCGGGGCGATGTCGATGCCGACGAATTCGCTGACGTCCCACGGCAGGCTGCCCGCTGCGCCGCTGCCGGTTTCTTCGGTGATGGTGAACAGCGGGTGGCAATCGATCAGCGGCTCGGCGCCACTGTCCACTACGGCCTTGAGTGCGGCGAGCAGGGCGGCGACGCCGGCCTTGTCGTCCAGATGACGGGCGCTGATGTGGCCGCTTTCGGTGAACTCGGGCAGCGGATCGAAGGCGACGAAATCGCCGATATTGACCCCCAGCGATTCGCAGTCGGCGCGGGTGGCGCTGTAGGCGTCCAGGCGCAGCTCGACGTGATCCCAGCTGATCGGCATCGAGTCCACCTCGGTGTTGAACGCGTGCCCCGAGGCCATCAGCGGCAGCACGCTGCCACGGATGATGCCGTTGTCGGTGAACACGCTGACGCGGCTGCCCTCGGCGAAGCGGCTGGACCAGCAGCCCACCGCCGCCAGGCCCAGGCGGCCGTTGTCTTTGACCTCGCGCACGATGGCGCCAATGGTGTCCAGGTGCGCGGACACGGCGCGGTCGGGGCTGCTCTGCTTGCCCTTCAAGGTGGCGCGAATGGTGCCGCGACGGGTCAGCTCAAAAGGAATGCCCAGCTCCTCCAGCCGCTCGGCGACGTAGCGCACGATGGTGTCAGTGAAGCCGGTGGGGCTGGGAATGGCGAGCATTTCCAGCAGGACTTTCTGCAGGTAATTCAGATCCGGTTCGAGGATTTTTTTTGCAGTCATGTAAGGCTCCTCTGTTTTGTGCAACAACACATCTTCCCCGTAGCAGCACGGCTTGCCGGCGGGGCGGTAGATCAGTCACTGATGTATCGCCTGACACGCCGCTCCCGCCGGCAAGCCGTGCTGCTACGGGGTGGTGTGCGTGCTATCAGCCATGCACAGGCAAGCTATGGGGAAACAACAGATCAACGAAGCGCTCCGCCGTCGGCTGCGGCTCATGATTGGCCAGGCCGCAGCGTTCGTTGGCTTCGATGAACACGTACTCGGGCTGGTCGGCGGCGGGCACCATCAAGTCCAGGCCCACCACCGGAATGTCCAGGGCGCGGGCGGCGCGGATGGCGGCGTCCTTGAGCACCGGGTGGAGTATCGCCGTGACGTCCTCCAGGCAACCGCCAGTGTGCAGGTTGGCGGTGCGGCGCACGGCCAGTTGCCGGTCGCGGGGCAGGACGCTGTCGAAGGTGAACCCGGCGTCCTCGACAGTGCGTCGGGTTTCTTCATCCAGCGGGATCCTGCTCTCGCCACCGGTGGCCGCAGCACGACGCCGGCTCTGCGCCTCGATCAACTGGCCAACGGTGTGCCGGCCATCGCCGACGATCTGCGCAGGGCGGCGGATCGCGGCGGCCACCACGTCGAAACCGATGACCACGATGCGCAGGTCCAGCCCTTCGTGAAAGCTTTCCAGCAGCACCCGGGAATCGAACTGACGGGCGCGCTCGACGGCGGCCTGCACGTCTTCGATGGTGCGCAGATCCACGGCCACGCCCTGGCCCTGTTCGCCATCCACGGGTTTGACCACGATGCGTTCATACTCGTCGAGAAAGCCCAGATTGTCGTCGGCGTTGCCCGCCAGTTGCTGCACCGGCAGTTGCAATCCTGCGGCCTTCAGCGCCTTGTGGGTCAGGCGCTTGTCCTGGCACAGGGTCATGCTCACGGCGGTGGTCAGGTCGCTCAATGACTCGCGGCAGCGAATGCGTCGGCCGCCATGAATCAGGGTGAACAGGCCCGCTTCTGCATCGTCCACTTGCACATCGATGCCACGGCGATGGGCCTCTTCGACGATGATTCGCGCGTAGGGGTTGAAGTCCGCCTCGGGACCCGGCCCCAGAAACAGCCGCTCATTGATGCCGTTCTTGCGCTTGATGGCGAAAGTCGGCAAGTGACGAAAGCCCAGCTTGCTGTAGAGGTTCTTCGCCTGCTGATTGTCGTGCAGCACCGAGAGGTCGAGATAAGCCAGGCCGCGGCTCTGGAAATGCTCGATCAGGTGCCGCACCAGCACCTCACCGACACCGGGGCGGGTGCATTGCGGATCGACCGCCAGGCACCACAGGCTGCTGCCGTTTTCCGGATCGTTGAAGGCCTTCTGGTGATTGAGGCCCATGACGCTGCCGATCACCGCGTCAGTGGCCTCGTCCTCGGCGATCCAGTACACCGGCCCGCCCAGATGACGCGGCGTCAGCAGGGCCGGGTCGATGGGCAGCATGCCGCGGGCGATGTACAGGTGGTTGATGGCGGTCCAGTCTTCCGGGCTCTGGGCGCGGCGGATGCGAAAGCCGCGAAACACCCGCTGCGACGGACGATAGTCGCTGAACCACAGGCGCAGCGTATCGGACGGGTCGAGAAACAACTGCTGCGGCGCCTGGGCCAGCACCTGTTGCGGCATCGCCACATACAGCGCGATGTCCCGCTCGCCGGCTTTCTCATTGAGCAATTCGTTGGCCAGCGCCGACGGCTCAGGATAGGTGTGGCCGATCAGCAGCCGACCCCAGCCGCAATGCAGGGCCAGCGGTTCGGCGTCAGGGGTGCTGCCGTCTTCGGCGAAGCGCGCCTGCAAGCGCTCATACGACGGCGCTTGCCCGCGCAGCAGGCGCTGGTTGTGGATCGAAGCATTGGCTTTCATCGGTCACAGTCCTTGTTCACTGAGCCACAGGTTCAGGGCCGCGAGTTGCCAGAGCTTGGAGCCGCGCAGCGGGGTGAGTTGCCCGTCAGGGTTGGTCAGTAGGGTGTCGAGCATGGTCGGGTTGAACAGGCCGCGATCCTGGCTGGGGTCCAGCAGCAGGTCGCGCACCCAGTTCAGCGTTTCACCCTCAAGATGCTTGAGGCCCGGCACCGGGAAGTAACCCTTCTTGCGGTCGATGACCTCGGAAGGAATCACCAGGCGCGCAGCTTCCTTGAGCACCTGCTTGCCGCCATCGGGCAGCTTGAAACGGGCCGGCACGCGGGCCGAGAGCTCGACCAGGCGGTAATCCAGGAAAGGTGTGCGTGCCTCCAGGCCCCAGGCCATGGTCATGTTGTCGACGCGTTTGACCGGGTCGTCCACCAGCATCACCGTGCTGTCCAGGCGCAGCGCTTTGTCCACCGCCGCGTCGGCGCCGGGCATGGCGAAATGTTCGCGGACGAAATCGCCAGCGGCATCAACGGCGGTCATCCACTTGGGCATGACGGTCTGCGCGTATTCCTTGTAGCTGCGGTCGAAGAAAGCATCGCGATAGGCCGCGTACGGGTCGCTGGCGCCATCGACCTGCGGGTACCAGTGATAACCGGCAAACAGCTCGTCCGCGCCCTGGCCGCTCTGCACCACCTTGCAGTGCTTGGCGACTTCGCGGGACAGCAAGTAGAAGGCGATGCAGTCGTGGCTGACCATTGGCTCGCTCATGGCGCGGAACGCCGCTGGCAGTTGCTCGATGATCTCGCTTTCCTTGATGCGCAGCTGATGGTGGCGGGTGCCGTAATGCCGGGCGATCAGGTCCGAATACTGGAACTCGTCGCCGCGCTCGCCGCCGGCATCCTGAAAGCCGATGGAGAAGGTGGAAAGATCCTTCACGCCTACTTCGCGCAACAGGCCGACCAGCATGCTGGAGTCGACGCCGCCGGACAGCAGCACGCCGACATCCACTGCCGCACGCTGACGAATCGCCACTGCTTCGCGGGTGCTGTCGAGTACGCGGTCACGCCAGTCTTCCAGGGTCAGGTTGGCTTCATCGGCGCGAGGGCCGTAGGGCAGGGTCCACCAGGTTTTCTGCTCGGTCTTGCCGTTCGCATCCACACGCATCCAGGTGGCCGGCGGAATCTTCTCGACACCGGCCAGCAGGGTGCGCGGCGCAGGGACCACGGCGTGGAAGTTCAGGTAATGGTTCAGCGCCACCGGATCGAGCATCGGGCTGATGTCGCCGCCCTTGAGCAGGGCGGGCAGGGCCGAGGCGAAACGCAGGCGCTTGTCGGTGCGCGACAGGTACAGCGGTTTGACGCCCAGACGGTCGCGGGCGATGAACAGGCTGTTGTTGTCGCGCTCCCAGATGGCGAAGGCGAACATGCCGTTGAGCTTGGGCAGCAGGTCGGCGCCCCAGGCGTGATAACCCTTGAGCAGCACTTCGGTGTCGCCACCAGAATGGAACTGATAGCCCAGGTTTTCAAGCTCGGCGCGCAGTTCGGGGAAGTTGTAGATCGCGCCGTTGAAGGCCAGCGACAGGCCCAGATGGCTGTCAATCATCGGCTGCGCCGAACCGTCGGACAGGTCCATGATTTTCAGGCGACGATGGCCCAGGGCAATCGGCCCCTGGCTATGAAAACCCCAGGCATCCGGGCCGCGAGGGGCCAGATGATGGGTGATGCGTTCTACTGCAGCGAGGTCCGCAGGTTGGTGGTCGAAACGTAACTCTCCAGCTAATCCGCACATAAGTCCTTACCGGTTTTCCGTTGGGGAACGTGGCCGGGGAAGTCCGGCTACCCAAAGACTGACCTGTGGGGTTTGTGAGAGTTTTAGAACGATCGGTTATAAGAGATGTTGCTCCTGCGATCTGGCTTTTGATTCTGCCGAAGGCGTGGGAGCGAGGCTTGCCCGCGATCTGGCGCGAAGCGGCAGTAAATCCATGCACCTTGGCCGTGTCAGGTACACCGCGTGCACAGGGTTTACTGCCGCTGCGCGCCAGATCGCTAGCAAGCTAAGCTCCCACGCCCTCCGGGCAGAAACGCGATCGCATACCGTTCAATACCCCGTCATCTCCAGATACCCGACGCCTGTCTGGCTGCCGCTCACCGTCACCGGCCCTTCCCAATAGGGAATCTGCAGATCCATCCACGCCTGGCTGTTGAGCGCATCGACCGTGATGTCCAGGCCCTTGCCCGGAATTTTCACCGACCATTGCGTCGGCATGTCGCGGCCGTCGACGTCGGTGGTGTCCTGCGGTTCGAGCTGGATGTCGCCGGGGTTGAGCAACTGCGTGCTGCCATCGGCATTGATCCAGGTACCGGTCAGGTACGGCGCGCCTTCCTTCTGGCGCATGCGATAGAGCATCAGCTCGCTGCCGTCTTTGAGGTGCAGGGAGAACCAGTCCCAGCCGGTCTGGTTTTCCGTCAGCGGCTGGCTGCTCCATTCCCGGTCCAGCCAGGCTGGCCCGGACACCTCGTAGCGCTTGCCGTCGATCTCGATACTGCCATTGGCCTCGAAGAACGGCTGGCTGTAGTAATACGACGCCTGGCCTTGCTCGGACTTCTGACTGAAACCCTGCTTGCCCTGCAGCACCAGCGGCTTGCTCGCGGTGAGGTGCAAGTCGTAGGCGAATTTGCCGTCGCGGGCCTGCAGCTGCATCTCGGCCAGCGGATTGTCAGTGGCAGAGCGGCTGCTCAAGGCCCAGTTGTCGATCCACGCCGAGAACGGCACCGAGGTCACGCCGGCCTGGCCGACGCCGCCTCGGGCGTAGCGCTCGGCAGCGTAGTGTTCGTCGGCAGAAGTCACCGCCGCATGGCCCATCCACAGGTTGCGGTTGCTCCAGCCCTGATCGCTGCTTTCAACGCCCTTGGCGCGGGGCAGGGCGTTGCGAAACAGCGTCCATTGCACGCCGAAACGCTGGCCGTCGGCGTCCTTGAGGTTGGCGGTGATGTACCACCACTCGATACGGAAATCGTTGTGCGGGCCGTGATCGTCCGGGAACGACCATTGTTTGTCGGGCGTGACTTGCGCGTAGCTGGACGCATCGTCGGCAAGCCCCGCAAAGCCTTTTTCTTCGTCGGGTTTGTCGTCGCAGGCGCTGAGCAACACTGCGATCAGGAACAGGGCTATCGCCTTAGGTTTCATTGGCGAAGGTCCTCAAGAGATCCGCAGGGCGGGTGCGATACAGCCGATACAGCGGCCAGGCCGAGGCCAGCAGGGTGGCGAGCATGGCCAGCAGCATCAGGCGCAGCAGCTGCATCGGGAAGATCTGCCACGGCAGGCGCCAGCCGAAAGCCTGCACGTTGATCACTGCATCCAGGCACCAGGCCAGGAGCAGGCCCAGGGGAATCGCCAGCACCAATGTGAGCACCGCCAGCAGCCAGGTCTGCGCCAGATTGAGCAGCATCAACTGGCGCCGCGTCACGCCCAGCGCCCACAGCGGCGCCAGTTGCCCCAGACGGCTCTGGCTCTGGGTCAGCAGGCTGATGAACAGCGCCACGCCAGCGACCATCAGGGTCAGGCTGTTGAGCGCGGCGGTGGCGGCGAAGGTGCGTTCGAATACCTGCCGCGACCAGGCCTTGAGCTGGATCTGGTCGACGATGCGGTTGTCGTCGATGGTGAATTTGTTGTGCAGCACCCGCAGCAACTGCGGGATGGCCCGCGGGTCGATCCGCAGGTTGAAGCGGTTGGGCGCCAGTTGCGGCCAGTGTTCGAGCAGGTGGTCCGAATTGACCAGAATGTGGCCCTTGGGATTGCCGTAGTCGGCGTAGATGCCGACCACGCGCAACTGCCACTCGCCATCGGGCGCGGGCAGTTTCACTTCATCGCCGACGCCCACTTTCAGCCGCCTGGCCAGCTGTTCGCTGAGCATCAGGGTGTCGTCCTTGGCCAGTTGGCCCCAAGGGTCGTTGCCCGCCGATTCCAGCAGCGGCCAGTGCTGGCGGTAGTGCGCGTTGTCGATGATGCCGTACAGCTCGGCGGGCCAGCCGTGCAGTTGCAGCGACACCTGCCAGTTGGGCAGCACGGCGGAGGTCAGCGGCTGCTCGCCCAGCCACTTTTGCAGGGGCGCGGCCTGGGCGGCGTTTTGCGGGTTGATGTACAGCTCGGCGCTAAGGCGCTGTTCCAGCCAGTGGTTGAAGGTCTGGCGAAAACCCGAAGTCATGCTGCCTGCGCCGATGTTTGCCGCCATCGCCAGCAGCAGCGCCATCAGCGCCAGGCTCAAGGCGGGCAATTGCTGGCGGCAATCGGCGAGAAACCACTGGCCCAGCACCGAGCGGCTTTTGCCCAGCAACGCATTGAGCAGCCCGTTGAGCAACACCGGCAGGCCCAGCGCGGCGCCGAGCAACAGGCTGCCCATCAGCACGAAACCCACGGCCAGGCTGTTGCCCAGCAGAGCGGCGAGCGCGGCGATCAGCAGCGAAATCCCGGCAATCCAGCCCTGGCGTTTCAGCCAGCGGGCGTGGGTGTCCTGCCAGGCCTGGGCGTTGGCCAGCGCCAGCAGAGGCAGACGCGCCGCGCGCAACAGGCTGTTGGCCCCGGCCAGAAACGCCCCCAGCAGGCTCACCCCCAGCCCGCTCAGCCACCACCAGATGCTCAGGTTCAGATGCCCGGCCACTTCGGCGCCATACAGCCCGCGCAAGCTGGCGGCGACATCCGGCAGCAGCACACTGGCCAGCCAGTAGCCGCTGACGACCCCGGCGATGCCGCCAAGCAACGCCAGCACGCCCAGCTCGATGATCAGGCTGGTGATCAGGCCGCGGGCGCTGACCCCACACGCCCGCAGATTGCGCAGCAGGCCGCGGCGCTGTTCCAGGGCCAGGCCGATCGCCGCGTGGACGATAAACAGCCCGACCACAAACGACAGGAAACCCAGCGCGTCCAGGTTCAGATGAAAGCTTTCGGTGAGCCTGCCCAGGTCGTTGTCTTCGCCGCTCTTGCGCATCACCAGCTCGCCTTTGATGCCATCAGGCAAGGCGGGCGCGGCCTCAGCGAACGCCATGGGCAGGATCAGGCGGGAAATCTGCCCCGGCTGATTGAGCAGTTGTTGGGCAAAGCCGATGTCCATCATCAACAGGCCGGGCGCCATGTCGGCCTGGGCACGTAGGGGTGGCAGCGTTTGCCCGGACTCGCTTTGTGGGCGCTCGCCTTCGTGCAACCCCAGCGCCTGCATGGTCTGCGGGGAAATCCAGGTGTTGCCCGGCGGCGTGAAGAAATCGACGATCTGCGCGGTGTCCAGGGTTTGCCCGGCCAGCGCCGTGTTGACCGGCAGCGACACTGGCTCGATACCGAGCACGGTCAGGCGTTGATCTGGCAGATCCTTGAGGGTGATTCGCCCGCGCAGTGCCGGAGATACTGGCCAGCCTTCGCGGCGCAGGGTCACGAACAGCTCCTGGGAGAAGTTCGCGCCATTGGACGAGACCAGGATTTTCTGCGGCTCGCCGCCGATCAGCTGCGCGGCGCGGGAATAGCTTTCCTGTGCCTGGCTGTTGAGCGCCTGTACGCCGGTCAAAAGGCTGGTCGCCAGCCACAGGCCGGTGAGCACGCTGAAGAATTGCACCGGATGGCGCCGCCAGTGGCTGAGCAGCGCCTTGAGCGTCCAGAAGAAGACCGGCATCAGGCTTCGCCTTCGGCCGCCAGACGCCCCAGATGCAGGACCGTCTGGCGATGCAGGCGCGCGGCAATGCGCGGGCTGTGGGTCACCATCAACAGGCTGGTGGGGGTGTCGGCCAGCAGGTCGAGGAGCAATTGCAGCACTTCATCGCTGGTGTTTTCGTCGAGGTTGCCGGTGGGTTCGTCCGCCAGCAGCAGGCCGGGGCGCGACGCCAGCGCACGACCGATAGCCACCCGCTGTTGCTGGCCGCCGGAGAGTTGTTCGGGGTAACGCTTGAGCAGGTCGGACAGGCCCAGGCGTTCGACCAGTTCTTTTTGCCAGGCCGCGTCGAAGCGCCCGGCGAGCCTGGCTTGAAACGCCAGGTTGTCTTCGACCTTGAGGCTGCCGATCAGATTGAACTGCTGGAACACCAGGCCGATTTCCGTGCGGCGCCAGTTGGCCAGTTGCGGCTCGCTCATCCGGTCCAGGCGCTGGCCAGCGATCTCGATGCGGCCCTGATCGACTTGATCCAGGCCTGCCACAAGGTGCAGCAGCGTGCTCTTGCCGCTGCCGGACTCTCCCATCAATGCCAGACTCTCGCCCTGGCCCAATTGCAAATCCACCCCGCGCAACACCGCCAACGGGCCCTGGGCCGTGGCATAGCTCTTGAACACGCCTTGGACTTGCAGCATCGACATGCACCTGACAGAAGGGTTTGCGGAGCATACCGGGAATCGCATGCTGACCGCGATCTGCTTCTGGCCGTAGTCCGTGGGAGCCGGCTTGCTGGCGAATGCAGGGTGTCAGGCACAAATGTATTGAATGACATACCGCATTCGCCAGCAAGCCGGCTCCCACAGGGGATGTGTGGCGCTTTTGATCACTTGCCCCTGATCAACCCACGCAATACAAACCGGTTCGGGTGGCACGCTTCGGCCACGTCGCGGGGCAGGGGCAGGGGTTCGTTGTCGAGCCAGGCGGCGATCAGCTCGCCCGACAGCGGTGCGGTGATCAATCCTCGCGAGCCGTGGCCGCTGTTGACGTACAGCCCGTCCAGCCAAGGGCATTCAGCCTCCGGGACCTGCCGCGCATCCTTTCGCAGCACGGCGTAGGTGTCGAGGAAGGCGGCTTTGTCTGCCAACGGCCCGACAATGGGCAGGTAATCCGGGCTGGTGCAGCGAAACGCCGCGCGGCCTTGAAGCTGGTCGGCGGGCAGGGTGTCGGCCTGCAGGCGCTGGCTCAGGTCAGGCGAAATCTCTTGCAGCAGTTCGAGGTTGCCCAGGTGCTCGGCGGTGGTCGGTGTCAGGTCTTCGCTCTTGAAGTCGAAACTGGCGCCCAACGTGTGCTCGCCCAAACGGGCTGGCGCCACGTAACCCTCGGCGCACACCACTGTGCTCAGCGATTCGCTGGCCGGGGTCTGTGTCAGACGAGTGATTTGCCCGCGAATGCGCTTGAGCGGCAAGTCCTCGCTGGCGGGGAAACGCTTGATTTCCGCGGCCCCGGCGAGCACCACCACCGGCGCGCTGTCGAGCAGCCGCTCGCCGTCGAACGCCTGCCACTGATCGCCCTCGCGGCGCAGTTCGACCACATCGCTGTGGTTCAGCAGCTGAATATTCGGGTGGCGGGCCTGATAACCACACAGCGCTGGCGGATGCACCCAGCCGCCCTCGGGGTAAAACAGGCCGCCGCTGTTCAGCGCAATGCCGGCTTTTTCCTGAGCCGCATCCTTGTCCAGCACCTGCAGCAACTCACGGGAAAACGCCGCCGCCAGCTGCGCCTGACGCTCGCCTTCTTTCTCGTCGAACGCCAGTTGCAGCACGCCGCAGCCATCCCAGTCCGCGCCTCGTTCGAGCCGTTCGAGCAAGCGCCGGGTGTGGCCGAAGCCACTGAGGATCAGCCGCGAAAGGGCTGTGCCGTGGGCCGAGAGCTTCAGATAAAGCACGCCCTGCGGATTGCCCGACGCCTCCTGCGCCACCTCGGCATGCCGCTCCAGCAGGCTGACTTGCCAGCCCCGCGCCGCCAGGCTCGACGCCGTTGCGCAGCCGGCCAGCCCGGCGCCAATCACCAGTGCCTTGCGCTCGCTGTGCGTTGTGCCGGGGCGTGCGAACCAAGGCTTCACAAGCGTTGGCGCCGGGATATCTTCCGGCCAACCTATAAAACGGCCCTTGAGCACTTCCCACTTGTGGCCGATGCCCGGCACCCGCTTCATCTTGAAACCGGCGGCATTCAGCGCGCGCCTTACCCAGCCGGTGCTGGTGAAGGTGCCGATGGTCGAGCCCGGCGCGGCCAGGCGGGCCAGTTCGGCGAACAGCTCGGGGGTCCACATTTCCGGGTTTTTCGACGGGGCGAAACCGTCGAGAAACCAGGCGTCGATCTGTCCGTCCAGTTGCGGCAGCATCTCCAGCGCGTCGCCAATCAGCAGGGTCAGCACCACGCGGCCGCCGTCGAACACAAAGCGCTGGAAGCCTTCGTGAACCGCCACGTATTGCGCCAGCAGTTGATCGGCGAAGGACTTGAGCTCCGGCCACAGCGCCAGGGCGCGCCGCAGATCCTCGAAGCTCAGCGGGAATTTCTCGACGCTGACGAACTGCAGCCGCGCACCGGGCGCCGCGCAGGCTTCGAACAACTGCCAGGCGCAGAGAAAATTCAGGCCAGTGCCAAAGCCGGTTTCGCCGATCACCAGTCGCCCGTCTGCCGGCAACGCTGCGAAGCGCTCTTGCAGTTCGTTCTGGGTCAGGAAGACGTGGCGGGTTTCGGCAAGGCCGGACTCGTTGGAAAAGTAGACGTCGGCGAACACCCGGGAAATCGGGTTGCCGTTTTCATCCCAATCGAGCTGGGCGTGTTCAATAGTGGTCATGGTCAGTGTTTGGCAGGTGCAAGGCCGGCATTTTAGCGGATTGACCCATCGCTGACATTCGTTGTCACAACCCACATCGCTCGCATTGATCCGCTAATCTTGGGCGATCCGCATCAGGGAGTTGTACATGTTCGAATCCGCTGAAATCGGCCACACCATCGACGACGACACCTTCGAGGCCCAAGTCCCGGCCCTGCGCGAGGCCTTGCTCGACGCACAGTTCGAGCTGCACCAGCAGGGCAAGCGCCAGATCATCGTGCTGATCAACGGCATCGAGGGCGCGGGCAAGGGTGAGACCGTCAAGCTGCTCAACGAGTGGATGGACCCGCGCTTCATCGAAGTGCGCACTTTCGATCAACAGACCGACGAAGAACTCGCCCATCCGCCCGCCTGGCGTTACTGGCGCCAGTTGCCGCCCAAGGGCCGCATCGGGATTTTCTTCGGCAACTGGTACAGCCAGATGATTCAGGGGCGGGTGCACAAGCGCTTCAAGGATCCGGTGCTGGACCAGGCCATCAACGGCGCCGAGCGCCTGGAGAAAATGCTGGTCGACGAAGGCGCGGTGATCTTCAAGTTCTGGTTCCACCTATCCAAACGGCAGATGCGCAAACGCCTGAAAAGCCTCAAGGACGACCCGCTGCACAGCTGGCGCATCAGCCCGCTGGACTGGCAGCAATCACGGACCTACGACAAGTTCGTGCGCTTCGGCGAGCGCGTGCTGCGCCGCACCAGCCGCGACTACGCGCCTTGGCATGTGATCGAAGGCGTGGACCCCAACTACCGCAGCCTCACCGTTGGCCGCCTGCTGCTCGAAGGCTTGCAGAGCGCAATCAAGACGCCTGAAGGCAACGCCAATCTGGTCAATCTCGGGCCTGTGGCCAGCAACACCGATGAGCTGAGCCTGCTCGACAATCTGGACATGACCCTGGCGCTGGACAAGGACGACTACGAAGAGCAGTTGATCGCCGAACAAGCCCGGCTGGCGGGCCTGATGCGCGACAAACGCATGCGCCGCCATGCGCTGGTCGCGGTGTTCGAGGGCAACGACGCGGCGGGCAAGGGCGGGGCGATCAAGCGCGTGGCCGGCGCATTGGACCCGCGCCAGTACCACATCGTGCCGATCGCCGCGCCCAGCGAGGACGAACGCGCCCAGCCGTATTTGTGGCGTTTCTGGCGGCAGATTCCGGCGCGGGGCAAATTCACGGTGTTCGACCGCTCTTGGTACGGCCGGGTGCTGGTGGAGCGGGTCGAGGGCTTTTGCTCTGAAGCGGACTGGCTGCGGGCCTACAGCGAGATCAATGAATTCGAAGAGCAGCTCACTGACGCAGGCATCGTCGTGGTCAAGTTCTGGCTGGCCATCGACGACCAGACCCAGCTGGAGCGCTTCAAGGCCCGGGAAAAGATCCCCTTCAAACGCTACAAGATCACCGACGACGACTGGCGCAACCGCAGCAAATGGCCGCAATACCGCGAGGCCGTCGGCGACATGGTCGACCGCACCAGCACCGAGATCGCGCCGTGGACCCTGGTGGAAGCCAACGACAAGCGCTGGGCGCGGGTGAAGGTGTTGCGCACTCTCAACGATGCGCTGGAGGCGGCGTTCAAGCGCAGTGACAAGAAAAAGTGATTTCGGGCATGACGCAAATCCTGTAGGAGCAATCCGAGGTAACGAGAGTCGCGAATGCGTTATGCCTGACACACCGCATCGCGACCGTCCTAACGTCCGATTGCTCCTGCAGGTGATGGTTGATTCCCTTATCACGCATCTCTCGGAACCAGCAGTCGGATCCCACAACATTGTCGGATTCAGCTGATTGTAAAACCAGGCTGACTAAACCAGACTAACCGGACTTGGTTTACTGGAGCAGCCCATGCAAACAATCAACATTCATGAAGCAAAAACCCATCTGTCGAAACTGGTGGAGCAGGCCGCTCATGGTGAGTCCTTTATCATCGCCAAGGCCGGCAAGCCCATGGTCAAGGTGGTTGCGCTCACGGCTCCGGATCAAAGCCAGGTCAAGCGCATCGGATTTCTGGCGGGTGAGATTGAAACCCCGGATGATTTCGACCAGATGGGCGGTGAGGAGATAGAGCAGCTGTTCGGTGGGCACGAATGAAGCTGCTTCTGGATACGCACCTGCTTTTATGGGTCGCCGCCGACTCCGAAAGGCTTTCCAACACTGCTCGCAAGCTCATCAGCGAACCTTCCAACGAACTCTTCTTCAGCGCAGCCAGCTTGTGGGAAATCGCAATCAAGAAAGCCCTTGATCGAGATGATTTCAAGGTCAATGTGCGCGTCCTGCGCAGAGCCCTGCTTGACAATGGTTATAGCGAATTGCCGATAGGCAGCGAGCACGCTGTTGCCGTTGAGAGCTTGCCGTCGATTCACAAGGACCCGTTCGACCGGATCCTGGTGTCACAGGCGACCGTCGAAGGATTTACCCTACTCACTGCGGATACGCTGGTCGGGCAGTATGGTGGGCCGGTGCGGATGGTTTGACGGGACGTCGATCTTGATGAGTACGGGTGATTTATCACCAGTATGTGCGGAACTGACCACACGAATCCTGTAGGAGCGAATTCATTCGCGATGCGGTGGTACAGGCGATGCATCTGTGTTGCCTGATCGATTTTCGCGAATGAATTCGCTCCTACAGGGGGCGGCGTCAGCCGCGCAATCACCGTTCGCGCAGCGCCTCGGTCCGGGCTTTCAATACCGGTTTCAACAGGTAATCCATCACGCTTTTCTCGCCGGTGATGATGTCCACGGTAGCGACCATGCCGGGGATGATCAGCAGGGGTTTTTCATCGCTGCCCAGGTGGTTTTTGTCGGTGCGCACCTGGATCAGGTAGAAGGTGTTGCCCTTGTCGTCGGTGGTGGTGTCGGCGCCGATCAGTTCCAGTTTGGCCGGCAGGCCGCCGTAGATGGTGTAGTCGTAGGCGCTGAACTTGACCATGGCTTTCTGGCCGGGATGCAGGAAGGCGACGTCCTGCGGCCGGACCTTGGCTTCGATCAGCAGGTTGTCTTCCAGTGGCACGATTTCCACCATGTCGCTGCCCGGCTGGACCACGCCGCCGATGGTGTTGACCTTGAGTGTTTTGACGATGCCCTTGACCGGCGAGGTGACGGTGGTGCGGGTCACGCGGTCGTCGATGGCGATGCTGGTGGCGCTGGCCTTGGCCAAGTCCGCGCGCTTGTCGTTCAGATCCTTGGCGGCGTCGGAGCGGAAGCTGTCCAGCGATTCCTGGATCTTGCTCTTGATCTCGGCGATGGCCGCTTCCGCGCGAGGAATCGCGAGCGAGGTCGCGTCCATCTGCCCGCGCGCTTCTGACGCCTTGCCCTTGAGGCGGATGATTTCCACCGGCGACACCGCGCCGCTGGCCACCAATGGCGCCGACATGCTCAGTTCCTGCTGGATGTAGCCCAACTGGTTGCGGTACTGATCCTGCTTGGAACGAAACTCGGCCACTTCCTGGGTCTTCTGCCGCAGTTGTTCCTGCAGGGTGCGCTGTTCGCTGGCCAGGCGGCGCTGGCGCGATTCATACAGCGACTGTTCGGCGGCCGCCACCTGCGGCGCCTTGTCCAGCACCTCGGCGGAGGGTTTGAACGGCCGGCCTTCGGACTCGGCCGACAGCCTGTCGACCTGGGCCATCAGGGTGTAGCGGTCGACCTCGCTCTCGCCCTTGTTCGACAGAAACCGCGTGTCGTCCAGGCGCAGCAGGGTGTCGCCCTTGTTCACGATCTGTCCTTCACGCACGAAGATCTCGGTGACGATGCCGCCTTCCAGGTTCTGGATCACCTGCACCTTGCTCGACGGAATCGCCTTGCCTTCACCCATGGTCACTTCCTGCAGCACGGCGAATTTGGCCCAGACCAGCGCGCTGATGATCAGTGCGGCAGCGATCCACACGGTGATCCGCGAACCGCGCGAAGAATCCTGCGCGGCCACGCCTGCCACTTCCGGCATGAACTCGGTGTCGACCTGGCGGCCCGGATGAAAATAGCTTTGAGCTGATGTCATGACGCGCGCTCCTCAAGCCGTGGCCGGGCCGACGCGGCCCTTGCGCAGTGCTTCGACGACGAGTTCTTTGGGGCCATCGGCAACCACACGGCCGTTGTCCAGCACCACCAGGCGATCCACCAGGCTGAGCATCGACATGCGATGGGTCACCAGCAGCAGGGTCTTGCCCTGCATCAGGGTGGAGAGTTTGTGGCGCAGCAGGTCTTCGCTAGCGTTGTCCATGTGGCTGGTGGGTTCGTCCAGCAGCATGATTGGCGGGTCGAGCAGCAGCGCCCGAGCCAGCAGCACGGCCTGGCGCTGGCCGCCGGAGAGCAGTTGGCCGCGCTCGCCCACCGGCCGGTCGAAGCCCAGCGGATGGTTGCGCGCAAGCTCGGTGACGCCGGTGAGTTCGGCGACTTCCAGCATGCGCGCGTCGGTGACGTAGCGCGCACCCAGGGTCAGGTTGTCGCGCAGGCTGCCGGCCAGCAGCGGCAGGTCATGGGCGACGTAGCCGGTCTGCTGGCGCAGGTCGGCCACGTCCACCTGGCGCAGGTCCAGGCCATCGAGCAGCAACTGGCCTTCGTCGGGCGTATAGAAGCCCATCATTAGCCGCGCCAGGGTGCTTTTGCCCGAGCCGCTGCGGCCAATGATGCCGATGCGCTCGCCCGGCTTGATGCTGATGCTGACGTCGTTCAATGCTGCCGGCGTGCCGACGCCGCCGTAGGCGAAGCTGGCCTTGACCACTTCGATCTCGCCCTTGAGCTGGGTGTGTTGCAGCGGGTGCTTGCCGGGCTCGCGTTCCTGCGGCAGGGCCATCAGCGAGTCGGTGCTTTTCATGGTGACCTGCGCCTGCTGATAGCGCGTGATCAACCCGGCGATCTGGCCCAGAGGCGCGAGCACGCGGCTGCCGAGCATGTAGCTGGCGACCAGCGCACCGACGCTGAGGTTGCCGGCGATGATGATGTAGACCCCGGCAACGATAGTCGCCATGCCCGAGAACTGCTGGATGAACAGCGTGCCGTTGCTGGCCAGCGCCGAGAGGTCGCGGGCGTGGCTGTCCAGGCGGGTGAGGGCGCCGTGGGTCGATTCCCACTTGTGCTGGCGTTCGCTTTCGGCGCCGCAGGCCTTGAGGGTTTCCAGCCCGCCGAGGGTTTCCACCAGCAGCGCCTGGCGTTCGGCACCCAGAGCCAGGCTGCGCTCGACGGTGTCGCGCAGGCGCATCTGGATGATCCAGGCGAACAGGATGGTCACCGGGAAAGCCACCAGCGGAATCACCACCAGCCAGCCGCCGAGCAGGCCGATCACTGCCAGCATCAGCACGGCGAAGGGCAGGTCGATGATGCTGGTCAGGGTCACGGCGGTGAGGAATTCGCGCAGCCCCTGAAAGTCATGAATGCTCTGGGCGAAGCCACCGACGGTGGCCGGGCGGGCCTTCATCGACATCCCGGTGATGCGCTCGAAGAGGGTCGCCGAGAGAATCACGTCGGTCTTCTTGCCGGCCTGATCCAGCAGGTGCGCGCGCACCAGGCGCAACGTCAGCTCGAAACCGGTGCCGATCAACAGACCGATGGCCAGGACCCACAGGGTCGAGGTCGCCTGATTGGGCACCACTCGGTCGTAAGTCTGCATCACGAACAGCGGCACCATCAGGCCCAGCAGGTTGATCAGAAGGCTGGCCAGGATCGCGTCGCTGTACAGCCAGCGCGACAGTTTCAGGGTGTCGCGAAACCAGGCGTTGACCCGGGGCACCAGCGGCGTGCGCAGGTTTTCCAGTTCGTGGCGGGGGCGGGCGAACAACGTCTGGCCGCTGTAGAGCGCGTCCAGCTCTTCGCGGGTAACGCGCTGCTCGCCGCCATCGGCTTCGCTGGGCAGGATCAGCGCGCGGCCGTCCTGTTCCCAGCGCAGCAGCACCGCGCAGCGATTGCCCTTGAGCAGCAGCAGCACGGGCAGGTTCAGGCCGTCGATGGCCTCCAGCTTGCGGCGCAGGACCCGCGCTTGCAGGCCGGCACGTGCGGCGGCGCGGGGCAGCAGGTCGACGCTCAGTGCCTGCTGCGCCAGCGGCAGGCCGGCGCTGAGGCTGGTGCGGCTGGCGCTGCAGTCGTGGAGCCGGCACAGGATCAGCAGGCCATCGAGCAGCGGGTCGTCGAAGTTCGAACGTGGGTCGAACGGTTGAGGCGGTACTTGGGGCAGTTCCATGCTGGTCACAGACTTCTCCCGCGCTGATGCGCTACTTCGCTGTTGTTTGCCCGGCCGTTATTTCAGCTCTGGCAACCTGGCCTCGCTCTTGACGTCGGTCAGGGCGACGGCAGCAGCTGGCAGTACGACGCGCTCCTTGCGCAACAACTCGCCTTCGGTGGCGAGCACCCGGTACATCGAGAACTCTTCGGTGTAACGCAGCTCGGTGTAGCGGCGGGCGGCGTTGTACAGCTCGTTTTCACTGTCCAGCAGGTCCAGCAGGGTGCGCTGGCCCAGGCCGAACTGGTCCTGATACGCGGCGCGCACCTTGGTCGTGGTTTCGGCGTATTCCCGCGCAATTGGCGTCTGAGTGCGGGCGTTGTTCATCGCGTTCCACGCCAGCGACAGGTTCTCGTTGAGCATGCGCAACGCGTTGTTGCGGATGTCCATGGCCTGGCCGGTCTTGTACGCATCCGAGTTCAGCCGGGCCTTGTCGCGGTTGCCGTTGAACAGGTTGTAATTCATCACCACGGCGGCCCGCCATTCGTTGTCGTGGCCTTCTTCGCCGGCGATGTTGTTGTTCGCGCCCACCGCCAGCTCGCCGTCGAAACGCGGGTAGAACGGCGACTTGGCGACTTCGTACTGCTTCTCGGCAGCGTTGACGTCGGCCTGGGCCGATTTCAGATAGGGGTTGTTGGCCAGCATGCTCTGCCGTGCGTCGGCGAGGCTTTTCGGCACTTCACCCTTGATCGAGGCTGGGGCTTCCAGTTGGTCGGGCATCTTGCCCACGGCGCTGAAGAAGTTGGCTTCGGCGTCGGCCAGATCGACCTGGGCGGTGTAGAAATTGTTCTCGGCCAGTGCGCGACGGGCCTTGGACTGATCGCTGTCGGCGTTGCTGCCGATGCCGCGGTTGGTGCGCAGGCCGATCTGGTCGTTGATGCGCAGGTGCGCCTGCAGGTTGTTCTTGGCGAGGTCCAGCAGCTCGCGGCGCTTGAGCACTTCCAGGTACACCTCGATGGCCCGCAGGGCGAGAGTTTCGGAGGTGCCGCGCAGGTAGTACGCGCGGGAATCGACCACCGCCTGGGTGCGGCCGACTTCGTTGGTGGTGTTGAACCCGTCGAACAGCATCTGGCGCAGCCGCAGCTCGGACTGGGTGTAGTTCAGGGTTTCTTCGTTGTGGTTGCCGAAGGCCCGGGTGGTGGGACTGTCGGTGTGCTCGCGGCCGTAGGCGGCGACCAGGTCCACGGTCGGCAGATAGCCGCCTTTGGCGACCTTCACATCCTCGTCTGCGGACAATCGGTTGTTCACGTTGGCGTGAATTTCCGGGTGATTGTCGATGGTGTTCTGAATCGCCTGATTCAGTGACATGCCGTGCGCCTGGGCGCAGGCGACCGCCAACACAACTGCACTGTAGAGCGGGGTCAGGTCGCGCATGAGCTTCTCCGTGATTTTGTTGTCGTGTCGCGATCGCCAAAAAACCGGCGATTACTGCTGTTAAAACCGTATCAGGTTTGTAACATCAGAGCTAAACACAAGTTTTGCAAAACCTCAGACGTTTTTTTCATAACCCTTATTCCAAAAAAAACTTATGCCATTTGCCAGATTCAAGCGATGGTTGCTTGCAGGGAATCGCCTGTAAACAAGGTTTTACAAGCGTCTTACGATTGCAATGGGAGTTTCAGCGGAAATTTGACGGCGTTCGTTCAAGTGGTTTTTCGAGCAAAAAACTTGAAAAAATTCAGCGACATAAAATTGTCGTTTGATGCTAGCTCCAAGCCATTTCTGTACGCCGTTTGAACAGTTTTTGTTGGATTCTTAACATTTTCTGATCCGGTATGCGCAGCAAGGGAGTGGATATGGCCAGGTTGATCGGTACGGTGAAACAGGTGGTCGGGGACGTTTTTGCAGTGTCGGCCAACGGCACCAAGCGTCTGCTGAGCGAAGGCAGTAAGGTTTACGCGGGCGAAACGCTGGAAACCGGACAGACGGGCGCGGTCGATGTCAGGCTCGCGCAAGGCGGTGAGTTGACCTTGGGCCGGGACAGCAGCATGGCGCTGACCCCGCAGATCCTCGCCAACCACGCCTCGCCCATCGTCACCCCCGATGCCGTGGCGCCCAGCCAGCAGCAACTGGCTGACGTGCAACAGGTGCAGAAAGCCATCGCCGCGGGCGCCGACCCGAGCAAGGTCACCGACGCACCGGCTGCCGGTAATGCCAACCCGGGCGGTTCACCGACCGCGCTGGGCGGGGGCCATACCTTCGTTCTGCTGACCGAGACCGCCGGGCATGTCGACCCGGTCATCGGCTTTCCGACAGCCGGTCTGGCGCCGACTTTCATCATTCCCGAGCGGGAAGTGGCCTTGTTCGTTGACGGCTCCGATAACGGCAATCTCCCACCGGTCATCACCCCGCCACCGGTCGAACCTCCACCGGTGAACCCGCCGGCGGTCACCGATAACGGCGTGACCCTGGGCAGCAGCGACGTCACCCTCAACGAAGCCAATTTCGAGAACGGCAGCGCGCCGAATAGCGCCGCCCTGACCCAGACCGGCACGATCAAGATCACCGCAGCCGACGGCCTGCAGACCCTGACCATCGGCGGCATCAACGTGGTGACCAACGGCGTGGCGATCACCCAGCCGCAGTCGATCACCCTGCCATCGGGCAACACGCTGACCATCCTCGGCTACAACCCGGCCACCGGCGAAGTCACCTACAGCTACACCTTGAACGGCCCGGAAACCCACAATCAGGGCGATGGCACCATCAACAACGAGCAGATACCGGTGCATGCGGTCGACAGCGACGGCGATGTGGCCGATGGCAGCATTAATGTGCATGTGCTCGACGATGTGCCCCAGGCCAATGCCGATATCGGTTTTGTCCGGGAAGGCGGCGAGACCAGCGGCAACATTCTGGCCAATGACTCGTCGGGCGCGGATGGCCCGGGGGCCGGCGGGCTGATCGTCGGCGTGCGCGCCGGCAGTGATACCTCGACGCCGGTGATCGGCGGCGTGGGCACGGTCATTCAAGGCCTGTACGGCACGCTGATCGTCGACGCCAGCGGCAACGCCTCCTATGTGGCCAACCCTAACAACGGCGCGACCGGCGATCATCAGGACGTGTTCACTTACACCATCCGCGATGCCGATGGCGACACCAGCACCACCACGGTCACCGTCAACGTGTTCCACAACGACGGCGTGACTATCGGCGGCAGCGACTGCACCGTCAGCGAAGCCAACCTGCCCGATGGCAGCGACCCGAACGCCGCAGCGCTGACCCAGACCGGCACCGTGAAAATCACCGCGCCCGATGGCCTGCAGACCCTGACCATCGGCGGCATCAACGTGATCGAGAACGGCGTGGCGATCACCTCGCCGCAGTCGACCACACTGCCTTCGGGCAGCACCTTCACCGTGCTCAGCTACAACCCGGCCACCGGTGAAGTCACCTACACCTACACCCTCAACGGCGCCGAGACCCACAACCAGGGAAACGGCACGACCAATAACGAACAGATTGCCGTGCATGCCGTGGACAGCGACGGCGATGTGGCCGATGGCAACATCAATGTGCATGTCACCGACGACGTGCCTCACGCTAACCCCGACATCGGCTATGTGCTGGAAGGCGGCGAGACCAGCGGCAACATTCTCGCCAACGACAGTGCCGGTGCCGACGGTCCCGGCGCGGGCGGGTTGATCATCGGCGTGCGTGCGGGCAGCGATGCCTCAACGCCTGTGACCACGGGCGTGGGCACCGTCATCCAAGGCCTGTATGGCTCGCTGATCGTGGACGCCAACGGCCAGGCGTCCTACGTCGCCAATCCCAACAATGGCGCGACCGGCGATCACCAGGATGTGTTCACCTACACCATCCGCGATGCCGACGGCGATACCAGCACCACCACTGTCACGGTCAACGTGTTCCACAACGATGGCGTGATCATTGGTGGCAGTGACTGCACGCTGAATGAGGCCAACCTGCCAGACGGCAGCGACCCGAACGCGGCAGCCCTGACCCAGACCGGCACGGTGAAAATCACCTCCACCGACAGCCTGCAGACCCTGACTATCGGTGGCATCAACGTGATCGAAAACGGCGTGGCAATCACCTCGCCGCAGTCGACCACCTTGCCGTCGGGCAGTACCTTCACCGTGCTCAGCTACAACCCGGCCACCGGTGAGGTGACGTACAGCTACACCCTCAACGGCTCGGAAAACCACAACCAGGGCGACGGCACGGTCAATAGCGAACAGATTCCTGTGCACGCCGTGGACCGAATCGGCGACGTGGCCGATGGCAACATCAACGTGCACGTGACCGACGACGTGCCTCACGCCAATCCCGACATCGGCCACGTGCTGGAAGGCGGTGAGACCAGCGGCAACATCCTCGCCAATGACACCGCCGGTGCCGACGGCCCCGGCGCAGGCGGGCTGATCATCGGTGTGCGTGCGGGCGGCGATACCTCAACGCCTGTGACCACGGGCGTCGGCACTGTCATCGCCGGCCTCTACGGCAATCTGATCGTGGATGCCAACGGCCAGGCGTCCTATGTCGCCAACCCCAACAATGGCGCGACCGGCGATCACCAGGATGTGTTCACCTACACCATTCGCGACGCCGATGGCGACACCAGCACCACCACGGTGACGGTCAACGTCTATCACAACAGCGGCGTGACCATCGGCGGCAGCGATTGCAACGTCGACGAAGGCAACCTGCCGGGCGGCTCGCACCCGAACCACGACGCGCTGACCCAGACCGGCACCATTAACATTGGTGCGCCGGATGGTTTGCAGACCCTGACCATCGGTGGCGTCAACGTGGTGGAAAACGGCGTGCCGATCACCCAGCCGCAATCGACCACGCTGCCCTCGGGCAGCACCTTCACCGTGATCAGCTACAACCCGACCACCGGTGAAGTGACTTACAGCTATACCCTCAACGGCGCCGAAACCCACAATCAGGGCAACGGCACCGTCAATAACGAACAGATCCCGGTGCATGCGGTGGACAGCAACGGCGATGTGGCCGATGGCAACATCAACGTGCATGTCACCGACGACGTGCCCCATGCCAATCCGGACATCGGCTACGTGCTGGAAGGCGGCGAGACCAGCGGCAACATTCTGGGCAACGACACCGCCGGGGCGGATGGTCCCGGCGCGGGCGGGCTGATCATCGGTGTGCGTGCGGGCAGCGACACCTCGACGCCTGTCAGCGGTGGCGTGGGCACGATCATTCAGGGGGCTTACGGCGCATTGATCGTCGATGCCAACGGTCAGGCCTCGTATGTGGCCAATGACAACAACGGCAGCGTCACCGGCGATCATCAGGACGTGTTCACTTACACCATCCGCGATGCCGACGGCGACACCAGCACCACCACGGTCACGGTCAACGTCTACCACAACGTCACGCCTTGCCCGCCGGTGGCCTACGACGATCACGACGTCACGGTCAAGGAAAGCGCGCTGGACACCCACAAGGACGGCAAGGACCTGGCGCCGGGCAACACCACCGGCAGCCATCCGGGCTCGACCGCCGAAACCGGCACCGGCACCGTGGCCGACTCGGTGCACGGTGGCAACGGCGCGCTGACCTTCAGCCTCAACGGCGCCAGCAACGGCACCGCGCAGGGACAATACGGCGTGCTGCACCTGAACGCCGACGGCAGCTACACCTACACCCTGACCTCGGCGCCGAAGACCCTGCCTGCGGCCAACGACGGGCCGAACATCACCCACGACACCTTCACCTACACCGTGACCGATGCCGAGGGCCACAGCTCCAGCGCGCAGATCGTGGTCAACATTGTCGACGACCAGCCAAAAGCTGCCTGCATCGACAAGACCGTGACCAGCGAAGGGGTCAACACCAACCTGATGCTGATCGTTGACAACTCCGGCAGCATGAACGACCCGTCCGGGGTCAACGGCCTGAGCCGCCTGGCCCTGGAAAAACAGGCGATCATCGAACTGCTGAGCAAGTACGACGCCCTGGGTGACGTGCGCGTGCAACTGGTGACCTTCAACAGCCAGGCGCACATCGGCAGCGACCAGTGGGTGGATGTGGCCACCGCCAAGGCGATGGTCAATGCCCTGACCGCCGGCAACGGCACCAACTACGATGCGGCCCTGGCCGCCGCGCAGCAGGCGTTCGCCGAGAAGGGCGCGATTGCCGGTGCACAGAATCTGGTGTACTTCTTCTCTGACGGTAACCCGACCACCTCGCCGCAGCATTCGGACCCCAGTCACGTGCCTAATCCTGCGCGTGGCGACGGTATCGATGCCACCGAGGAACATGCCTGGACCACCTTCCTCGACAGCCATCACATCAACGCCTATGCCATTGGCGTCGGCACCGACGTGAGCAGCACCTACCTGAACCCGGTCGCCTGGAACGGCGCCACCGGCACCAACACCAATGCGGTACTCGTCACCGACCTTGGCCAGTTGAACGTGGTGCTCAGCGGCACGGTGCAGGGCGGGGTGCATGGCAGCCTGCTGGAAGGCGGGACGTTTGGCGCCGATCAGGGCTTTATCAAGTCGGTGAGCCTGGACGGCACCACCTACACCTTCGATCCGAAGGCCCATGGCAACCAAGGCGGGGTCACCGCCAGCGGCGGGGCGGACCACGGCGTCTTCAATGCCCAGAGCCACACCCTGACCGTCACCGGCGAGCACGGCACGCTGGTGGTCAACATGAGCACTGGCGACTACAGCTTCACGCCAGTGGTCGGCGTCACGCAGCCGGTCACCGAGAACATCCACTATGTACTCAGCGACGGCGATGGCGACCTGGCCTCGGCCAACCTGAGCGTGCACGTGGTGCCACCACCGGTCTACGAAGCGCCGCTGGCCGTGGCCGACAACGTCATCACCAACCTGGGTGGGTCGAGCATCGTCATCCCGGGCGTTGCGCTGACGGCCAACGATGTACCGAGCAATGGCGGTGCGCTGACTGCCTCGCCGACCACCTTCAACACCGGCTGGACGGCCAAGGGCGCAGACTTTACCGCAGGCTCGCTGAAGACCATCCAGTTCAACGGCACGCAGAACAAAGACAGCAACCAGTTGAAGAACCTGGAACGCAGCGACTTCTTCAACAACAGCGCGACCACGGCACTGCTGGTGATCAGCGGCTATCTGGGCGTGGTCAACGGTGCTCCGTCCAACGCGCAGGATCTGTACAGCGTGCACCTGAAGGCCGGTGAAACCGTCACCGTCGACCACAACCTGACCAACGATGTGCTGGGCATGGCCTGGAAGTTCGAAGACGGCGCCTACCACGGCATCGCCGATGGCGGCACCTTCACCGCGGCGCAAGACGGGGTCTACCGGCTGATCGTGGTCAACGAAGCCGCCCCGGGTGTGAAAGAGCATTACAACCTGAGCCTGTCGATCGACTACGCGGCGGTCAACACCACGCCGGACGTGCACAGCAGCTACACCGTGACCGACCCTCACGGTGGCAGCAGCAGCGCAGCGGTGAACATCGCCCATCAGGACGGACATACCGTTTTGGGCACCACGGGCGATGACGTGCTGGTCGGCGCGGCGGACAGCCACCTGCATGGTGGCGACGGCAACGATGTGCTGGTGGCCGGCCCCGGCAACAACGAGCTGTTCGGCGACAACGGCAACGACATGCTCTTCAGCGGGCCGGGCAATGACCTGCTCGACGGCGGCGCCGGCAACAACACCGCCAACTACTCGCTGGCCACGGCGGGCGTGACGGTGAGCACCGCCGAACTCGGCCCGCAGCATACCGGCGGGGCGGGGATCGATACGCTGGTCAACATCCAGAACCTGATCGGCTCGAACTACAACGACCACCTGACCGGGGATTTCGAGAACAACATCCTCAATGGCGGGCTGGGCAATGACGTGCTCAACGGCGGGGCAGGGGACGACATCCTGATCGGCGGCCCGGGCAACAACACCCTCACCGGCGGGCCGGGGCACGACACCTTCCTGTATCAGGCGGGCAATACCGGCCACGACACGATCACCGACTTCAACTTCGGCATCGACAAGCTGGACCTGTCGCAGTTGCTGCAGGGCGAGCACGGGGACGCCAATTCGCTGGAGAACTTCCTGCACTTCAGCGTCAGCGGCAGTGGCGCGTCGCTGGTCTCGACCATAGACGTGAGCAACGTCGCGGGCGGCCCGACCACGCAGACCATTGACCTGGCCGGGGTCAACGTCGCCCAGCAATACGGCGTTTCTCCGGGAGCGGGTGGGATGGTGGCGAGCGGGCACGATACCGCGTCGATCATCAACGGGATGCTGGGGGATCACTCGTTGAAAGTGGATACGGTTTGATATTTGCGGGATGAACGAGAGGCTTGCGGTGTGCCTGGAACACCGCACCATTTCTTCTATCTCGGGTTGGGGTGAACGCCTTTCATCGAGTACATCGCCGGCCGCGGTGGTGGGGCTGCGATGTTCTGGCTAACGCCAGACCTGTTCCGCCTTCGGCGGGTTACTTGGAAAAGACCCCCAAGTAACCAAGGGGTCTTGCTCCTGGTTTGGCCCCTCCTTCGTCGGGGTCCCTTCACTCCAGTCCCGCTCCGTGGGCCCGCCGCGAAGGGCCATCCATGGCCCAACGCGGCTCTCGCGGCATCCATGCCGCTCGACCCACTCCGCGAGACTTCCATTCAGCCTGCACCCAAGTCGCGTTTTGCGTTGTCTGGGCTATCGCGCACGAAGATCAAAAGCAACGGCAACGGCAACGGCCGGATGTTGTGCGATCTGCTTTTGATTCTGCCCGGAGGGCGTAGGAGCGTAGCTTGCTCGCGATCTGGCGCGAAGCGGCAGTAAAACCATTCACACTGGCCGTGTCAGGCAGACCACGTGCACAGGGTTTGCTGCCGCTGCGCGCTAGATCGCTGGCAAGCCAAGCTCCTACGGCCTGCGGCCAGAAGCAGATCGTGAACATCCCTAAAAGACGCCCTTGATCTGGCTTTTGATCTTCATGCGCAAATCTCACAGACGCCGCAAATCGCGACTTGGGTGCAGGCCGAACGCAGGCGATGTGGAGTGGGCCAAGCGGCAGGATGCCGCGCGAGGCCCTGCTCCATGGACGGCGCCGTGGATGGACCAGCGCGCCCAGCCCACGGAATATCGCCGGAGAGAGGGAACCCGACGAAGTCGGGCCAAACCAAGAGCAGGGCCTTTTTGGTTACTTTTTTGGCTCTTGAAAAAAGTGACCCGCCGTAAGGGCGGAACCATAGGCGGCCGTTACCGAAGAAATGGATATGCTCACAAATCAGAAAGCCCAGAAAATCTGCTTTTCACGTTAACAAACGCAAATCGCACCAACGCCACGAAACGAAAGCATCACCGCCGAAACGTCGGCTGCCTCAAGATATAAACCGTCACCAATACCGCACATACCAACATAACCCCCCGCACCCACACCAAAGGCACCAGCCAGCAAGAAACCCCGATGCTCACCCACATCAACCCGATCGCATAAGCCTTGGCCTTCAAGGGCATCCCCTTGCCATCCAGATACCCACGAATCCACGGCCCGAGCCTGGGATGCCCCACCAGCCACTGATAAAACCTGGGAGAGCTGCGCGCAAAACACGCCGCCGCCAGCAACAGAAAGGGCGTGGTCGGCAACACCGGCAAGAAAATCCCGACCACCCCCAACGCCACACTCAGCCAGCCAACGCCCAGCAATAAAAAACGCACCAGCCGCGAACGACGGGTGCGTTGTTCAGAACCCTCTGAGCCACCACGCGCCATCAGGCGCCCACTCAGTGGTGACGCGGCTTGAGAATCGCCGGTTTCTCGTCCGGCGCGTGCAGCAGCAGGAACAGCGCCGACAGCGCCTCGGGGATCTGCACGATCATGTCGTCCATCAGATTGGCATCGGCGGCGATATCGGAGAACTCCGGCTGCTCGTCGAACAGACCCGAACCGACCATGATCGGCAGCAGCATCTCGCTGACTTCTTCCTCGTCGTTCTCGAACCACACCGCTTCACGCAGGAACACGCCTTCCATGAAGCCGATGCACCAGCCGCGCAGCTCGGAGTCGTCCGGGTCGTCGCCCAGGTCCAGGTCGCACGGCAATTCGAACTCTTCGTCCGAGGCCAGCTGGCGGGAAATGTGCGCCTTGAGCAGCACCAGCGTCGATTCGATCTCCTCGTGCTGGACCTTGTCGGTGTAGTGCGGCGGCTCGGCGAACAGCGCGTCGATCCACTCGCGGTCCGGCACGACGTCGGAGCAGATCGACAGCGCGGTCAGGTAGCCGTGGGCGGCCACGTAGTCCAATGCTTCGTCATGCAGCTCGTCGGCGTCGAGGAAGGCTTGCAGGCGGTGTAATTGCTCAGCGAAGGACATTGAAGGACTACCTTGGAAATAAACGATGCTGAATTCTAGGCCCTGAGGGCCCCAGATGCCAGCGGCAGGGCCGACAGAATCGGCATTGCGCTGAATTTCGACCGCTCGTGTCACCATTGCCCTATCGACGCGAGCGCTCCGGTATACTCCCGCGCTTTGCGATTTTCACAGCGATGATCGACCCGCTGTGGCGGCACCATCCGGGGTATCTATGCTCGACCAGGCTCAACGCGTACTTAAAGACATCTTCGGCTACGACAGCTTTCGTGGTCGCCAGGGTGCCATTATCGAGCGCGTGGCCAGCGGCGGCGATGCTCTGGTGCTGATGCCCACCGGCGGCGGCAAGTCCCTGTGTTTCCAGGTGCCGAGCCTGTTGCGCGACGGCCTGGCGGTGGTGGTGTCGCCGCTGATCGCGTTGATGGACGATCAGGTTGCAACCCTCGAAGAACTCGGCGTCTCGGCCGCTGCGCTGAACTCGACCCTGAGCGCCGAGCAGCAGCGCGATCTGGCCAACCGCATCCGCTTGGGCGAAGTGAAGATGCTCTACCTGGCGCCGGAGCGGCTGGTGCAGCCGCGCATGCTGGCGTTTCTGCAGAACCTGAAAATCGCCCTGTTCGCCATCGACGAAGCCCACTGCGTGTCGCAATGGGGTCATGATTTCCGTCCTGAATACCTGCAACTGGGCCAACTGGCCGAGCTGTTCCCCGATGTGCCGCGTATCGCCCTGACCGCCACGGCCGACAAGCGCACCCGCGAGGAAATCGTCACGCGCCTGCATCTGCAGAACGCCGAGCGATTCCTGTCGAGTTTCGACCGCCCCAACATCTTCTACCGCATCGTGCCCAAGGAGCAGCCGCGCAAACAGCTGCTGGCGTTTCTCTCCGAGCGGCGCAGCGATGCCGGCATCGTCTATTGCCTGTCGCGCAAGAAGGTCGAGGAAACCGCCGCTTTCCTGAGCGACAACGGATATCCGGCCCTGCCGTACCACGCCGGCCTGCCCATCGAGACCCGCGCCGAAAACCAGCGCCGCTTCCTCAATGAAGAAGGCCTGGTGATGGTCGCCACCATCGCCTTCGGCATGGGCATCGACAAGCCCAACGTGCGTTTCGTCGCGCACATGGACCTGCCCAAGTCGCTGGAGGCCTATTACCAGGAAACCGGTCGGGCAGGGCGTGACGGACTGCCCGCCGATGCCTGGATGGCCTACGGTCTGCAGGACGTGGTGATGCTCAAGCAGATGCTGCAGAACTCCGAGGGCGACGAGCGTCACAAGCGCGTCGAGCAGCACAAGCTCGATGCCATGCTGTCGCTGTGCGAAGAAACCCGCTGCCGCCGTCAGGCGCTGCTGGCCTATTTCGACGAAGACATGCCCAACCCCTGTGGCCACTGCGACAACTGTGTCGACAACGTGCAGACCTGGGACGCCACCGAGCCTGCGCGTCAGGCGCTGTCGGCGATCTTCCGCACGGGCCAGCGTTACGGCGTCGGCCATCTGGTGGACGTGCTGCTGGGCAAGGAAAACGACAAGGTGCAGAGCTTCGGCCATCAGAAGCTGGCAGTGTTCGGGGTTGGCAAGGGCCGCAGCGAAGGCGAATGGCGTTCGCTGTTCCGTCAATTGGTGGCGCGCGGGCTGGTCGATACCGACCTTGAAGGCTACGGCGGTCTGCGCCTGAGCGATTCCTGCCGGCCGTTGCTGCGCGGCGAGGTCACCCTGCAATTGCGCCGCGACCTCAAGCCGCAGACCACACCCAAGGCCGCAGGCAGCCCGGCCAGCCAACTGGTGCGCGGCGAAGAGCGCGAACAGTGGGAGGCCTTGCGCGCGTTGCGTCGCAAGCTGGCCGAGGAACATGCGGTGCCGCCGTACGTCATCTTCCCCGACTCGACACTGTTGGAGATGCTGCGCAGCCAGCCGGGGACCATGGCCGAGATGGCGCGGGTTAGCGGCGTCGGTGCGCGCAAGCTGGAGCGTTACGGCGAGGCCTTCCTGGAAGTGCTCGGCGGCGCGGCGCCGGCGCCACGGGTGGTCACCGACCTGCGCCACGAACTGATCAGTCTGGCCCGCGCCGGGATGACGCCGGTGCAGATCGCCGGGCAACTGCAGTGCTCGGAAAAGAACGTCTATTCGATGCTCGCCGAAGCCATCGGCAAGCAGCAGTTGACCCTGGCCCAGGCGCTGGACCTGCCCGAGGATCTGCTGGGCGACATTCAGGACGCCTTCCTCGACGGCGAAGGCGAGCTGCCGCCGGTGGCCGCCGTCGCCCCGCAGTTCGCAGGCCGGGTGCCGGAAGGGGTGCTGTATTGCGTGCGTGCGGCGCTGGAGTCCGAGTTCGAGATTTAACGTTGTTACCGTTCCTGCGAACCTTCAGGCATACGCCAATCCCTCTGTAGGAGCGAATTCATTCGCGAAAGATGTTTCAGGCAACGCCAATGCATTGCCTGCACGGGCCATTCGCGAATGAATTCGCTCCTACAGGGATGACCATGTCCGCTCAGGCCAAACCCGCCGCATTCCGGTCTGGCTTGGCGCTGTGCGACGAAACACCACACCCCGATACTTGCCTCGTCACAGTCTCCATGGTTAGCTGCCTATTAATTAGGATTAGCCTTTAACCATCGAGTTACCTATGCCGTTAACAGAAGAACATCGCTTTGGCATGCAGCTGGCCCATATGTCCCGTGGCTGGCGTGCCGAGCTGGACCGTCGCTTGGCCGATCTGGGGTTGTCCCAGGCCCGTTGGCTGGTCCTCTTGCACCTGGCGCGTTTCAAGACGCCACCCACCCAGCGTGAACTGGCGCAGAGCGTGGGCGTAGAGGGCCCGACGCTGGCTCGCTTGCTCGACAGCCTTGAAAATCAGGGTCTTGTCCGGCGTCAGGCGGTGGTCGAAGACCGTCGTGCGAAAAAGATCCTGTTGAGCGACTCGGCGCGTCCTCTGATCGAGAAAATCGAAACCATCGCAACGGCATTGCGCCATGAATTGTTCGTCGGGATCGATGAAGAAGACCTGCGCGTTTGCATGCGCGTGCACTCGACTATCCTGAGCAATCTGGAAAAATCCTGACGTTGTGGCTCAATGCCTGCAATAAAACGTTGAACCTGTGGAAACATCCTGTTCTATTTGCAGCCATACTGGTTTGGCCCGGACAGGGTGTTCGTACAACGCATTTGCAGGGAAGCCTGCCTCATAAGGGTTCGCATGCTCAAGAGTTTTCAGGCCGGTAGTCGGCGCGCAAGTCACCTACCACTTCGCGTTCAGTCGGGTCTGCGCACGGGATTGCTGACATTGGCCGTGGCCTCGGCGTCCCTGCTGCACAGCGCCATGGCCGCCGCGCTGGGGCTGGGTGAGATCACCTTGCACTCGGCACTGGGGCAGCCGTTCAACGCGGATATCGAACTGATCGAAGTCGGTGGCCTGACCCCCGAAGAGATCGTGGTAGCGCTTGCGCCCGCCGATGCCTTCGCCAAGGCCGGTGTGGAGCGGGTGTTCTTCCTAAACGACCTGCGTTTCACCCCGGTCATCCGTGGCAACCGTGCGGTGGTGCATGTCGAGTCGCACAAGGCAGTGACCGAGCCTTACATGGACTTCGTGGTGCGGCTGGTGCGCCCGAGCGGCGATCAGCTGCGCGAATACACCGTCCTGCTCGACCCGCCGAATTCCCCGGCCGGCCTGGCCGCCACCCGCAGCCGCACGCAATCGCTTGCTTCCGGGCCGAAAAACGATGGCTCGCGCCTGCCCGTGGCGCCGCCCAAGGCCGTCCAGGGCAAGCATTACACGGTGGTCGCCGGCGATACCTTGGCCGGGATCGCCCGCAACATCCAGGCGCCGGGCAGCAAGACCAGCTCGTCCGAGCTGATCAGCGGCATTCAGGCCCTCAACCCGCAGGCGTTTCCCAATGGTGAGCGCAGCCAGTTGAAGGTAGGCCAGAGTTTGCTGTTGCCTGACACCGCCCTGGAGCCGAAGTCCGCGGCGCTGCCTGCGGCCACGGCGCCTGCTGCCCCCGCGCCGTCGGCTCCGGCCGCGCCGGTGGGCACGCCGACCGCTGCCGAGCAACTGACCGCCACGGCGCTGGAAAACCAGGCGCTGAACAAAACGGTGGATGAGCTCAAGGATCAGGCGCAGAAAACCGCCGAAGAAGAGGCGGGCAAGGACAAGCAGATCATCGAGCTGCAAACCCAGCTGGCTGAAATGAAAGCGGCGGCGGCCAAGCCGGCCCCCGCAGCGCCGGTGCAGAAGACCGAACCTGTGACGACGGCACCAGCACCTGCGCCGGTGCAGCCGGTAGAGGATGACGGCCTGCCATGGACCACCCTCCTCGCCGCGCTGTTGGTACTGGCCCTGCTGTTGGCGCTGGCCTGGTCGGTGCGCCGCAACCGGATCAAGAACCAGTTGGCCCTTCAGCCCGAGCCGCTGGAGCCGATCCTCAAGCCGGCACAGGCCACCGTCACTCCGGTGTTCGAAGTGCCTTCCGTGACCCCGACCCCAGCAGCTGCGCCGTCCGCATCCGGCCAGCGCCTGGCGGGGGCGGCGACCGACGCACTGGACGGCGCCAGCATCTACATCGCCTATGGCCGCTTTGCCGAGGCGCTGGCGATTCTGCGCGATGCCTTGGACAAACAGCCGCAACGCACCGACGTGCGCATGCGCATTCTCGAACTGCTGGGCGAGCAGGGCGACCTTGAAGGCTTCAATGCCGAAGAGAAAGTGCTGCTGGATCACGGCATCGAGGCTGAAAAACTCAACGAGATTCGCAGCCGCTATCCGAAGCTGAACGTCGAGCCGGTGCCAGCTCCGGCGCCAGCAGCTCCGGCAGCGCCTGCGCCTGTCGCCCCTGCGGTGATCGCGGCTGCCGCCGTGGCCGCCACCGCAGCAGCGGCTGCCGCAGCCACCAGCAGCCCGGCCAGCGAACTCGACGAAAACGCCGCGGCATCGCTCAACCCGGCGCCAGCCGACGACTTCCAGCTCAACCTGGACGATCTGTCGATGGACGCCGACTGGGATCTGGTCGACCCGTTCGAAAGCACTCCGGCGCCGCGCAAGCCTGCGCCTGAGGCCGAGCCTGCGGTGGACCCTTCGTTTGCCACCAACCTGACCGAATTGCCGGAAGTCTTCGAGATGCCGGAGGAGGGCTTCCTCAGTGATTTCGCCGAAGAAGGCGATGAACCGGCCAGCGCGCCGGAAGAAATCGAGCTGAGTTTCGATCTGCCCGACGAAGACATCGACCTGCAGCCAGACTCCGTGGCGCAAAGCGAAAGCGACCAGCTGGACGATGCATTTCTCGACAGTTTCATGATCGACGACGGCGAATTCGACCTGATGGACCTGGACGAAGAGCCGCTGAGCAAAATCAACGAAGCCCAAGTGCTGATCGACGACGGCCAGATCGAAGAAGCCCGCCGCCTGTTGCAGGAAGTCATCGATGAATCCGAGGACGGCCCGCAACAGACCGCCCGCGACTTGCTGGCAGGGTTGGGCTGACCGATGAGCACCAAGGCTGAAATCACCATCACCTACTGCACGCAATGCCAGTGGCTGTTGCGTGCGGCGTGGCTGGCGCAAGAACTGCTCAGCACCTTTGGCGATGACCTGGGCAAGGTCTCGCTGGTGCCAGGCACGGGCGGCGTGTTCCGCATCACCTGCGATGAGGTGCAGATCTGGGAACGCAAGGCCGACGGCGGCTTTCCCGAGGCCAAGGTGCTCAAGCAGCGGGTGCGCGACCAGATCGACCCCGAGCGTGATCTGGGCCACAACGATCGGGTCACCGGCCTGGACAGCTGATCGCCCGCCGAATCCTCGCAAAGCCCCACGATAGAGCCTCTCGATCGGGTCGTCACCCACAGTGATTGGACGCTGTCCGGCCATCGCAACTATGCTTTGGCGGCCTCCAGACAGCCTCGCCGAGCACAGACCGCCCCATGATCGTTCGCCCCCATCCGAACCTGCTCAATGTGCTCTCGGCCCTCAAGGGCTCGATCGCCCGCCGCATCGCCAGGCGCAGCCTGTTGGTGACCTTGCTGGCAGCGGCCATCGTGCTGATCGAAAGCCTGCATCCGGACTACTTCGCCAAGGTCAGCGCCACGCCGTTCACCTTGCTGGGCCTGTCGCTGTCGATCTTCATGAGCTTTCGCAACAACGCCTGCTACGACCGCTGGTACGAGGCGCGCAAGGCCTGGGGCGACATCATCACCGAGACCCGCTCGATCATTCGCGAGGCGCAGGTGCTCAAGGACGACGCAGCGCGCAGCACGCTGCTGTGCGACCTGTGCGGGTTTGCCCATGGTTTGAACGCTGCATTGCGCAGCCAGGATGTACACGCGGCCATCGCGCCCTGGGTCAGCCGGCCGCTGTCGGCTGCGCGGGCCAACCTCTGCGATGTGATCCTGCGCGACGTGGGTCGCCAGTGCTCCGAGGCCAGTGAGTCGGGGCAGATCAGCGAGTGGCGCTACACCCTGCTGGCCAATCACCTGAGCGTCATGAGCCGCGCGCTGACCACGTGTGACCGGATCAAGAACACGCCGCTGCCGTTCCCCTACACCTTGCTGCTGCACCGCACGATCTACCTGTTCTGCATCCTGCTGCCGTTCGCCATGGCCGAGCCGCTGGGCTGGATGACCCCGCTGTTCATGGCCATCGTCAGCTACACCTTCTTCGGCCTGGACGCCATCGGCAACGAACTGGAAGACCCGTTCGGCTACGACGAAAACGATTTGCCCACCGACGCGCTGGTGCGGGTGATCGAGCGCGACGTGCTCGATGCCCTCGGCGTGCAGCCCTTGCCGCCGCCGTTGTTGCCGGTGGAGTTCGTGTTGACCTGACGCCGATCCTCTGTAGGAGCGAATTCATTCGCGAATGGCCGGTACATCCGATGCACACCCATCGACCGTGCGATTTTCGCGAATGAATTCGCTCCTACAGGGGATCCGCGCACCTCTGGCGATATCTATGTCATTAAATTTCAATCTACTCGTCATGTTCATTTCACCGACCCGGTCCACCCTTGTGGAAACCCAGGTGGAGGTCATCCATGAGCATTGCCGAGAACGTGAAACCCAGCCGTAAACAACGTGTCCGGACCTTGTGGATCTCCGATGTGCATCTGGGAACCCGGGACTGCCAGGCCGAGCATCTGTCCGGTTTTCTCAAGCAGTATCATGCCGACAGGATCTATCTGGTCGGCGATATCATCGATGGCTGGAAGCTGCGCGGCGGGATGTACTGGCCCCAGGCGCACACCAACGTCATTCGTCGTCTGCTGACCATGAGCAAGCGTGGCACCGAGGTGATCTACGTCACCGGCAACCACGATGAATTCCTGCGTCGCTACTCCAAACTGATCCTGGGCAACATCCAGCTGGTGGACGAGGCCGAGCACGTCACCGCCGATGGTCGCCGCCTGCTGGTGATCCATGGCGATCAGTTCGACGTCATCACCCGTTATCACCGCTGGCTGGCGTTCCTCGGCGATTCGGCCTACGAATTCACCCTGACCCTCAACCGCTGGCTCAACCACTGGCGTGCCAAGTACGGCAAGGGCTACTGGTCGCTGTCGGCGTACCTGAAGCACAAGGTCAAGACGGCGGTGAACTTCATCAGCGACTTCGAAGAAGCCATCGCTCACGAATGCGTGAAGCGCGGGCTGGACGGGGTGGTGTGCGGGCACATCCACCACGCCGAGATTCGTCAGGTGGGCGGGGTGGAATACCTCAACTGCGGCGACTGGGTCGAATCCTGCACCGCATTGATCGAGCACTGGGACGGCACCATCGAGCTGTTCCGCCTGGCCGACGCCCACGTCAAGGCCAGGGCCGTGGAAGCGAATCAGCCAGTCCCGGAAACCGTTTCCTGATCCAACACGATCCCGTAGCAGCCGGGCTTGCCCGCGGTCGTCCTCAAGATCGCCCCCGCCGGCAAGCCGTGCTGCTACGGGGAATCGACGTGATGTCCGCTTCTGGCCGAAGGCCGTGGGAGCCGGCTTGCTGGCGAATGGGGCGCGCCGTCGACGCCATTCATCAAAACGGCACCTTGCCCCTGAGCATGTCGCGGTACATCACGAAATCCCCGAGCAGGCTGTAGAAGGGGTGCTTGAAGGTGGCCGGGCGGTTTTTCTCGAAGAAGAAATGCCCCACCCAGGCGAAGCTGTAGCCCGCCACGGGCAACACCCACAGCAGCAGCCAGCTGCCGCTCAGCAAGGCGCTGGCCAGGATCGCAATCACCAGTGTGGTACCGATGAAATGCAGGCGCCGGCACGTGCTGTCTGAATGCTCGTGCAGGTAGTACGGATAGAAATCGGCGAAACGTTCGAACGTCTTGACGTTATCCACAGCTCAAATCCCTTGTGTGAGTCAGTCATCAGTTTAACCATCCCCTCCCGTCGGACAGTGACAATGGGTGCCAACGTAGTATCCTTCGGCTATCAGTCGCAGGGGGCGACGGACTCAGTCAGAAGACCTGAGCATGGAAAAGACGACTTCTTCAAGTTGGGCCATGGGAATCGTCAAGTCCCTGGAAATGGACGGCCTGGATTGCCGGGCACTGTTCAAGGAATTGGGGCTGGTCTACGCCGACCTGGAAAACCCGGACGCACGCTTCGCCCAGGATTCCATGACCCGGCTCTGGCAACGCGCGGTGGAATTGTCCGGCAACCCGGCGATCGGCCTGAACATGGCCCGGGTGGTGCGCCCGGCGTCGTTCAGCGTGGCCGGGTATGCATTGATGTCCAGCCGCACCCTCAAGGAGGGTTTCGAGCGTCTGGTGCGTTATCAGCGGATCATCGCCGACAGCGCTGACCTCAGTTTCAAACTGCTACCCGAAGGCTATGCGCTGATCCTGACCGTGCATGGCGATCTGCTGCCGCCCACCCGGCAAAGCGCCGAAGCGTCGCTGGCATTCGCCCTGGCGTTCTGCGGCTGGCTGACCGGCCGGCCGTTGCACCCGCGCCAGGTGCTGATCCAGGGCGAGCAGCCGAAAAACATCGAACCCTACAAGAAGTTCTTTCATGCGCCGCTGACCTTCAGCGCGCCCTACAACGCGCTGGTGTTCGAACGCGCAGAAATGGAAGCGCCGCTGCCTACCGCCGACGAGGCGATGGCCAAGCTGCATGATCGTTTCGCCGGGGATTTCCTGGCGCGCTTTGCCAGCAATCGCGTGACTCACCAGGCGCGGCAAGTGCTGACCCGATTGCTGCCCCAGGGCGAGCCCAAGCGCGAGGCGGTTGCGCAGAGCCTGCATCTGTCGCAGCGCACCTTGCAGCGGCGTCTGCAGGAGGAGGGCACGAGTTTCCAGACGTTGCTCGATGACACCCGCCGCGAACTGGCCGAACAGTATCTGGCCCAGCCGCAGATGACCTTGCTGGAGATTGCCTATTTGCTGGGGTTTGCTGATCCGAGCAATTTCTTTCGCGCGTTCAGACGCTGGTTCGATGAAACCCCGGGCGAATACCGGCAGCGCAAGGGCGTGGAGTAACGATCGATATCCTGTAGGAGCGAATTCATTCGCGAAAATGGCCCAGGCAGTAGAAATATATCGCCTGAACCATTTTCGCGAATGAAGTGGGACGCCACCCCGGTCGCTCCTACAGGTTTTACATCGTCTGAACGATCAATGCCGCCAGAACGCCGGGATGCACAGCACCAGAATGGTGATGATCTCAAGCCTGCCCAGCAGCATCCCCACTGACAGAATCCACTTCGCCGCATCCGGCAGGGTCGAGAAGTTGCCTGCCGGGCCAATGGTTTCGCCAAGCCCCGGGCCCACGCCCGACACGGTACTGGCCGCGCCGGTCAGGGCGGTCATCCAGTCCAGCCCCAGCAGCGACAGCAGCAGGGCGATCACACAGATGGTGATGGTGAAGAAGAACGAAAAGGTCAGAATCGACCGCACGATCTCGTCGTCCAGCCGGTGGCCGTTGTACTTCTGCTTGATCACCGCGCGGGGGTGAATCAACTGATGCAGGTTGGCCTTGAGCAGGATGTAGGCGACCTGAAAGCGAAACACCTTCACCCCGCCTGCAGTCGAGCCCGAGCAGCCGCCGATGAAGCCGAGGTAGAAAAAGAACATCAGCGCGAAGTTGCCCCACAGGCTGTAGTCGCCCAGAGCGAAGCCTGTGGTGGTCACCACCGACGTGACGTTCAGCGCCACATGGCGCAGGGCGTCATACCACGGCAGATCGGTGGTGGCCCAGTACCACAGCGTCATCACCAGCCAGGTGACCAGGAGCAGCCCGATGAACCCCTGCACCTGTTCGTCCTTGATCAGCGCCTTGCGATGGCCGCGCAAGGTCGCGACGTACAGGGTGAACGGCAGGCTACCGAGGATCATCACCACCACTGCCACCCAGTGCACCGAAGGTTGCGGCCACTTGGCCAGCGACTGGTCGGAGGTGGAAAAGCCGCCGGTGGAAATCGCCGACATCGCGTGGTTGATCGCATCGAACAGGCTCATGCCCGCCCACCAGAACGCCAGGCTGCCGAGAATGGTGATGCCGACGTACACCAGCACGATGTATTTGGCCACCATGTGCGAGCGCGGCATGACTTTTTCGGAGCGGTCGGAGGATTCGGTCTGGAACAGGCGCATGCCGCCGATGCGCAGCAGCGGCAGGATCGCCACCGCCATCCCGATAAAGCCGATACCGCCGAGCCAGTGCAACAGCGAGCGCCAGATCAGGATCCCCGGTGACATGCTGTCCAGGCCGCTGAGCACCGTGGAGCCGGTGGCGGTGATGCCGGACATGCTTTCGAAGAACGAATCGGTGTAGCTGATGTGCTGGGTGAACAGAAACGGCAGGGCGGCGAAGATGCACACGATCACCCAGCTGCTGACGGTCAGCAGGTACATGTCCCGGGGCCGCAGATGAACGTGTTCCGGACGCCCCTGGGCCACCAGTGCCAGACCGGCGATAAAGGTGACCGCGCTTGCCCAGAGGAATGACGGCATGTCGCCGGTGCGGTCGAAGATCACCAGGGTCGCCATCGGAATGACCATGGCGATGGCCAGGGTGATGAGGAAGATGCCGATAATGAAACCGATGATGCGAAGGGTCGGCAACGCCATGCAGTCGCTCTGATCTGGTAGTGGAAAGGCGCTCATTTTACCTGCGGGGCATGCCAAGTAAACCGAGGGCTTTCCCGGGTGTCCTGTAAGTAATTGCCACTGTCATTCGTTATTGAAGTTCAAGAAAGCATTTGCGGCACTACAATGCCCCATCATTTTCAGGAGACGATTTATGGAAGCGCTCGACCTTTTGCTCAATCGCGTATCGGTGCCCCGGCTGATCGAACCGGCCCCGGACGCCGCCCAGCGCGAAGCACTCTTCGGCGCCGCCCTGCGTGCTCCGGACCACGGCGGGCTGCGCCCTTACCGCTTCCTGACCGTGGAAGGCGAGGCGCGCAACCGCATGGGCGAACTGCTGGCCCAGGCCTTGATCGCAAAGGGCGGCGAGTCGGATGAGAAGGCCCTGGAGAAAGCCCGTTCCGGCCCGCTGCGTGCGCCGCTGGTGGTGGTGGTCATCGCGCGCTTGCAGGACCATTACAAAGTGCCGAAATCGGAGCAGGTGATCACCGCAGGCTGCGCGGCCCATGGCGTGCTGCTGGCGGCCTATTCGATGGGGGTGGGTGCGGTCTGGCGCACTGGCGAGCTGGCGTATGCGCCGCAGGTGGCCAAGGGGCTGGGGCTGGCGGCGGATGAAGAGGTTGTGGCGTTCCTGTACTTGGGCACCCCGCTAAACCCGCCGCGCGAGGCGCCGAAGCTGGATGTGGCTGAATTTGTCAGTGAGTGGCAGGGCTGAACGCGCTGTGAAGCGTTCGTAGCAGCACGGCTTGCCGGCGGGGCGTACTCAAGATCGCTCCCGCCGGCAAGCCGTGCTGCTACGGTGTGATTGTCATAATGGCGCGTTGTGATCGCGCGGCACGACGATGCTTGCGATGAAACCACCCTGGGGATGGTTGTCCAGCACCAGGCTGCCGCCGTGTTTTTCCGCTGCACGCTTGGCGATGGCCAGGCCCAGGCCGTAACCGGGGGCGGTCTGGTCGGGGGCGCGGTAGAAGGGTTCGCCCAGTTTGGCCAGATGCTCGGCACTCACCCCAGGCCCCTGGTCGCGCACGCTGATGAACAGCATGTCATCCTCGTTGCGCGCGCTCAGCTCGATCGGTTGCCCGGCCGGGTTGAAGCGCAAGGCGTTGCGCAGCAGGTTGTCCAGCGCCCGCTCCAGCACATTCGGCCAGCCTTGCAACTGAACGCCGTTTTCCACCTGCACCTCGACCGTCTGCTCGCTGGCGCTCAGCTCGGTTTCGGCTTTCAGGTGGTTCAACAGGCCCGCCAGGTCCACCGGTGTGGCGCTGCCCATGTCGGCATCCAGCCGCGCCAGGGCCAGAATCTCACTGATCAACTCTTCCAGGCGATCGCACTCGCGGGTCAGCCGCGGCCAGAGTTTTTCCCGCTCGGCGGTCTCTGCGCGCTCGGCCAGGGCCAGGGCGATGCGCAGCCGCGCCAAGGGCGAGCGCAGTTCGTGGGAGACGTCGCGCAACAGCTGGCGCTGGCTGACGATCAGGCTCTGCAGGCGCGCGCCCATGCGGTTGAAGTCATTGGCCAGCACGCCGAATTCGTCGCGCCGGTTGGCCAGTTGCGCCAGGCTGTTCTGTTGATAGGTCGTCTGCCCCAGATCATGCACCGCGCCGCGCAGGCGGCTCAGTGGGCGGGTGATCGACAAAGTGACGAGCAGGCTGAACAGGGTCAGTACCACCAGCGCGATGCCCAGCGCACTGAGCGGCCACATCAGGCTCTGACGGTGCCAGGCATCCAGTTCGGGGTGCGGAATGCGGTAGATCAGCAGGTACGTCTCGCCGCTCTTGGGGCTGGTGTATTCGGCGGTCAGGCGACGCCAGGGCAGGGGCCGCTGATCGTCCTTCTGCTGGCGCGCCTCGTAGGCGGCCGCGCGCATCGGGAAGGTGCCGGGCACCACGGCCTCACCGCTGTCGTTGAGCACCTGCACGTCGAAGTGATACTTACGTTTGAGATCCTGCAGGTAATCCTGCGCGGCATCCGGGCCTTGCTGTTCATAGAGCTGCGTCCACTTTTCCGGCAGCTTGTGCAGGCCGGGGTGGCGACTGAGAATCCAGGCGTCCTGATTGAGCATGTGCCCCAGCAGGATCGACAACCCCGCCACCAATGCGATCGCGAGCCAGAAGCTCGCCAGGATTCGCCAGAACAATGAACGCACGTGAAACCCTCGGCTCAGCCTTTGCAATCAGGCCCTTGAATGGGAAAACCCGACACGCTTGGGGTCGTGTCGGGTTGGGGAGTGTAACGCGCCTGTGGCGGGTTACTGGGTCTTGCTCGCTTTTTGTGCTTTCCAGGCCTCGAATTCGGCGCGGTCGGCGCGACGCTGTTCGCGATCCTTCTGGATCTGGTCGAAGGTCTTCTGCTGATCCGGGGTCAGCATGGCGCGAATGTCAGTCTGGGTTTTCGCACGGCTGGCGGCGATTTCATCCTTCATGGCTTTCTGGTCGGCTGGCGAGAGCTTGGCCAGGTACTTGCGGGTGATGTCGGAGCGGCCGCGCCACTCATCGCCCATCAGCTTGCCGACCTTCTGGTGCTGTTCCGGGGTCAGGTTCAGCTTGTCGAACGGGCCGCGGTGGTGATGCATGCCCGGGCCGTCGAAGCCTGGGCCGCCAGGGCCACCCATGTGGCCGCCATCGGCAGGCTGGGCCATTGCAACGGTCGGCAGAGCAGCAGCGAACATCAAAGCCATCAGAGTCTTGCGCATGGTAAATCTCCTTGTCTCGGATCCGGCTCTGTGCCGGTTGTGGCCAGTTTAGGGAGATCAAGGTCAAGCGAGGTCAGGCGTGGGTAAAGCTTGGGTAAAGAGGGTTTGCGACAGTACTGACACAGATGAACGCTGTAGGAGCGCGCTTGCCCGCGATGCGTTGTGTCAATTAACACATGCGTTTCAGGCCGACAGCAATCGCGGGCAAGCGCGCTCCTACAGGGTCGGTGTCACGCCCGCGAATGGTGTCGTGCATCAAACGGCGTAGTAGTAACCGCGGCTGCGCAGCGCCACGATCCGTGGGCGGCCGTCGGCGTGGGGGCCAATCTTCTTGCGCAGGTTGCTGACGTGCATGTCCAGGCTGCGGTCGTACAGGGTCAGTTTGCGGCCCAGTGCCAGTTGCGCCAGTTCCTGCTTGTCCAGCGGCTCGCCGGGCTGGCCCAGCAGCGCTTCGAGCAGGCGCGCTTCGGAGACGGTCAGGGTGAATTCCTGCTCATCGATGGTCACCACGCCCCGGGCCGGGCTGAAGCACAGGTCGCCCAGCTCGATCTGGCTGGACACGGCGGCCGGGTGGCTGCGGCGCAACACGGCGCGCAACCGCGCGGTCAGCTCGCGCGGGTCGCAAGGCTTGGCCAGGTAATCGTCGGCCCCAAGTTCAAGACCCAGAATGCGGTCCAGCGGCTCGCCGCGCGCCGAAAGCATCAGCACGGGCAGGTCGGGGTGATCGGTGCGTAATTGCTTGAGCAGTTCCAGACCGCTGCCGTCGGGCAGCATCACGTCCAGCACCACCGCGGCGGGGGCGGACTCGGCGAGCGCCTTGCGGGCACTCTGGCCGTCGTGGCATGCCCGCACCGCAAAGCCTTCCTGGCTCAACCAACTGCCGAGGAGCTCGCACAGCTCCTGGTCATCATCAATAAGTAACAGCTCGCTCATGACTCACTCAATTTAGCCATTGCCGACGCTGTCTACGCCAGCCGCTGGCAAAGATACCGCACAGCAGGGCCACCATTGCAACGCCGCCCCCCGTGACGAACCATTGTTGTTGCTCGGTCAGAATGCGCGCAGGCATCGCCGACTGCGCTTCTTTGAGCTGCAGTTTAAGCCTTTGGTTCTCCTGACGCAGGCGTCCCACCTGAATACTTTCACGCTCAGTGTCGGCATTTTGTAGTTTCTGGGTCAATTCTTCCCGTTGCTTCTCGCTTTCGGCCAGGCGCTGACGCAGTTCGGTCAGTTGCGCGGCGGTACTGGGCAGCGGCAGCGCGTGGCTGACGGTATCGCCGGACTCTTCGGCTTGAACATCGAAACTCATCGCTGAGACGACCAGTGCGGCCGCCAGCAGACACCACGGACGTGGACGCATCTGAACTCCTGACTTTTCTTGGCATTGGCAGGGTATCGGCAAGGGGATGCGAATAATGAGCAGTCGGGAAGGGGGAGGCAGAAAGGGCAGCGTACCGGGGCGCCAGGCTCTCAAATTGCGGTGTCGCTTGAATCGTCCCGCCGGCAAGCCGTGCTGCTACGGGGTGTTGGTGCATGTATCTCTTGCGTATCCAGCCTCAGTCCGTAGCAGCACGGCTTGCCGGCGGGGCGATTTCAAGAACGCCACATCCGACAAGCCATGGAGGCTGTATTACGGCAACACTTGCTTGAACGGCTTGACCACGACGTGATCATAAACACCGGCGGCCTTGTACGGATCGGCCTCGGCCCAGGCCTGAGCGGCGGTCAGGGATTCGAACTCGGCGACGATCAGGCTTCCCGTGAAACCGGCAGGGCCCGGGTCATTGCTGTCGATGGCAGGCAAGGGGCCGGCCAGCACGATGCGGCCTTCGTTTTTCAGCGCGGTCAGGCGCTCAAGGTGCGCAGGGCGCGCTGCCAGGCGTTTTTCCAGCGAGTTGGCGACGTCTGTTGCCACGATTGCGTAGAGCATTTCAGTCCTCGGTCTTTTTGGTGGTAGGCGGCACCGATGCGTCGGCATCGTGCATGTGACGGGCGAGGAAAATACCCTGGCCGATCAGGAAAATCAGGGTCATGCCCAGGCTGCCGAAGACTTTGAAGTCGACCCAGAAGTCCTGGTAAGTGAAAGCCACGTACAGGTTGGCGGCGCCGCAGAACAGGAAGAACACGATCCAGGCGATGTTCAGCTTGGTCCAGATCGCCTGTGGCAGCGTCAGCGCGTGGCCCATGATGCGTTGGATCAGCAGGCGGTCGCCGATGAAGTGGCTACCGGCGAAGATCAGGGCGAACAGCCAGTTGACCACTGGTGCCTTCCACTTGAGGAAGGTTTCGCTGTGGAACGCCAGGGTCAGGCTGCCGAACACCAGGCAGGCGACCAGCGTCAGCCACTGGCTTTTTTCGAGCTTGCCCTGGCGCATGTAAAGAATGCCATAGACCACGATGGAGCTTGCGATCAGCATCGCGGTGGCGCTGAAAATTCCGCCTACCATGAAGCTGTGCCCCAGGATGTCAACGGCTTGCGGGCTGATTTTGTAGACGATGAAGAACAGGATGAGCGGGATGAAGTCGATGAATTGTTTCACAGTAAGAGCCAGAAGCTGGATGTGTCGGCATAATAACAAACATCAATGACTGCGAAAGCGCCGCTAAACCTACTATGAATGTCGATCTGCATTGCCACAGTACTGCCTCCGATGGCGCCCTTGCGCCTGCGGCACTTGTCGCGCGTGCCCATGAAAACGGCGTCCGGGTGCTGGCGCTGACCGACCACGACACCATCGAAGGCCTGCAGGAAGCCCGCACGGCGGCGCTTGCGCTGGACATGCAGCTGATAAACGGCATCGAGTTGTCCTGCACTTGGGGCGGTGCCACCATTCATATTCTGGGCTACGGTTTTGATGTGGATGCCACCCCGCTGCGCGACGCCATTGAGCAATTGCACACCGGACGCTGGCTGCGCGCTGAAGAAATCAGTCGCAAATTGGCGATGAAAGGTATGCCTGGGGCGCTGGAAGGTGCCCGCGCGGTTCAGCAGGCGCTGGGCGACAGCGGCAATGCACCGGCGCGACCGCATTTCGCCGACTTTCTTGTCAATGAAGGTTTCGTGAAAGATCGTGCCGAAGCGTTTCGCAAATGGCTGGGCGCGGGCAAGCTGGGCGACGTCAAGCAGCACTGGCCGACCCTGGAAGACACGGTCGCCACCTTGCGCAATTCGGGTGCCTGGGTCAGCCTGGCGCACCCTTGTCATTACGATTTCACGCGCAGCAAGCGCCGCAGGCTGGTCGCTGAGTTTCTCGCTGCTGGCGGCCAGGCCATAGAAGTGGTCAATGGCCTGCAAGCTGCCGAGCAGGTGGGGAGCCTGGCCATTCTCGCCCGCGAGTTCGGCCTGCTGGCCACCGCCGGCAGCGATTTCCATGCCCCAGGCGCCTGGGGCGAGATCGGCGTCTACCGCCCCTTACCGGAGGATCTGCCGCCCCTGTGGCGTCGGTTCAAACATGACCAGCCTACTGCCGTCTGAACAGGAAGATACCGTGAGTCAATTTTTCCAGGTCCACCCGGAAAACCCGCAGGCGCGTCTGATCAAACAGGCCGTGGAGATCATCAAGGGCGGTGGTCTGGTGGTGTATCCCACCGATTCGTCCTACGCCCTGGGTTGCCAGATGGGCGACAAAGGCGCCGTAGAGCGCATCCGCCGCTTGCGTCAGCTCGACGACAAGCACAATTTCACCCTGATGTGCTGCGACCTGTCGCAACTGGGCCTGTTCGCCAAGGTCGACACCGCCGCCTTTCGCGAACTCAAGGCGCACACGCCGGGGCCGTACACCTTCATTCTCAACGCCACCCGGGAAGTGCCGCGGCTGGTGCTGCACCCCAAGCGGCGCACCATCGGCCTGCGCGTGCCGCGCCATCCGGTGGCCCAGGCGCTGTTGCAGGAGCTGGGCGAGCCGCTGATGAGCGTGAGCCTGATCCTGCCGGGCGAGGAATTGCCGATGAGCGACCCTTATGAAATGCGCGATGTGCTCGAGCATCAGGTCGACCTGATCATCGACGCCGGCCACGGCGGGGTGTCGGCCTCCACGGTGGTCAATCTGTCCGAAGGCGAGCCGCAGGTGGTGCGCGTGGGCTGTGGCGATCCGACGCCGTTCGGAGTCGAAGTCGAGTGACCGAAGCGCAGGTGCAGGAACCGGCTATTGATCCCCAGGCCGATGCCCAGCAGGAACTGCCGTTCGCCCTGGTCTATGGCCACGCGGTCACGCAGATGCCGCTGGATTTGTACATTCCCCCGGATGCGCTGGAAGTCTTTCTCGAAGCCTTCGAAGGCCCGCTGGACTTGCTGCTGTACCTGATCCGCAAGCAGAACATCGACATCCTCGATATCCCGGTGGCGGAGATCACTCGCCAGTACATGGGGTACGTCGAGCTCATGAAAACCGTGCGTCTGGAGCTGGCCGCCGAGTATCTGGTGATGGCCGCGATGCTGGCCGAGATCAAGTCGCGCATGCTCTTGCCACGCTCGGAAACCACCGAGGAAGAAGAGGATGACCCGCGCGCCGAACTGATCCGCCGCCTGCAGGAGTACGAGCGCTTCAAGGCTGCCGCCGAAGGCATCGACGAGCTGCCCCGCGTGGGGCGTGATGTGGTGGTGCCCAAACTTGATGCCCCCGAAGCCCGGGCGCGCAAGTTGCTGCCGGACGTGGCCCTTGAAGAGCTGCTGGTTTCGATGGCTGAGGTGCTGCGCCGTGGCGACATGTTCGAGAGCCATCAGATCAGCCGCGAAACCCTGTCCACCCGCGAGCGCATGAGCGATGTGCTGGAACGCTTGAAAGGCGCGGGCTTCGTGCCGTTCGCCGAACTGTTCACGGCAGAGGAGGGGCGCCTTGGCGTGGTCGTGACCTTCATGGCGGTGCTGGAGCTAGTCAAGGAACAACTGGTGGAACTGGTGCAGAACGAGCCGTTCGCTGTCATTCATGTGCGTGCGCGTGCCGAATAAAGAGCAAGAACCGATCAAATGAACCTCAACGAACCCCGTGACCTCGCGCCATTGCTGGAAGCCTTTCTGCTGGCCTCGGGCAAACCGCAATCGCTGGAGCGCCTTTACGAGCTGTTCGAGGAAGCCGAGCGCCCTTCGCCTGCGGTCTTCAAGAAGGCCCTGACACTGCTGGGTAAATCCTGCGACAACCGCGCGTTCGAATTGAAGGAAGTCGCAACGGGTTACCGTTTGCAGATCCGCGAGAAGTTCGCGCCGTGGGTTGGCCGTCTGTGGGAAGAGCGCCCGCAGCGTTACTCCCGCGCCTTGCTGGAAACCATGGCGCTGATCGCCTACCGCCAGCCGATCACCCGGGGCGAGATCGAGGATGTGCGGGGCGTGGCGGTCAACAGCAACATCGTCAAGACCTTGATGGAGCGCGAGTGGATCAGGATCGTCGGTTATCGCGACGTGCCCGGCAAACCTGCGATGTTCGCCACCACCAAGGCGTTTCTCGATCACTTCAACCTGAAAAGCCTGGACGAACTGCCACCTTTGGCCGACCTGCGGGAAATGGAAGCCGAGCCTGTGCTGGACTTCGATGACGCACCGGTGCCTGCGCACCTACAGGCTTTGGCCGACGCCGCGCTGGCCGAAGACGGCGAATCTGCAGAACCCGAAGCGCCGCGTGACGAAACCAGTTTCCGCAGTCTGCTGGCCGAGCTCGACACCATGGAGCAGGGGCTCAAGACCGATTTCGATGATTTGCTGGTGGACGAGCCGGAGCCAGAAGACGAGCCGGCGGACGACGAAGACCCAAGATAGTGTGCAATACCTTTTTCCGTCACCCCGCGATCATATGTGGGAGCCGGCTTGCTGGCGAATGCGTCAGGTCAGTCAATCCCTCTGTTGAATGACATACCCCATTCGCCAGCAAGCCGGCTCCCACGGCCTTCGGCCAGAAGCAGTTCCTGTGTCTGCCCTTGGAACAAAACTAAACAACCCGACGATTTTCATCTAGTCTCTGATGCGCAACGCTCGCCATGAGCGTATGATTTGCGGCCTTTTGGCGATCCGCTCGCCAGAAACCCAAGTTTTCCGCCCGACGTTCTCGCCCAGAGAACAGGGCAACAGCCCGTGCCCACTCGCGCACGGCCTGATTCGACACACCGGGAGGTGCCCAGATGAGTGAACAAGACAAGCAGGAAAAAGCGATCGCCCCAGCCGGCGAGAAGCTGCAGAAGGTACTGGCGCGTATCGGCGTCGGCTCGCGACGTGACGTCGAGGCCTGGATCGGCGAAGGCCGGATCAAGGTCAACGGGGTTCAGGCAAGCCTGGGCCAGCGCGTCGACCTGCACGATGCGATCAGCGTCGACGGCCGCGTCATCAAGCGCGAAGAGTCGGCCGAAACGGTCCGTCGCGTCATCATGTACAACAAGCCCGATGGCGAAATCTGCACCCGTGACGACCCGGAAGGCCGTCCGACCGTGTTCGACCGCCTGCCACGCCCGAAAGAAGGCCGCTGGATCAACATCGGTCGCCTGGACATCAATACCACCGGTCTTCTGATGTTCACCACCGACGGTGAGCTGGCCAATCGCCTGATGCACCCGTCCTTCGAGATGGATCGCGAATACGCGGTGCGCGTGCGTGGCGAAGTCGACGACGACATGTTGCTGCGCCTGAAGAACGGCGTGATCCTGGAAGACGGTCCGGCGCGTTTCACCGACATTCAGCAGGCACCGGGCGGCGAAGGCTTCAACCACTGGTACCACTGCGTGGTGATGGAAGGCCGCAACCGCGAAGTCCGTCGTCTGTGGGAATCCCAGGGGCTGGTGGTCAGCCGTCTGAAGCGCGTGCGTTTCGGTCCGGTGTTCCTCAACTCTGACCTGCCGATGGGCCGCTGGCGCGAAATGAGCCAGCAGGAAGTCGACATCCTCAGCGCCGAGGTGGGTCTGACGCCGGTCGCGATGCCGCAGATGAACGCCAAGACCAAGGACAAGATGGCCCGCCTGCAGCGTCAGTCGTCCCGTCCACTGGGCAAGAACGAGCGCGTGCGTCAGCTGCGTCCGGCCAAGGATGCAGCGCCAACCGAGCGTCCGGCCCGCGAGCCGCGCCTGGCCGATGGCGACCGCCCGGCGCGCAAGCCTGCCGACAGCACCCGCCCGGCACGCACACCGCGTCCGGCAGCAGGTCGCGCTGACAGCAGCCGTGGCACGGAAGTGGCCGAGCGTCCGAGTGAAATGAACAAGCGCCCGGTCAAGCCGCGCGCCACCCGTCCCGGCATCAAGCTGAGCGACGACGATAAGGCCCAGGCTACCAAGCGCCGCCCGGCAGGCACAGGCCGTCGCAAGCCTGAGTGACCGCCAGCTGCAATGAAAAACGCCAGTCCTTGTGACTGGCGTTTTTTTTGCGGTGTACAATGCGCCGCGTTTTTTCTGTGATCCATGGCGTATGGACGCCAAACCACTCGGGATTTACCGATCCCGTTTCATTCCGCCACGTCATGAGCGTGTCGGGTTCGATTCCGTCGCAGACAAGAACAATAAGGTGACTTTGCAATGAGTGAACACATGTCCCATTCAGGTGACTTGAAGCGTGGTCTTAAAAACCGTCATATCCAGCTGATCGCCCTGGGCGGCGCCATCGGCACAGGTTTGTTCCTGGGATCGGCGGGCGTGCTCAAATCGGCGGGTCCGTCGATGATTCTCGGTTATGCGCTGTGTGGCTTCATCGCCTTCATGATCATGCGCCAGCTGGGCGAAATGATCGTCGAAGAGCCGGTGGCCGGATCCTTCAGCCATTTCGCGCACAAATACTGGGGCGGTTTCGCCGGCTTTCTGTCCGGCTGGAACTGCTGGGTGCTGTACATCCTGGTCGGCATGTCGGAACTGACCGCCGTCGGCAAGTATGTGCAGTACTGGTGGCCGGAAGTCCCGACCTGGGCTTCGGCAGCTGTCTTCTTCGTGATGATCAACGTGATCAACCTGGCCAACGTGAAAGTCTTTGGCGAGGCCGAGTTCTGGTTCGCGATCATCAAGGTCGCGGCCATTCTGGGCATGATCGCTCTGGGCAGCTACATGCTGGTCAGCGGCAGCGGCGGGCCACAGGCGTCGGTCAGCAACCTGTGGGAACACGGCGGCTTCTTCCCCAACGGCACCAGTGGCCTGGTAATGGCGCTGGCGTTCATCATGTTCTCGTTCGGCGGTCTGGAAATGCTCGGCTTCACCGCCGCAGAAGCCGACCAGCCGAAAACCGTGATCCCCAAGGCGATCAATCAGGTGATCTACCGCATCCTGATTTTCTACATTGGCTCGCTGGTGGTGCTGCTGTCGCTGACGCCATGGGATGCGCTGCTGGCTGACCTGAACGCTTCGGGCGATGCCTACAGCGGCAGTCCGTTCGTCCACGTGTTCTCGATGCTGGGCAGCAACACCGCCGCGCACATCCTCAATTTCGTGGTGCTCACGGCGGCATTGTCGGTGTACAACAGCGGCACCTACTGCAACGCGCGGATGCTGTTCGGCATGGCAGAGCAGGGCGATGCACCCAAGGCGCTGGCCCGGGTCGACGGCCGTGGTGTTCCGGTGCGGGCGATTCTGGTGTCGGCCGCGGTGACGCTGATCGCCGTGCTGCTCAACTACCTGATCCCGCAGAATGCCCTGGAGCTGTTGATGTCACTGGTGGTCGCGACCCTGGTGATCAACTGGGCGATGATCAGTTACTCGCACCTCAAGTTCCGCCAGCACATGGCGCGCAAGGGCCTGCAGCCGCTGTTCAAGGCGTTCTGGTACCCGTTCGGCAACTACCTGTGCCTGGCCTTCGTACTGCTGATCCTGGGCATCATGCTGATGATCCCGGGGATTCAGGTGTCGGTGTACGCCATTCCGGTGTGGCTGGTGGTGATGTGGGTGTTCTACCTGATCAAGAACAAGGGCCATGCCGACGGTGAGTCGATGGCGCAGCGTACCTCGATCATCAAATAGCACCGGCCCATGCTGATCATCTCCAACAACGTGCATCTGCCGGACGACGAGATCGAAATGACCGCCATACGTGCCCAGGGCGCGGGCGGTCAGAACGTCAACAAGGTGTCGAGCGCGGTGCACCTGCGCTTCGACATCAACGCCTCGTCACTGCCGCCGTTCTACAAGGAGCGGCTGCTGGCCTTGCGTGACAGCCGCATCACCAGTGACGGCGTGGTCATCATCAAGGCGCAGCAATACCGCACCCAGGAGCAGAACCGCGCCGATGCGTTGTTGCGTTTGAGCGAGTTGATCGTCAGTGCCGCGAAGGTGGAGAAGAAACGCCGCCCGACCAAGCCGACGCTGGGGTCCAAGACCCGCAGGCTGGATGCCAAATCCAAACGCGGGTCGATCAAGGCGGGTAGGGGGAAGGTGGATTTCTAGCGCGTTACCCGTAGCAGTCCGGCTTGCCGGCGACGGCAATTTCGCGGGCCATGTCGCCGGCAAGCCGGACTGCTACGGTCAGGTCTGCGCTGTTCTCTCGCGCATCACCTTCGCCTGCTTGTACAGATACACGCTCAACCCCAGCCCAGCCAGTGACGCCAGCGCCGCGAACAGGAAGATCGAGGCAAAGCCAAAGCCCGACGCCACCGCACCGGCCACGGGCCCGGTAATCCCCAGGGACAGGTCGATGAACAGCGAGTAGGCGCCCACCGCCGCACCGCGGCTCGACGCCGGCACCAGATTCACTGCCTCCACCCCCAATGCCGGGAAGACCAGTGAGAAACCGAAACCGGTCAGCGCAGCACCCGCCAGCGCCAGGTTGGGATTCGGTGCCAGCCACAGCAGCAGCAAGCCCAGGGCCTCGACTGACAGACAGGCAATGGCCACGCGAAACCCGCCCAGGCGGTTGATCATGTTGCCGAACAGCAGGCGCGCGCCGATGAAGCAGGCACCGAACAGGCTCAGGCACAGCACGGCATTGGGCCAGGTGTGGCTGGCGTAATACAGGGTGATGAAGGTAGCGATGGTGCCGAAACCGATCGAGCCCAGTGCCAGGCCCGTGCCGTGGGGCATGACGCGGCCCAGCACATGCAGGAACGGCATGCGCTCGCCGTGCACGATGGGGGCCGGGGTTTTCTTCCAGGCCAGTGCGATACCCAGCGCGGCGAGCAGAATGATGCTCACGCCCATCGCCCACAGCCCCAGGCTCTTGACCAGTAACACGCCCAGCGGCGCGCCGATGGCCAGTGCGCCGTAGCTGGCGATGCCGTTCCAGGAAATCACCTTGGCGGTGTTCGCCGCCCCCACGCGGCCGATGCCCCAGCCAATAGAACCGGAACCCACCAGGCTTTCAGCGCTGCCCAGCACCAGACGGCCGATGAACAGGCTGATCAGGCTGACCATCGGCCAGGCATCGAGCCATCCGGCCAGCAGCATGAACACACCAGAAAGGCCGCAGCCGAACAGGCCGATGATCACGGCTTTTTTCGGGCCCTTGTTGTCGATGATTTTTCCGGCGTGTGGGCGGCTGAGCAGGGTGGCCAGGTATTGCACGCTGATCACCAGGCCCGCCGTGACGGCACCGAAGCCCAGGTCCGTGTGCACATAGCCGGGCAGCACTGCCAGCGGAATGCCGATGTTGAGGTAGCCGATGAAGGTGAACAGGACGATGGAAACGACCTGCAGGGTGACTGTGATAGGGCGTTGTGTAGCGGCGCTCGAAGCGTCTGACATGGGCATCAATCCACGATGGCGACAGAAGAAAAACAGCGGGGCAGAAACGTGATGGAGCGTAGACGCTTGAAAGGCAAGCGATGCCACATGATAACGAGGCTTTCCCGTTCGTGGGCAGTTGAAGGTTGAACCGGGCCTGTACGAATCGGCCTGTTCAGAATGCGAATTTTCTGATTATTGAGCGGGTTTTTCGGTGGCGGGCGCCAGCAGTTGCGTGGTGACCAGGGCTGCGAGGGCGTTTTCCTGGGTGCCGAAGCGGGCCAGCAAGGCGTGTTGTTTTTCCGGGCTCAGGCGCGCCCAGATGGCGATCATCTGTTCGGCGGTGCCGATCAGGGTCTGGGCTTGGGTTTCGGTGAATTCGCTCATGCGGGGCATTGTAGAGTAATTCAGCCCTTATGGAAGTACGCCTTGCAGACGCTCTTGCATAGGGGCTGAAACATCAGCCGTTAGCGTTGGCCTTGGGCTTTTTTGCTGTCAACGTCTTTGGCACCGGCTTTCATCTCGATCGGTTGACCGAGTTCCTGACGGGCTGCTGCGCTTTGCTGGGTTTGGCTTGGGAAGGGGAAGTTTGGGATTTCGTGCATCGTCTGTCGCTCCTCACAAGTTGCTTGGTTCAGTCCGCGGTTGGCGTTGTGGGCCGGTTGCGGGCTTCCCTGAGCTGCCGATAGGCAGCGCGTCCATAAAACGCAGAGGGAGGATACAGCAGATGAAATGACAATCTGACTTTTAATGATGGCCGTTGGTCATGTAGTGGCTGTTCAGGGCTACAACCTGAACCGGATTTTGGCATGAGCTCGGTTGCAGATCCGGCATTGTGTTGATGCTTGCATCGCTGGTTCTGCCTAACGGCAGAGCTGTTCCGCCTTCGGCGGGTTACTTGATGACCCCAAGTAACCAAGGGTTCTGCTCCTGGTTTGGGTCCTCCTTCGTCGGACTTCCTTCATTCCAGTCTCGTTCCGTGGGCCCGGCGCGAATGGGCCATCCATGGCCCCGCGCCTCGCGCGGCATCCTGCCGCTTGACCCACTCCACGAGACTTCCATTCAGCCTGCACCCAGGTCGCGTTTGGCGTCGTCTGTGATATTTGCGCATGAAGATCAAAAGCAGGCGGCTAACGCCGTCCCCGGGCGACCGCCGGCAAGCCGGACTGCTACAGGAGAGATGGCGTCCGTGGTCGTGATGTTACGTCAGACTGCCCAGCATCGTTTTGACGATCTTGCGATGAAACGGTGCGATCAGTTTTAGGTACAGCTTTCCGATTTGACCCTGTGGTATCACCACTGATGTCACAAAGAGTTTCGGGTGCTCGTTCCGTTGATCCAGGTACAGCGAGATCGACACCTTGAAGTGCCGGTCCAGCAGTTGCAACACCAGTTCACCCTGTTCATGGGTGACGACTTCGAAGAAGTCCAGTTTGTCCCCCGGCTCCAGCATTGCACGAGATTCATTTGCTTCTTGTTTGAAGCCCAGGGTCGGCGTCATCCCCAGCCAACCCACCAATTTGTCTCGCGTATTCAAAAGAAGGTTGATCCACCCAGGCGCTGCGGTGGTCATTTGCAGGTAGGCGTCGTACGCGCTCTCGCATTGTCCCGGCGTGATTTCACGGACAAAACAATCGCTGTAGTAAGTGTCGGCGAATACGTACGCCAAGGTGCTCCCGGCAGGTGGGGTAGTGCGGGTTGCTCGGGAAGGCAGACCCGCTTGTGTGAAGCTCTCATCCATGGCTTTGAACCCGTGTGGTATCCGTACCGTTCAAGGGTGACGGTGGTCAGACCACCGTCGTTGTCAGTCTTGCTGTTTCAGTCCTTGCAAACCGCCGCAAACGCCGCCGCCAGCGCGTCCAGGCGCGTGGCGTCGATGCCGGCGACGTTGGCGCGGCCGGCGGCGACCATGTAGACGCTGTGTTCCTTGCGCAGGCGGGCGACCTGGGCGTCGCTCATGCCGGTGTAGGAGAACATGCCGCGCTGGATGCCGATGTGGGCGAAGCGCTCGCCCAGGCCCAGCGGGGTCAGGGCGTCGACCAGGCCGACGCGCAGTTGGGCGATGCGGCTGCGCATTTCTTCGACTTCATCGGCCCACATGGCCTTGAGTTCAGGGTCGCCGAGGATTTCAGCGACCACTGCCGCGCCGTGATCCGGCGGGTTGGACCACAGGTTGCGGGCGGTGGCGGACAGCTGGCTGCGTACGTCCAGCAGCTTGTCGCTGTTGTCCGCGCAGACCAGCAGGGCGCCGGTGCGTTCGCGGTACAGGCCGAAGTTCTTCGAGCAGGAGCTGGTGATCAGCAGTTCCGGCAGTTCGGCGGCGAACAGGCGCACTGCCCAGGCGTCTTCCTGCAGGCCATCGCCGAAGCCCTGGTAGGCGAAGTCGATCAGCGGCAGCAGGTTGCGGCGCTTGACGATTTCCAGCACCTGCCACCAGTCGTCGTGGCTGAGGTCAAAACCGGTCGGGTTGTGGCAGCAGGCGTGCAGCAGCACGACGTCGCCTTCCGGCACGGTGTTCAGGGTTTCCAGCATGGCTGGCACATTGAGCGTGTTGTCGCTGCCGACGTAAGGGTAGTGATTGACCTTCAAACCGGCAGCGGCATAGATGGTTTCGTGGATCGGCCAGGTCGGGTCGCTCAGCCAGATGCCCTTGCCGGGCAGGCAATTGGCGATGAAGTCGGCCGACAGGCGCAGGGCCCCGGTGCCGCCCGGGGTCTGGGTGGCGCCGACGCGTTTTTGCGCGATCAGGGGAGAGCCTTCGCCCATGACCAGTTCACAGATCAGCGCACCGAAGCGCGGTTCGCCATGGCCGCCGATGTAGGTCTTGGTCGGCTGCGAGTCCACCAGGCGCTGCTCGGCCAGCTTGACCGCGCGCGGAATGGTGGTCAGGCCCTGCGCGTCCTTGTAGACGCCAACGCCCAGGTCGAACTTGTTCGGGTTGGGGTCGTTGGCGTAGGCCTGGATCAGGCCAAGAATGGGATCGTCCGGTACGCGCTGAATCTGTGAAAAATGCATTTACTTACGGCCCTCGGCGCCTTTGGCCACCTCGTCGGTGCGGGCGGCCATGATGAAGTCGTTGCGGTGGAGCCCCTTGATCGAGTGGCTCCACCAGGTGACGGTCACCTTGCCCCATTCGGTCAGAAGACCTGGGTGGTGACCTTCAGCCTCGGCAATTTCGCCGACCGCGTTGGTAAACGCCAGCGCAAATTTGAAATTCTTGAACAGATAGACCTTCTCCAGTTGCATCACGCCATCACGGACTTCGATGTTCCAGTCCGGAATCTGGCGCAGCAGCTCGGGCAATTCGGCTTCGCTGACCTGCGGTGCGTCGGCGCGGCAGGCTTCGCAGTGGGACTGATTGAGCGATGTCATGAGAGATTTCCTTTGTCAGGCAGCTTTGTTTTTAGGCGGAAAACGCGGGGCATGCAGGCCCAGTTCCGTGGCGGTGCGCACCATGCCCATGATGTCTTCGTGGGCCAGGTCGAACAGGCGCTTGAGATCCGGCAGCACGAAATAGAGCGGCTGCAGGATGTCGATGCGGTACGGCGTGCGCATGGCTTCGATCGGGTCGAAAACCTGATGTTCAGGGGTGTCGGACAGGCTGTAAACGGTCTCCTTGGGCGACGAGAGAATGCCGCCTCCATAGATCTTGCGGCCCTGGGCGGTTTCCACCAGGCCAAATTCGATGGTCATCCAGTAGAGACGGGCAAGATACACCCGTTGCTCTTTGCTGGCTGCCAGACCCAGCTTGCCGTAGGTGTGGGTAAATTCCGCAAACCAGGGGTTAGTCAGCAGCGGACAGTGTCCGAAAACTTCGTGGAAGATGTCAGGCTCTTGCAGGTAATCGAGTTCTTCGCGGGTGCGGATAAAGGTGGCCACGGGAAAGCGCTTGCTGGCCAGCAACTCGAAAAAGGTCTGAAACGGAATCAGCGCCGGAACCCGGGCGACTTGCCAGCCGGTGGTGGCGTCGAGCACGCGATTGATTTCACCCAGTTGCGGAATGCGGTCGTGGGGCAGGGCCAGTTGCTCGATGCCGTCGAGGTATTCCTGGCAGGCGCGGCCCTCGACCACCTGCAATTGGCGGGTGATCAACGTGTTCCACACCCCGTGTTCTTCTTCGGGGTAGTCGATAAAGCCGCTGGCGTCAGGTTCCCGGGCGACGTACTGCGTGCTCATGTTGCTCTCCTGAATGGCTTGTTCTTGTCTGGAGCAATGCGGATTGGACATCCGCCTGAGGCTATTGATACCTGTTTGTGGGCCAGTTGCAGCCGGCCATGGGCCATAGGAAGGCTGAGCACCAGGCATTGCCTGTAAAGAAATCCTGACAGCGAGACAGCCAAGGCTGAGAATGTCGGCGTCCTGGCAGGCTGATGGCGCTTGTGCTGTCACGTATTCTTGACGGTAAACTTCTCTTCATCACAAAAAATGCCGGGCTGGTCATCGCCCGGCCTACAAGAGTCGACCCCCATGCGCATCAAAGTGCATTGCCAGAACCGCGTCGGCATCCTGCGCGACATCCTCGAATTGCTGGTTTCCTACGGCGTGAACGTCTCCGGCGGGGAGGTGGGCGGCGAATTCGGCGACGCGATCTATCTGCGCTGTCCGAACCTGATCAACCTTCAATTTCAGGCACTGGGTCCTAAGTTCGAGGCCATCCCCGGTGTATTCGGCGTCAAGCGTGTGGGATTGATGCCCAGTGAACGTCGGCACATGGAACTCAACGCCTTGCTCGGCGCGCTGGAGTTTCCGGTGCTGTCCATCGACATGGGCGGTTCCATCGTCGCGGCCAATCGCGCGGCGGCGCAGTTGCTGGGCGTGCGGGTCGATGAAGTGCCGGGCATTCCGTTGTCCCGCTACGCCGAAGATTTCGACTTGCCGCAGCTGGTCCGCGCCAACCGTTCGCGCATCAACGGGCTGCGGGTGAAAGTCAGGGGCGATGTGTTTCTCGCCGACATCGCGCCGCTGCAATCCGAGCACGAAGACAGCGAGGCCATGGCCGGTGCAGTGTTGACGCTGCACCGTGCCGACCGTGTCGGTGAGCACATCTATAACGTGCGCAAGCAGGAGCTGCGCGGCTTCGACAGTATTTTCCAGAGCTCGAAGGTGATGGCCGCCGTGGTCCGCGAGGCTCGGCGCATGGCGCCGCTCGATGCGCCTCTTTTAATAGAAGGCGAAACCGGCACCGGCAAGGAACTGCTGGCCCGGGCCTGTCATCTGGCGAGCCCGCGCGGCCAGTCGCCGATGATGGCGCTCAATTGCGCCGGGCTGTCCGAATCCATGGCTGAGACCGAGCTGTTCGGTTACGGCCCCGGCGCGTTCGAGGGCGCGCGGGCGGAGGGCAAGTTGGGCCTGCTGGAATTGACCGCCGGCGGCACGCTGTTTCTCGACGGCGTGGCCGAGATGAGTGCGCGGCTGCAGGCGAAATTGTTGCGTTATCTGCAGGAAGGCTGCTTTCGCCGGGTTGGCAGCGACGAGGAGGTCTATCTGGATGTGCGGGTGATCTGCGCCACTCAGGTGGATTTGTCCGAGCTGTGCGCGCGTGGCGAGTTTCGCCAGGATCTCTACCACCGCCTCAACGTGTTGTCGCTGCATATTCCGCCGTTGCGCGAATGCCTGGACGGGCTGGAGCCTTTGGTGCAGCACTTCCTCGACCAGGCCAGCCGGCAGATCGGCTGCCCGTTGCCGGGGATCTCGAAGCCGGCGCTGGAGCGGCTGGCGCAGTATCACTGGCCGGGCAACGTGCGGCAGCTGGAAAACGTACTGTTTCAGGCGGTGTCGCTGTGCGAGGGCGGCATGGTCAAGGCCGAACACATTCGTTTGCCGGATTACGGCGTGCGTCAGCCGCTGGGAGATTTCTCCCTCGAGGGCGGGCTTGAAGAAATTGTCGGGCGTTTTGAAAAGGCGGTACTTGAACAGTTATATGCCACACATTCCAGTAGCCGGTTATTGGGTAAGCGACTGGGTGTGTCTCATACAACGATTGCCAATAAGTTAAAGCAATACGGAATAGGGCAAGTTTAAATTATATATAAGTTCCGTAGCAGCACGGCTTGCCGGCGGGAGCGATTTAGAGAACGCTCCCGCCGGCAAGCCGTGCTGCTACGAGACAGTATCAAATTCTGGATAGTTACCCGTTACTGCATCCGTTACCCATCACCAGGTATTCGAGAACATGGCGCTTGCCCTGGGAGTCCTCGTAGGTCATGTGCTGGGGCACCACGTTGCAGACGTTGGGCGTCTCGTCCACGGAGATGACCCGGGCGATGTCCAGGTCGGTCGAGTAGGTATAGTGCTCGACGGGTTGTGCTTGGCTGGAAATCTCGCTCGGTCCGTCCTGCGCCATTGCCGCGGCGCTGAAACCACAAAGAGCCATTACAACCAGTGCAGCTTTCATTACAGGTTTCCTCGTTGTTGCTTCATCAACTCTGCAGGCTGTTGAGTTGCAGTCGGCAGGGTGCACAAAATCCTCGTGAGATTCTGTGAGAAGCCAGTGAACTATCAGTTTAGTCGCGTCGGTTTAGTTGCCAGATCGACAAGCCGGTGTGGGGGGCTGCAAGTTGTCAATCGTTTGCCGTGTTGGCAGGACGAATTCTAGACCTGCAGGGGAAATTCATATAGAAACCATTTTGATAAAGACTATTGAGCATTCCGGTAATAATCAGCAATAACCGCTGAAATTAGCCCGGCGTTCTAGTTCTTTGGTCGTAGTCCGAATATGAAGATTTGCCACACGGCGGGCACTTCAGGGCGTTTCGGCGTTATGCTGTCGGCCGGTAAGACCATCGTCGAATGGCTTTCAGGGCCATCGGCGGATACAACGGTTGCATACAAAAACAACATTTCCACCGAGGTAAGAAAGATGAGTGCGGCTTCCCTGTACCCCGTTCGCCCTGAAGTGGCAGCCAATACGCTGACTGACGAGGCGACCTACAAGGCCATGTACCAGCAGTCGGTGGTCAACCCCGATGGCTTCTGGCGTGAGCAGGCCAAGCGCCTGGATTGGATCAAGCCTTTCACCACCGTCAAACAGACCTCCTTCGACGATCACCGCGTCGACATCAAGTGGTTCGCCGATGGCACCCTGAACGTTTCCTACAACTGCCTGGACCGTCATCTGGCAGAGCGTGGCGATCAGGTCGCGATCATCTGGGAAGGCGACGACCCTTCCGAAAGCCGCAACATCACCTACCGCGAACTGCACGAAGAAGTCTGCAAGTTCGCCAACGCCCTGCGCGGCCAGGATGTGCACCGCGGCGACGTGGTCACCATCTACATGCCGATGATCCCGGAAGCGGTGGTCGCCATGCTGGCTTGCGCCCGTATCGGTGCGATCCACTCGGTGGTGTTCGGCGGTTTCTCGCCGGAAGCCCTGGCGGGCCGCATCATCGACTGCCGTTCGAAAGTGGTGATCACCGCTGACGAAGGTGTACGCGGTGGCAAGAAAACCGCGCTCAAGGCCAACGTCGACCGCGCGCTGACCAACCCTGAAACCAGCAGCGTGCAGAAAGTCATCGTCTGCAAGCGCACCGGCGGCGACATCGAGTGGAACCGCCACCGCGACATCTGGTACCACACCCTGCTGGAAGTGGCGTCGACCACCTGCGCACCGAAGGAGATGGGCGCCGAAGAGTCGCTGTTCATCCTTTACACCTCCGGCTCCACCGGCAAGCCCAAGGGCGTGTTGCACACCACCGCCGGCTACCTGCTGTACGCGTCGCTGACCCACGAGCGGGTGTTCGACTACAAGCCGGGCGATGTCTACTGGTGCACCGCTGACGTGGGCTGGGTCACCGGCCACAGCTACATCGTCTACGGCCCGCTGGCCAACGGCGCGACCACGCTGCTGTTCGAAGGCATTCCGAACTACCCGGACATCACCCGCATGTCGAAGATCATCGACAAGCACAAGGTCAACATCCTCTACACCGCCCCGACCGCCATCCGCGCGATGATGGCCGAAGGCACCAAGGCCGTCGAAGGCGCCGATGGCTCCAGCCTGCGCCTGCTGGGTTCGGTGGGCGAGCCGATCAACCCGGAAGCCTGGAACTGGTACTACAACACCGTCGGCAAGCAGAACTGCCCGATCGTCGACACCTGGTGGCAGACCGAAACCGGCGGCATCCTGATCAGCCCGCTGCCGGGCGCCACCGCGCTCAAGCCGGGTTCGGCGACCCGTCCGTTCTTCGGCGTGATTCCGGCGCTTGTGGATAACCTGGGCAACCTGATCGAAGGCGCGGCCGAGGGCAACCTGGTGATCCTCGACTCCTGGCCTGGCCAGTCGCGCAGCCTGTACGGCGACCACGACCGCTTCGTCGACACCTACTTCAAGACCTTCCGCGGCATGTACTTCACCGGCGACGGCGCGCGCCGCGATGAAGACGGCTACTACTGGATCACCGGCCGGGTGGACGACGTGCTCAACGTGTCCGGCCACCGCATGGGCACGGCCGAGATCGAAAGCGCAATGGTCGCCCACCCGAAAGTCGCCGAAGCGGCGGTGGTCGGTGTGCCGCACGATCTGAAAGGGCAGGGCATTTATGTCTACGTCACCCTGAACGGCGGCGAGGTGCCGGACGAGGCGCTGCGCATCGAGCTGCGCAACTGGGTGCGCAAGGAGATTGGCCCGATTGCCTCGCCAGACGTGATTCAGTGGGCCCCGGGCCTGCCGAAGACCCGTTCGGGCAAGATCATGCGCCGCATCCTGCGCAAGATCGCCACCGGGGAGTACGACCAGTTGGGCGATATCTCGACCCTGGCCGACCCGGGCGTCGTGGCGCATCTGGTGGAGACACACAAGACCATGAACGTCGCCTGACGCTCAGTGGTTCGCAAACGCCCCGTTCGGCGCAGGCCGGGCGGGGCGTTTTCGTTCAGGCCGGCTGCGTCTGTTGCGCGTTGAGCTTGGCCCAGAGGCGCTGGGCTGACGGATTGCGGTTGTCGCGCCAGCGCACCAGGATGATTTCCAGGTGGTCGGACTCCATGTCCGGGTACAGGCGCACCAGCTCCTTTCGTTCGATCAGCGGGGCGACCATGCTGTGGGGCATGCAGGCCACGCCCTGGCCGCTGGCGACCATGGGCTTCAAGGCTTCCGACACCGTGGCTTCGAACACTTGGCGCAGGCGGTGGGGCTGCGGGTGGCGACTGATCTGCAGTCGTGACATTTCGTGCAGTTGTGCGCTGCGCGCATAGGTCAGCATCGGAATCGGTCCGTCGGACATGGCGCACCGTGCTGCCAGTTCCGGCGTCGCTACCCAGTACAACTCATCATTGCCCAGCGACAGCACCTCGAAGTCCCCTTGGCGCGAGTACGACTCGATTTTCGCATCGCGGTAGAACAGCACGAAGTCGCAGCGCCCGGAGACCAGCGCCATGTAGTAATCGTCGGTGCTGCGATAGCCCGTGTCGATGCGGGTGAACATCGGGGATTCCGGCGAATTCAGGCGGCTGATCCATTGCGGGAAGAAATTGCACGCCAGGGTGTGCAGCGAAGCGAAGGTCAGCGGGCGGTCCACGGCCTTGACGCTCTGCTCGCAATCACGGGCCAGGCGCACCAGCTCGACCACGTTGGGCAGCAGCGCCTCGCCGGCGGCCGTGAGCCGGATCGGGTTCTTGGCCCGGTCGATCAGCGTCGCGCCCAGGTGGGCTTCGAGCAGCTGAATGCGCCGGCTCAAGGCCGACTGGGAAGAGCGACGCATGCTCGCCGCGGCGGTGAACTTGCCGGTGTGGACCAGCGCCAGAAAGTCCTCGTACCACTCGATATCCATAGAGTTATTCCAAAATTCGATAGCGTGGTCAGGATAGTGGATCAATCGCCGCTATCACCCATTCCCACCACTGTTTAAGGTGGAGCCAGTCGCCACCTGCCGGTTCGCTGTGGTTTTATCCAACATAACAAGATCTTTCTGGGGCAATGATATGCATAAATTGAATGGAGCACGGCGTTTGTTGAGCGCCTCACTGTTGGCGCTGGGCGTGATCGCAGCAGGCACGGCACAGGCAGGTGTGGTGGACAAGGTCAAGGCGCACGGCGCCTTGCGCTGTGGCGTCGCCTCGGACAAGCCCGGTTTCTCGCTGATCGACGACAAGGGCCAGTGGACTGGCATGGACGTGGACCTGTGCCGCGCGGTCGCCGCAGCCGTGCTGGGCGATGCCGACAAGGTCGAGTACATCGCCACCACCGGCAAGAACCGCTTCACCGCCCTGGCGTCCGGGGAGATCGACGTGTTGTCGCGCGCCACCTCCTGGACCGCCGACCGGGTGGCCAACCTGGGTGTGGACTTCACCACCGTCTGGTTCTACGACGGCCAGGGCTTCATGGTCCACGCCAAGGACGGTATCGAGAAACTCACCGATCTGGACGGCGCCACCTTCTGCCTCTCGCCGGGCACCACCTCCGAGCAGAATCTGGAAGACTACTTCGGCCAGCGCGGCCTGACCTACAAGACGGTCATCATCGAGAAGAGCCCGGAGCTGTTCGCCGCCTTTCAGAAAGGTCGCTGCAACGTGATTTCCAATGACCAGTCGGGGCTGGCCTCGCGTCTGGCATTGATGAGCAATCCACAGGACTACGCACTGCTGCCGGAAGTGATTTCCAAGGAGCCGCTGGGTGCCTATGTGGCACAGGGCGATACCGTCTGGCGCAACATCGTGACCTGGACGGCCTACGCGCTGATGACCGCCGAGGAGCTGGGCGTGACTTCTGACAACGTCGACCAGTTGCAGGCCAAGAAGGATGCGCCTGCCGACGTCGCGCGCCTGCTGGGCAGCGATGGCAATGTGGGCAAGTCGTTCGGTCTGGACAACCAGTGGGCGTACCGCGCGATCAAGTCGGTGGGCAACTATGGCCAGGTCTACGAGCGCAACCTGGGCGAGAAGACCGGGATGCATTTCCCTCGCGGCCTCAATCGGTTGTGGAAAGACCAGGGCCTGATGTACGCGCCGCCGATCCGTTGATGGCGGTCGATCGTTCATTGAACAACGGAAAATGCTCATGTTGACCCATTACCTGCAAAAGGCTCGGCTGGTCAGTGCGTTGCAGCAGGCGGCGGTGCTGGGCATCGTCGCCCTGGTGCTGTACCTGCTGGCGCACAACGCCAGCCTGAACCTCAAGGCGCTGAACATCGCCTCCGGTTTCGATTTCCTCTCGCAACGGGCCGGTTACGACATCAGTTTCAAACTGATCGATTACACCCCCGACGACACGTACACGCGGGCCTACGCGGTCGGTCTGCTCAACACGCTGCTGGTTTCGGTCATGAGCATCGTGCTGGCAACGCTGCTGGGCCTGGCGCTGGGCCTGGCGCGGGTTTCGGAAAACTGGCTGATCAGCCGCCTGAGCAGCGCGTGCATCGAGTTTCTGCGCAATGTGCCGCTGGTCGTCCATGTGGTCTGGTGGTACGGCCTGGCACTGGCATTGCCATCGGTCAAGCAGTCGATTCCGATCTTCGGCGTGGCGTTTCTCAACAATGGCGGGCTGATCCTGCCCTGGCCTGCGCACGGCGGTCTGATGGGCTGGGCTGTGCTCTGGGTGCTGGCAGGCGCGATGCTGGCGTGGCTGTTTTGCCGGGTGCGCGAAGCAAAAGCGCCTTACCGAAGTTTCGCCGCGCCACGCTGGCCGTTCATGCTCGCGGGGGCCGTGTTGCTGCCGGTACTGGCGGGCCTGCTTAGTGGCGTGCATTGGCAATGGGAGTTGCCGGTGCAACGTGGCTTCGGTTTTAAAGGTGGCGTGGTGCTGGTGCCCGAGCTGCTGGCACTGTGGCTGGCCTTGTCGTTCTACAGCGCCAGTTACATTGCCGAGACCGTGCGCGGAGCCATCGAATCCGTCCATCGCGGGCAGTACGAGGCCGCCAAGGCGCTGGGCTTTGAGTACGGCAAGACCATGCGCCAGTTGATCGTGCCTCAGGCCATCTACCCGATGATTCCGCAGGTCACCAACACCTACCTGAACATCGTCAAGAACTCTTCGCTGGGCGTGGTCATCGGTTTCATGGAGCTGGTGTCATCCACCGGTGGCACGACGCTGAACCAAACCGGCCAAGCCATCGAGTGCATCGCCCTGGTAATGGGCACCTACTGCGTGATCAGCCTGCTGATCTCGGTGGCGATGAACCTCTACAACCACCGCATCGGGCAGCGAGGGCACTGAGCATGACTGTGATGAATCAACCCTCAGGCCGGCGACTGCCTCCACAGTTGCCGCTCGCGCAGCGAGCCACTCACTGGGCGCGCAGCCAGCTGTTTCCGAGCATCGGCCACAGTGTGCTGACGCTGGTGGTATTGGGCCTCTTGCTGTGGCTGGTGCCGACTGCGCTGAACTGGCTGATCTTCAATGCCACCTTCGTCGGCCAGAGCGCCGCCGACTGCAACGGGCAGGGTGCCTGCTGGCTGCCGATCACTCAGCGCTGGAGTCTGTTCGTCTACGGCTTCTACCCCGACGCCGAACGCTGGCGGGTCACGCTGGCCATGGTGCTGGCGGTCATGGCCTTTGTCCTACTGTTCTTCAAGCGGTTGGACCGGCGCATCCTCATCGGCTACCTGGCACTGCTGCCGGTGGTGATGTGGTGGCTGCTCAAGGGTGGCGCCGGCTTGCCGGAAATCTCCTCGACCAAGTTCGCCGGGATGATGGTGACGGTGTTCCTCGGCACAGTGGGCATGGTCTTCGCGTTGCCCCTGGGCATCCTGCTGGCGTTGGGCAGGCGCTCGAAGAAGCCGGTGGTGCGCATGCTGTGCGTGTCCTACATCGAGCTGGTGCGTTCGGTGCCGGTCATTTCGCTGCTGTTCATGGCGTCCTTGATGATCCAGCTGTTCCTGCCGCCGGGCATGGCGTTCGACATTCTGCTGCGCGTGCAACTGGTGCTGATTCTGTTCACGGCCGCCTACATGGCCGAGACCCTGCGCGGCGGCTTGCAGAATCTGCCCAAGGGGCAATACGAAGCGGCGCAGGCGCTGGGTTTCGGCTACTGGAAAACCATGGGCCAGATCGTCCTGCCACAAGTGCTCAAGCAATGCATCGCGCCGTTGCTGACGCAATTCATCGGCCTGTTCAAGGAAACCACCCTGGTGATGATCGTGGGCGTGCTGGACATCGTCGGCATCGCCATGAGCACCGTGGCTTCGCCTGAGTGGGTTGCCTTCGGCCATGAGATTTATCTGTTCCTGGCCATCTACTTCTTTGTCATCTGTTTCGCGCTGTCGCGCTATGCGCGCCATCTGGAACGCAAACTGGAGCAAAAGCGCTCATGAACCCTGCCCAACAAGCCAATGGCCAGTCCATTGTCAACATTGACCGGCTGAACAAGTGGTTCGGCAACACCCATGTGCTGCGCGACATCTCGCTCTCGGTGGCGCCCGGGGAGAAAGTGGTTATCTGCGGCCCTTCGGGATCCGGCAAGTCGACGCTGATCCGCTGCATCAACCAGCTTGAGCAGCATCAGGAAGGCACGCTGACGGTACTGGGCGAAGTGCTCGACGGCAGCGTGAAGAAGCTTGATCGCATTCGTCGTCAGGTCGGCATGTGCTTTCAGCATTTCAACCTGTTCCCGCATTTGACCGTGCTGAAAAACTGCACCCTGCCGCAGACCTCCAACCTGGGCGTGCCCGAAAAGGAAGCCATCGAGCGGGCGCTGGGGCTGCTGGCGAAGGTCAAGATGAGCGACCACGTCAACAAGTTCCCGTCCCAACTGTCCGGCGGCCAGCAACAGCGTATCGCCATTGCGCGTGCCCTGTGCATGCAGCCCAAGGTCATGCTGTTCGATGAGCCGACGTCGGCGCTGGACCCTGAAATGATCGCCGAGGTGCTGGATGTCATGAGTGGCCTGGCCCAGGAAGGCATGACCATGATTTGCGTGACCCACGAGATGGGCTTCGCTCGTCGGGTGGCTGACCGTGTGATCTTCATGGACCGCGGCGAGATCGTCGAACAGGCCCCACCGGAACGCTTCTTCACTTCGCCTCAATCTGAACGCACCCGCCTGTTTCTGGGGCAAATCCTTGATCATGGAGTACACCCGCAATGAGCCGTCCCATCGCAATTACCCTGCACGGCGGTGCCGGTGTCCTGACCCCGGGCATGCTCAATGAGCAGGATGAAACCGCTATTCATGACGCGCTGCTAAAGGCGCTGAAAGCCGGGCTTGCCGTGCTGGAGGCCGATGGTTCGAGCCTGGATGCGGTACAGGCCAGCGTGATCGAACTCGAAGAGTGTCCCTGGTTCAACGCCGGCAAAGGCGCGGTATTCACCCACGCTGGTGATCACGAGCTCGACGCCGCCATCATGAACGGTGCCAATCTTGAGGCGGGAGCCATTGCTGGCGTGCATCACGTGCGCAACCCCATCCGCGGTGCGCGGGCGGTCATGGAGCGCAGCGAGCACGTGCTGCTGGCCGGGCCTGGCGCCGATGCGTTCCTGGCCGAGCAGGACCTGGAGCTGGTGGACAACGACTGGTACAGCACGCCGCTGCGCCGTCGCCAGCTGGAAGCGCAGCGCCAGCAGCCGGAGGTGGTGTCGCTGGAACCTGGCGGCGTCGAGAAGAAGTTCGGCACGGTCGGCGCGGTGGCGCTGGATCGTCACGGCCATGTGGCGGCTGCGACGTCCACCGGTGGCATCACCAACAAGCGTTACGGGCGGGTGGGCGATTCACCGTTGATTGGCGCGGGCACCTGGGCCGACGACCGCAGTGCCGCGATCTCTGCAACCGGGCATGGCGAGTATTTCATTCGCACCGTGGTCGCGCACAACATCGCTTCGCGGATTCGCCTGACCCAGTGCGACCTGGCCACGGCCTGTGAGCAGGTGGTGCAGGGCGAGCTCAAGGGCCTGGGCGGCAGCGGCGGGGTGGTGGCGGTCACGCCGGACGGGCAGACGGTGATGAGTTTCAACACCCCGGGCATGTACCGCGCCTGGCGGGATGCCGAGGGCGGGCTGCATACGGCGATCTATTCCGGGGATGATCGGTTGCACCCTCAGCCCTGACATTTTGATGTGTCAATGCACCTCATTCGGTGAGAGCTGGATGGGGTGTTTTTGTTTTTTGGGGGGGATGTGGGGTGTCAGATGTGAATCTGTTGTTTGTTCGATTGCCTCCGGCGGGTCACTTTCGAAAAGCGCGAAAG
>NZ_JBWXNG010000015.1:0-181173 GCF_056627435.1 Pseudomonas sp. 2
CCAGCTTGCCGGCGATCTGGCGCGAAGCGGCAGTAAACCCAGCACGTGCGGTATGACTGATTCGGCCAAGGCGAATGATTTCACTGCCGCTGCGCGCCAGATCGCTGGCAAGCCGAGCTCCCACGCCCTCCGGGCAGAATCGTGAGCCAAGAGCACGACCCATTTCGGTGCGCGAACCAATCGAGCGCACCAACAACGATCTTTCAGATATCGGTGCACCACTCCTCTACGCACTATTTGTAGGCAATTTCCGTCATCCCGCTCTGTTGGCAAGCCCCTTGCTCAAGGCTTTGCATCGCACATTGCTGGAAGTTTTCCGATGCTGGTGATTCACACACGAATCGAACCCCAGGCCGAATGGGCCGCCGAGCTGCATTTGAATTTCGAGGCGCGCAGCAAGAGCCGCCTGCGCTGTTTCAGTGCCGAAGGCGAAGACGTCGGCCTGTTTCTGGAACGCGGCCAGCCGCCGCTGCGTGACGGCGACTTTCTCAAGGCCGAAGACGGCCGCATCGTGCGGGTCTGCGCGCGCCCCGAACAACTGCTGCACGTCACCTGCGAAAGCGCCTTCGAACTGACCCGTGCCGCCTATCACCTCGGTAACCGCCACGTCGCGCTGCAAGTGGGCGACGGCTGGTTGCGCCTGCTCGACGACTACGTGCTCAAGGCCATGCTCGACCAGTTGGGCGCCACCTGCGAATCCATCGAAGCGCCGTTCCAGCCGGAACACGGCGCCTACGGCGGCGGCCATCATCATTCGCGCGCCGGAGAAGAAGACTTCAACTACGCACCGCGCATTCATCAGTTCGGCGTGCGCAAATGAGTACACGGCCATGAACAAGGCCTGGGCGCTGCTGCGTCTGGCCAGCCCGCAATTGCCGATCGGCGGGTACAGCTATTCCCAGGGGCTGGAGATGGCGGTGGAAAACGCTGTGGTTAATGATCCGCAAAGCGCGGCGCGCTGGATCAGCGATCAGTTGCTGCTCAACCTGGCGCGCTTCGAGGCGCCATTGCTGCTGGCCCATTGCACGGCTGCGGCGCATCAGGACTGGGCGCGCTTGCGCCAACTGAGCGAAGAACACCGCGCCAGCCGGGAAACCCGCGAACTGCATCTGGAAAGCCGGCAGATGGGCTATTCGCTGCAGCAATTGCTCAACGGTTTGCCAGAACTGGATCAGCCTGCGCGGGAGTTTCTTCAGCATACCGAGGAACCGCATCTTGCGCTGGGCTGGGCGCTGGCCGCTCGCGCCTGGCAGATCGAACCGCAGGACGCCCTGGCCGCCTGGCTCTGGAGCTGGCTGGAAAACCAGCTGGCGGTGCTGATGAAAACCCTGCCACTGGGCCAGCAGGCCGCGCAACGCCTGACCAGCGAACTCACGCCCTTGTTGCAACAGGCTCAGCAGCACGCATCCACACTCGATCCCGAACACATCGGCAGCGCCCCGTTCGGCCTGGCGCTGGCCAGCATGGCCCACGAGCGTCAGTACAGCCGCCTGTTCCGGTCGTGAAATCAACGAAACCAAGAAGATCAACGGAGAGCATTTGATGAACAGCCAACCCTTGCGAGTCGGCATCGGCGGCCCGGTCGGATCCGGCAAGACCGCCCTGACCCTGGCCCTCTGCCTGGCCCTGCGCGAGCGCTACAACCTCGCCGTGGTCACCAACGACATCTACACCCGCGAAGACGCCGACTTCCTGGTGCGCAACGAGGCCCTGGCGCCGGAGCGCATCATCGGCGTGGAAACCGGCGGCTGCCCGCACACGGCCATCCGCGAAGACGCCTCGATCAACCTGGAAGCAGTGGATCAGCTTAACCGTCGCTTCGAAGGCCTGGATTTGATCATCGTCGAGTCCGGCGGCGACAACCTCTCGGCGACCTTCAGCCCCGAGCTTTCTGACCTGACCATTTACGTGATCGACGTCTCGGCCGGCGACAAGCTGCCGCGCAAGGGCGGGCCCGGTATCTGCAAATCGGATCTGTTGGTGATCAACAAGATCGACCTGGCTCCGATGGTCGGCGCGTCGCTGGAGATGATGGACCGCGACACCAAGAAAATGCGCGGCGACAAGCCGTTCGTGTTCAGCAACCAGAAAACCGGCCATGGCCTGGACGACATCATCGCTTTCATCGAGCGCCAGGGCCTGCTGGCCGCTGCCTGATTTCTTTCACTCAAGGACACGATTCATATGAACTGCAGAAAAGTTTTCGGCGCCCTGGCGCTGCTGCTCGCCCCGGCCCTGGCCTTCGCCCACCCCGGCCACGATGAAAGCGGCCTGATGGCCGGCATCGGCCACCCGTTGGGCGGCCTGGATCACCTGCTGGCGATGGTCGCGGTGGGCCTGTGGGCCGCGCAACAGAAAGGCGCCGCGCGCTGGGCACTGCCGTGCACATTCGTCGGCACCATGCTGATCGGCGGCCTGCTGGGTTTCGAAGGGCTGGAGTTGCCTGCGCTGGAAAGCGGCATCGCGGCGTCGGTGTTCGCGCTGGGCCTGGCGGTGGCGCTGGCGGTACGTCCGCCGCTGTTCATGGCCGTGGGCGCGACGGCGCTGTTTGCACTGTTTCATGGCGTGGCGCATGGGCTGGAGCTGCCTGAGATGTCCAGCCCGTGGGGTTACGCGATTGGTTTCGTTGGTGCGACTGCGGCGCTGCATGCTGCAGGTTATGCCGTGGTGCGTTTCCTGCCAGCGGCGGCTGCGCCGGTTGTGCGCATCGCCGGAGCATTGTCAGCAGCAACCGGCATCTGGTTGTTCGCCGGCTGACGGCGATTGACGATCTGTAGTAGCAAATTCATTCGCGAAGCGGTGTGTCAGCCACCCACGGTGTCAGCTGTACCGCCTCATCGCGAATGAATTCGGGCCTACAGGTGGCGTGCACTGATCCCTCACTTGCTCAACCGTTTGCCCCGCCCCGCACGCCCCAGCAACCACGTCACGCAAACTGCCCAACGCCATCACGCCAGTAGTCCGAGAGCCTGTGTAATGACGGACATGGCATTGCATAAGACCGGGCGAACTAACGCCGTTATATTCCATAGTCCATGACACAAGTATCGAAGTAAATTCCACCATCGCTCCACAACTCAACCTTTACCATAGGCTCACCGGAACTAACAAGTCTAAACTGACCAGGTGCAGTCAGAGTATGTTCAGCGACCACTTGGTCATTTGAATCCAACCCTCGCGCCCGCACGGTCTCAACAATAAAAAACTGCGCATACATAAATGTAAAAGAACGAGCCGAATGCTTAAGCAGCAGGTCCACTTGCTTACGCATCATTCTCGTCCCCTCTTGCCACGTGAACATATAAAGATTCGTCATATTCTCCCTTGAGACACGTTGCACTAACATGTGGCTCACAGCCGAGACCAAGGTCAGCGCCGGATAATCTAAAGGCACACCGGGTGGAATTATAGTCCCAGTGTAAGGATACTTCTCGAAGGCTTCTATAGTGGGCGGCAAAGCCTGTTTAATCACCGTCCATGACGTGGAACGAATATCCGTTTCTACATCACGCGCGGTCAATACGTTTTGCCCGACAGAAAGACGTGGCATCGTATAACTCCAAGCGCCGCTCTCTGACGTTGTGACAGTCCCCAAATGCTCATTACCACTATAGATCGCCACCTGCCTAGGCGCGGCCATGGCGGCTTTTTCGGTGTTGGCTGACATGCTGAACTCCTTTTCTCGATTATTCTGCGTCGACGTTCCTATATTGCGAGACAGTTAAAGCACCACGCTTATTTAGCAAACCTATTCTCGCAAGCCTTTCAGAAACAGTTTTTAGCATACCCATATACTTAAAACTTGATTATCTGGCGATTCTACTCAAAGTCTTCAGTTCTGGGCAGCACAAGCACGAGCACTCACCACGCTGCTGAAATGATCGGCGTATCAACTACCCTGACATTGAACCATATTGACCATCATCCAGACTATTCACAACCCCACTCCATGTCCCATCCTCTGACACCCGAACAACTCCTAAAGAAATTCCATTATCAAACACCTCCACCAGCGTCATCGCTGCGGCGGGGTTAACTTGTTTTAAATCGGACATTTCAAGGCTCCCCTTGTTACACGGGCCGGATCAGCAGTGTTATTACTTATGACCTTGCAAAACGGACACCCCATCATGTTTACCAAGGTCTTTATCCAGCATAGCCTCGTTGAAAAGCGTCAGTTAGATCCATTCGCAATTGCAGTTATCGCGAAAATGCCTTTATAGGCGACTGACGCATATACCCATCGCTTGAACTGCGGTACTGAGCGCGTGGGCAAGACTTAAGTTGATGAGCTGAACAGTAGATCGCAGGTGACCGGCACACCGCTTCGCGAATGAATTCGCTCCTACAGCGTTCTGCGCACATTCAGCTCAGCGTTTCCCCCGCCCCGCCCGCCTCCTGCTACCATATCGCGCAATTTGCCCCCTGCCGTGACGCCATCCCATGCCTGACGCTTGCCACCCCGCCGCCAAGTCTGAACTGTCCGCCGTGTTTCAGGCCGCGCAGCAACACTTCATGCAGACCATCGTGCCGCTGTGGGTGGGCCCTGGGTGGAATGCCGAGATGGCGCTGCCTTTTGAGGCGCTGGATGCCGCGCATCAACCGTTACCGCCCCAGCGTTATCGCGCCATGGCCTGTGCGCGGCAATTGTTCCTGTTTTCCAGCCTGATCGGCCATCCTGACGTACCAGGCGCCGAGGCTCGCGCTGCGGCGCTGTTCCGCTCGTTACAGCGGCATTTCCACGACGCCGAGCATGGCGGCTGGTTCTACAGCATCGACCCGCAGGGCAAGCCGCTGGATCGGCGCAAGGATCTCTACACCCACGCCTTCGTGATCTTTGCCTGCGCGCACTATTGGGCCAAAGTGCGCGAGCCGCTGGTGGAGTCGGTGCTCAATGCCGCGCTGCAAGTGGTGGCCGAGCAGTTCGCCGATGGCGACGGCCTGTATGAAGCGGTGCTGGCTGAAGACTGGTCGTCGCTGGACGCAGGCCCACTGCAGAACCCGCTGATGCACCTGGCCGAGGCGTTTCTGGCCACGCTTCAGGCCCGGGAAGACGCCGATACCCTGGCGGCGCTGGAAGCGCTGGCAGACGGCATGCAACGGCGCTTCGTCGATGTGGAACACGGCGTGATGCTGGAGAAGCCGCTGGGGGCTGTGGATAACTGGTCCGAGCCCGGGCACCAGTTCGAGTGGTTCTATCTGCTGGAATCGTCCGAACACCTGCGCGGCACGCCGTTGCACGGCTCGCTGACCACGGCTTTCGCCCACGCCCAGGCGCAAGGCGTCGATCAACAGACCGGCGCAGTGGCGGCGATGCTGGATGTGGAGGGTGCGATCAAGGACGGCACCCAGCGCATCTGGGCACAGGCCGAGTACCTGCGTGCGCTGACCTTGCGGCCGGACAGCCAGGCACTGCTGCAGCGCCAGTTGCAGGCGTTACAGCAGAACTTCCTGAGCCCGGCGGGCTGGAACGAGTGCCTGGACAGCCAGGGCCAGCTCAGCCGCAGCGACATGCCGTCGACCACGCCGTATCACCTGGCGACCTGCTATATCGGCCTGGCTGAGTATTTCTCGCTCGGAAGGTGAATGCCTCACGTAGCAGCACGGCTTGCCGGCGGGACGATCTCAAGGACGCTCCCGCCGGCAAGCCGTGCTGCTACGGATGGTATGGCGCTTACTTCGTTTCGCCGCGCGTACGATCAATCGCAAACCCTGCCCAGGTCTGGCTCACCGGCATCAGCTCCAGGTTGTTCACGTTGACGTGGGCCGGGGTGTTCATGATCCAGAAGATGGTGTCGGCGATGTCTTGCGGCTGGATCGGCTCGGCGCCAGCATAGGTCGCGTCGTACTTGGCCTGGTCGCCGCCGAAGCGCACCAGCGAGAATTCGCTTTCACACAGGCCCGGTTCCAGATTGGTCACGCGCACGCCGGTGCCGATCAGGTCGTTGCGCAGGTTCAGCGAGAACTGGCCGACGAAAGCCTTCGAGCCGCCATACACGTTACCGCCCGGATACGGATAGTTGCCCGCCACCGAGCCCAGATTGACGATGCTGGCGCCACGGCCGTAGGCGATCAGGCGCGACAGCAGCAGGCGCGTGGTGTAGACCAGCCCTTTGACGTTGGTGTCGATCATGGTGTCCCAGTCGTCCAGGTCGCACTTGGGCGCCGGGTCGATGCCCAGGGCCAGACCGGCATTGTTGATAAGTCCACGAATCTTCGCGAACTCGGCGGGCAGGCCGTCGATGGCCTGCTCCATGGCCGCGCGGTCACGCACGTCCAGCGTCAGGGTGTGAACCTTGGTCTTTGTGGACAACTCGGCCTTGAGCGCCTGCAGGCGGTCTTCGCGGCGGCCGGTCAGCACCAGCGACCAGCCCGCGTCGGCAAAGCGTCGTGCGCAGGCTTCGCCGAATCCGGAAGTGGCGCCGGTGATGAAGACGGTAGAAGTCATGTGGTTCTCCTGACGGGGTTTGCGGCCTTGTGGGACAAGCCTTGTGAGTAAGCGCAACCCAAGGTTGCGCGCAGGTAAGCCTCGGAGCATGCCCGCCCGGACCGCTCTGGATCAAGCCCGCAGGCAACAATCGTCGTACAACTTCATGAAAGGCCAGCGCTGTACAAAAAACGCACAACTCGCGCAAAGCCTTGTGCCATATGGCCTGCACAGTGTTTTGCCCATCTTATCCACAGTCACACGCACAATCTCTGGGGGCAACTTCAGATGAGCAAAGCCCCGCCACGCGCGGGCTGTGGGCAAGTCGAAGGTGATTTTCAGTTGACTCGCTGAAACGTATCTGCAAGCAAACCGCAAGCAAAACTGCACATTCGGTCAGCCTTGTGCGCCAGAGCCTAGAGATTGCGCTACCTGCGGCGCTATTTCCAACGGTTTCGCACAGACTTATCCACAGGCTTATCAACCTCGTAAACTGTATAAAAAACCAGTCAAAGCAGCGTTGACAAATCCCTCTAAAATACCTGCCTAAACCGCTGATCAAATATTGATCACAACGCTACAAGCCACGTAAAACAAGGCCTTCAGCCAGCTACCACCAACTTATTCACAGCCGCCTCCACAGTAAAACTGGACAAGTCAAAAGCATGACAAAACAAGCGTTTACAGCGGCTATATGTCGCGGTTTGGCGGGTGACGAAAATTGTTTTCCACAATCGGGTTGCACAGCATTGACTGTCCCGTGGCAGCACGGCTTGCCGGCGGATCGTCCTTGAGATCGCCCCGCCGGCAAGCCGTGCTGCTACGGGCCTGGAAAAACAAAAACGCCCCGGGTGATTTCCACACGGGGCGTCTGACTTGCGGGAGGCTTACAGGATCAATGCCCGCCCAGATACGCGTTCCTGACTTCTTCGTTGGTCAGCAGCTCCTTGCCGGTACCTGTCAGACGAATCTCGCCGTTGACCATCACGTAGGCACGGTCTGACAGCTTCAGGGCGTGGTTGGCGTTCTGCTCGACCAGGAAGATGGTCATGCCGGTTTGCGCCAGCTCACGCAGGGTGGCGAAGATCTGCTTCACGATGATCGGCGCCAGGCCCAGGCTCGGCTCGTCCAGCAGCAACAGCTTGGGGCGGCTCATCAGCGCGCGGGCGATGGCGAGCATCTGCTGCTCGCCGCCGGACATGGTCATGGCCCGCTGATTGCGCCGCTCCTTGAGGCGCGGGAACAGGTCGAACATGCGCTGCATGTCTTCGCTGGCGTACTTGTCGCCAATCGGGATGGTGCCCATCATCAGGTTCTCTTCCACCGACATGTCGGGAAACACCCGGCGGCCTTCCGGCGACTGGGCAATGCCGTTGGACGCGATGTAGTGCGACGACTTGTGAGTGATGTCGGTGCCCTGATAGATGATCTGCCCGCTGGCCGCACGCGGCTGGCCGAAGATCGACATCAGCAGCGTGGACTTGCCCGCGCCATTGGAGCCGATCAGGCTGACGGTTTCGCCTTCATCAATGTGCATCGAGACTTTTTTCAGGGCCTGGATCGGCCCGTAGTACACGTCGATCTCTTTCAGTTCGAGGATCGGCTTGCTCATACCAATTCCTCTTCATCAGCACCCAGGTACGCGGCGATCACTTTCGGATCGTTGCGGATCTGTTCTGGCTTGCCCTTGGCGATCACGTTGCCGTGGTCGAGGACCACGATGTCGTCGGAAATCCCCATGACCATGCCCATGTCGTGCTCGATCAGCACGATGGTCATGTCGTGGTCGTCGCGCAGGTGGCGAATCATGCCGCTCAGCGCTTCGGTTTCCTGCGGGTTGAGGCCTGCGGCCGGTTCGTCCAGGCAGATGACCTGCGGACGGGTGCACATGGCCCGGGCGATCTCCAGACGGCGCTGCTGGCCGTAGGAAAGCTCACCGGCCAGGCGGTTGGCGCAGTCCACGAGGTCAACCACTTCCAGCCAATAGAACGCCGTGTTCATGGCGTCTTCTTCGGCCTTGCGATAGCCCTTGGTGTTGAGGATGCCCGCGATCATGTTGCGGTTGACCCACATGTGCTGGGCCACCAGCAGGTTCTCGACCACCGACATTTCCTTGAACAGGCGAATGTTCTGGAAGGTACGGGCCAGACCCGCGCGGTTCACCAGATGCGTGCCGCCGAACATCTTGTAGAACAGGCGGCTGCCGAAGCGCTTGGGCGAGGCAAAGTCGCTGGCGCGGAATTGCTCGCCGAGCAACTGGATGACGTTGGTCTTCTTGCCCCGCGCATTGAGTTCGATCTTGCCGCCAGTGGCCTTGTAGAAGCCGGTCAGGCAGTTGAACACGGTGGTCTTGCCGGCGCCGTTGGGGCCGATCAGGGCGAAGATCGAGTTGCGACGCACCTCAAGGCTCACGTCGCTCAGGGCCTTGATGCCGCCGAAGTGCATCATCAGGTTCTCGACGGACAGAACGATTTCGTCGCTCATCACGCGCCCTCCACTTTGGCCAGCACGCCTTTGCGTGGGCGTACGCCGGTACGGCTGATGCGGATCAGGCCGCGTGGGCGCCAGATCATCATCACCACCATCAGAATGCCGAACAGCAGCACGCGGTACTCGGCGAAGCTGCGCAGCATTTCAGGTGCCACGGTCAGCACGAACGCTGCGATCACCACGCCCACAGTCGAGCCCATGCCGCCGAGGACGACGATGGCGAGGATCAGCGCCGACTCGAAGAAGGTGAACGAGGTCGGGTTGACGAAGCCCTGATAGCTGGCGAAGAACACCCCGGCCAGACCTGCGGTCGACGCACCGATGGTGAACGCCGAGAGCTTGACCAGCACGTGGTTCAGGCCCATGGAGCGGCAGGCGATTTCATCCTCACGCAGCGCTTCCCAGGCGCGGCCGACCGGCATGCGGGTCAGGCGGTGCTTGATGTACAGCACGGCCAGCACGACGAGGAACAGCACCGCGTAGATGAAGATGAATTTCAGGTCCGGGTTGTATTCGAAGCCGAAATACTCGTGGATCGGAATGCCGCCGTCCTTCGCGCGCCGGCCGAATTCCAGGCCGAAGAAGGTCGGTGAGGGCACCGGCACGCCGTTCGGGCCGCCGGTGAACGACAGCCAGTTGTTGAGCACCAGACGAATGATCTCGCCGAAGCCCAGGGTTACGATGGCCAGGTAGTCGCCGTGCATGCGTAGCACCGGAAAACCCAGGATGCAGCCAGCGAAGGCCGCCGCGATGGCTGCCAGCGGCAGCGCCGACCAGAAGCCCAGGCCCAGGTACTGATAACCCAGCGCCAGGCCGTAGGCGCCGATGGCGTAGAACGCCACGTAACCCAGGTCGAGCAGGCCGGCCAGGCCGACCACGATGTTCAGGCCCAGGCCCAGCAATACGTAGATCAGGCCGAGGATGACCACGGTCAGCACGTATTTGTCGGCGAACACCGGGAAGATCACCGCGATGATGATCATGATCGGGATGATGAAGCGCAGGCGCGTCTTGTAGCCCGGCGGCAGCACATGCACGCCTGAGCCGGGGCTTTCGAAGCTCTGCTGAATCGCCATGCCCTTGGGGGTTTGCAGGAACAGGCTCATCAGGAAGCGGCCGATCACCACCACGCCGACCAGCATGGCGACCCGGTGCGGTTCCATGTTGAAGCCATAGCCGTCGAGCACCACGCCGACGATGGGGCCGAACACGATCAGCGCGAGCAACCCGGCGAGCACCGCGTCGATCAGGCTTTGTTTGATATCGATAGGTTTGACTGGAGCAGACATGGTTTACACCTTCGCCACGAGTGGGCGACCCAGCAGGCCTTGAGGACGGAAGATCAGGATCAATACCAGCAGGCCGAAACTGAACACGTCTTTGTAATCGGAGTTGATCAGCCCCGAGAATTGCGACTCGGCAACCCCCAGGATCAACCCGCCCAGCATGGCGCCCGGCAGCGAGCCGATGCCGCCCAGTACCGCGGCGGTGAACGCCTTGATACCGATGACGAACCCGGCGAAGAAGTCGAAGGTGCCGTAGTTCAGGGTGATCAGCACACCGGCCAGCGCCGCCATGGCTGCACCGATGACGAACACGTAAGAGATGATGCGGTCGGTGTTGATGCCCAGGATCGAGGCCATCTTGCGATCCTGCTGCGTGGCGCGGCACATCCGGCCCAGCTTGGTGTACTTGATGATGTAGGTCAGCACGCCCATGCCGATGAACGCGGCCACCAGAATGAAGATCTTGGTGTAGGTGATCTGCACGAAGCCTGTGCCTACGTCAAAACGCATGGCGCCTTCGAGCAGCGTCGGTACGCCTTGCTGGCGCGGGCCCTGGGCGATCTGCGCGTAGTTCTGCAGGATCAGGGAAATACCGATGGCGCTGATCAGCGGTGCCAGGCGGGTCGAGTTGCGCAGCGGTTTGTACGCCACACGCTCGATCACGAAGCCATACACACCGGTCACCACGATGGTGAAGATCAGCGTGCCGAGAATCAGGAAGGGAAACGACTGGATACCGAAGAAAGACAGCACGGCCAGGCCGATGGCTGCGAGGTAGGCGGAGATCATGTACACGTCGCCGTGGGCGAAGTTGATCATGCCGATGATGCCGTAAACCATCGTGTAACCGATGGCGATCAGGCCGTAGACCGAACCCAGAGTCAGGCCGTTGACCATTTGCTGCAGGAAAATACCATCCATCACGCACGCTCACGAACTTGAAAGGCCAGCCCGGCGCGCACCGGTCATCTCCTCGTGAGAGATTGCGGGACGTGCTCGGTGGCAACAGAAGAAATCCGGCGCCGCGCGGGGCGGCACCGATTACCGGAGCGGGCCGTCTGCAGGCGTTGTGCCCGGCAAACGGCCGCGTCCGACTAAGCGCTCAACTCACTTCTGCTTTTCGAGCTGGTGATATTTGCCGTCCTTGTCCCACTGATAGACCACGTAGTCGGAGATCTTCAGGTCGCCCTTGCTGTCCCAGGCCTTCTCGCCCATGACGGTTTTTACAGGGTGGGATTTGAGGAACTTGGCAGCGTCTTCGCCCTTGTTGGACTTGGCGCCGTTGAAGCCGGCGGCCAGTGCCTGCACCGACGCGTAGGCGTACAGGGTGTAGCCTTCAGGCTCGTAACCGGCCTTGCGGAACTGATCCACGACCGCCTTGCTGTCTGGCAGCAGGCGCGGGTCGGCGCCGAAGGTCATGTACACGCCGTCGACGTATTGTGCGCCGCCTGCGGTGGTGACCAGTTCGTCGGTCACGACGCCGTCGTCGGACATGAACTTGACGTCTTTGAGACCCTGCTCACGCAGTTGGCGAACCAGAGGACCGGCTTCCGGGTGCAGGCCGCCGAAGTAGACGACGTCGGCACCGGCGCCACGGATCTTGGTGACCAGGGCGCTGAAGTCTTTCTCGCCACGGGTCAGACCTTCTTCGAGCACCGGCTTCACGCCACGGGCAGTCAGCTGCTTGGCGGTGGCGTCGGCCAGGCCCTTGCCGTAGGTGTCCTTGTCGTTGATGACCGCGACTTTCTTGCCCTTGAGCACGTCGACGATGTAGTCGCCTGCCACGACGCCCTGCTGGTCGTCGCGACCGCACATGCGGAACATGGCGGAGAGGCCGCGTTCGGTCACTTGCGGGTTGGTGGAGCCTGGGGTGATCGCGATGATGCCGGCTTCGTCATAGACTTCCGAGGCCGGAATGGTGGAGGACGAGCAGAAGTGACCGACCACGCCAGCGACTTTCTCTTGCGACATCTTGTTGGCAACCGCCACGGCCTGTTTCGGCTCGCAGGCGTCGTCGCCCTGAACCAGCACGATTTTCTCCCCGTTGACGCCGCCAGCGGCGTTGATGGCGTCCGCCGCGGCCTGGGCGCCTTTCATGTACTGCAAACCGAAGGACGCGTTGGCGCCTGTCATCGGGCCTGCAACGCCGATCTTGACGTCAGCCTGCACAAAACCAGCCGCACCCATTGCAGTAGCCACTGCGAGTGCCAGAAAGCCTTTCCTGTAAAACGTCTGCGACATGAGTTGGTGCTCCTAGGTTTTTTTAATTAGCACTGCGACCACACAGATGCTCTGAGCAAGTGGCGTGCCATCGGTTTTTTATTCTGAAAAAAGTCGTCGTCTTGTTGTTATTCGACTGATTCGGGCCCATTTTTTATTGGGCGTGCAACCGTCTAAACCGCACAAGGTGCAACCCTGCGCCTGATAAAGAGCAACCCTCCTGAACAAATCGCGCAACCACGCCACCCTGACCTGTACAACCCTGTTGTTACAGGGTGCGTCACCGAACTGCACACCGCAGGTGCGGTGACGCTACGGGACGCACCATTTCAGGTTAGTGGATGCGCGAAAAAGCGTCGTTTGATGTAGGAAATTTCGTGTCAGATCACGATCCTGAGGCACTGACCTGCGTGGTATAGCGAAAAGCCAGCTTCATATAAAGAGCTGCGCAGGCCTATACCGGAAAGTGGCCGCATCGGCGTGAAGGGGATTGGCAACACATCGGCGTTGCCCCCGCACAAGTAATCGGCGAACGCCTTGCCCACCACCGTCCCCGTGGTGTTGCCGCGGCCGTTGTAACCGGTCACGGCGACCAGTCCTGGTGCAGGTTCGAACATGCGTAACAGGTGATCGGGCGTGAAGGCGATGCAACCGGTCCAGGTGCATTCCCACTCGACCTTTTTCAGGTACGGGAAATAGTGCTGCTGCACCCGGTCGGCCCAGGCCTTGAGGAACCACACAGGTTTCTGGTTGCCATTGCCCAGGCTGCCCAGCAACAGGCGACCATCGGCGTCACGGCGAATGCTGCTGAGCACCTGACGGGTGTCCCAGGAACCCTGCCCGCCCGGCAGGATCTGTTGCGCGGCCTCTTCAGTCAGCGGCGCGGACGCCACCTGATAGTAATAACCGGGAAAGAAACTGCGGCGCAGCTCGGTCCACTCGCCCTCGGTGTAGGCGTTGGAGGCGATGACCACCTGATTGGCCAGCACCGAGCCGTTTTCAGTGATCACGCACCACTTTTGCCCCTGACGTTCCAGGCGCTTGACCGGCGAGTGATCGAAACGCTGACCACCGAGTTGGCTGACCGCCGCCGCCAGGCCGCTGGTGTAGGCCATCGGGTTGATGGTGCCAGCACGATGATCGAGCAGGGCTGCGGTAATTTCTTTGGTGCCGGTGGCTTCCTGACAGGCCTTGCCCGTGAGCAATTCGATAGGCGCGCCACGACACTGCCATTGTTCTTCGCGGCTGCGCAGGTCCAGTTCGCCCTTGGCGTTGTGGGCCATGTGCAGCGTCCCCTTGCGCTGGGCCTGGCAATCGATGCCGTATTTTTCGATCAGGCTGAATACCAATGACGGCGCGTTGCCGAGCATGGAGTTGAGCTGGCTGCCGATCTTCTCACCGAAACCCTGCTCGATCTCGTCAGGCGGAATCCACAACCCGGCGTTGACCAGCCCCACGTTGCGCCCCGAACCGCCCTGGCCAGTGCGATGGGCTTCGACGATGGCCACCGTCTTGCCCTGTTCAAGCAGATGAATCGCCGCCGACAGGCCGGTAATCCCTGCGCCGATCACGCAGACATCGGCCTTGGCCTCCCCCTTCAACGCTGGCGCCTGGGGCCTTTGCGGCGTCAGCGTTTCCCACAGACATTCTTCGCGTAGCGGCATCGCAAAACCTCGGAAAGGACAAACGATGATTCATATTCAATAGTGTTCGGCCCACCCTCTTCGCGAGCAAGCTCGCTCCCACAGAACGAATGCGTTAGAAAGGCATACACCATCCTGTGGGAGCGAGCTTGCTCGCGAATGAGGGCAATGCGGTGTAACAGCTACACCGCATCACAAGCATCAATCGAAGGTAATCCCCTGCGCCAGCGGCAGCTCGCGGGAGTAGTTCACGGTCGCGGTCTGGCGACGCATGTAACCTTTCCAGGCATCGGAACCGGACTCACGACCGCCACCGGTCTCCTTCTCGCCGCCGAACGCGCCGCCAATCTCTGCACCACTCGGGCCAATGTTGACGTTGGCGATGCCGCAGTCGCTGCCCAGCGCCGAAACGAACTGCTCGGCTTCACGGACGTCGGTGGTGAAAATGCACGACGACAGGCCTTGCGGTACATCGTTGTTCAGGCGCACGGCGTCGGTGAACTCGTCGTAGCCGATCACGTAGAGAATCGGTGCGAAGGTTTCGTGACGCACCACGTCGCTCTGCTCCGGCATTTCGACGATCGCAGGCGAGACGTAGTAGGCGTTCGGGAAAGCGTCCTGCAACTGACGCTTGCCGCCAAAGACCTTGCCGCCCTCGCTCAGAGCCTGCTCCAGCGACTCCTGCATGTTCTCGAAGCTTTGCTTGTCGATCAGCGGGCCGATCAGGTTGCCTTCCAGCGGATGACCGATGCGCACCTTGGCGTAAGCGGCTTTCAGGCGCTCGACGAATTCGGCCTTGACCGAGTTGTGGGCGATCAGGCGGCGCAGGGTGGTGCAACGCTGGCCGGCGGTGCCCACGGCGCTGAACAGCACGGCGCGCACGGCCAGGTCCAGATCGGCGCTCGGGGTCAGGATCATCGCATTGTTGCCGCCCAGTTCCAGGATGCTGCGGGCGAAACGCGCAGCGACTTTCGGCGCCACTTCGCGGCCCATGCGGGTGCTGCCGGTGGCGCTGATCAGCGCAACGCGAGTGTCATCCACCAGCGCTTCGCCAGCGTCACGGCCGCCGATCACGCATTGGGTCAGGTACTGCGGCGCGTCGTGGAATTCAGCAGCGACGCGGTCGAACAGCGCCTGACAGGCCAGCGCGGTCAGCGGGGTCTTTTCCGACGGTTTCCAGATCACCGAGTTGCCGCAGACCAGTGCCAGCGCGGTGTTCCACGACCAGACCGCGACCGGGAAGTTGAAGGCACTGATCACGCCGACGACGCCCAGCGGATGCCAGGTTTCGCGCATGTGGTGGCCCGGGCGCTCGGAGGCGATGGTCAGGCCGTAGATCTGCCGGGACAGGCCGACAGCGAAATCGCAGATGTCGATCATTTCCTGCACTTCACCCAGGCCTTCCTGAGTGATCTTGCCGGCTTCCCAGGACACCAGCTCGCCCAGATCCGCCTTGTGTTTGCGCAGGGCTTCGCCGTACAGACGCACCAGCTCGCCACGACGCGGCGCAGGCACTTTGCGCCAGGCCTGGAAAGCGTGCTCGGCGCGGGTGATGCGCTGCTCGACTTCGGCCGCGCCTTCCCAGGCCACTGTCGCCACCTGGCTGCCATCGACCGGCGTGTGAACAGGTTTGTCGCCCTTCTGATAGAGAGCAGGGTCGACACCAAGACGGGTGAGCAGGTCGTTGAGCATGGTTTCTCCTGAATACGGCTGAGCCGTAAGACGCGAATGCGGAATGCAAGAACGCGGGTAAATTTTCAGCCTCTAGTAATAGCTGGCCTTTCGCACGCCAACAAACGACGATTAAGCGAGATATCATTCCGTTTTTTCATGCTGACCCGAGCACGCCTGAATATGCTGAACAAACGCCACTTGCCGTCCGTCACTGCGCTGCAATGTTTTGAAGCGGTGACCCGCCACCTGAGCTTCACCCGCGCCGCCGAGGAGTTGAACCTGACCCAGAGCGCGGTCAGCAAGCAGGTCGCGCAGCTCGAAGAACTGGTCCAGCACCTGTTGTTCCGACGCGTGCGCCGGCGCCTGCAACTGACGCCTGCTGGCGCGCTGTACCTGGGCGAAGTGCGCAAGGTGCTGACGCAGATGGAAATGTCGACGCACTTTCTGCGCTCCTACGGCGGCGAAACCGAAGTGCTGCGCGTGTCCACGCCCTCGACCTTCGGCGCCCGCTGGCTGGTGCCACGGCTCAAGGGCTGGCGCCTGCGCCATCCGCATATCCATCTGGACCTGGTCGACGAACAGGACAGCGACGATCTGGCGCAGAACCGCTGCGACGCCTCGTTCTACTTCGGCCAGGGCGCCCGCCCCGGCGCGGAGAGCGTGCGGCTGTTCGGCGAAGAACTGGTGCCGGTCTGCGCCCCGGCCAGCCTGCCGGACAAGCCCTTTACCGACCCCACGCAATTGGCCGACCTGGTGCTGCTGCAAAACGCCCACCGTCCCCAGGCCTGGCACGAGTGGTTCGAGGATCAGGGCTACCAGACCGAACACAGCTACCACGGCCCGCGCTTCGAGACTTTCTACATGTGCATCCGTGCCGCGCAGGTGGGTTGCGGCGTGGCCCTGCTGCCCAAGTTTCTGGTGGAGGAAGAACTGCAGGACGGCAAGCTGATCATCCCCTGGGACCACCCGATGCCCAGCCGCGACGCCTATTACCTGGCCTACCCCGAGCACACGGCGGACGTGCCGAAGATTCGGGTGTTTGTGGAGTGGATGTTGGAGCAGTTGGACAAACCTACCCCGCAGTAGGTGTAACGCCCCACCCGGCCTGATGAAGGCCCATCCATTGTGGGAGTGAGCTTGCTCACGAAGACTGAGTCTCAGACGCTATAGATGCATTGGATGGTCGAGCCGCTTCGTGAGCAAGCTCACTCCCACAGGGATCTCTGACGTGTTCGGGCTGAAACATTTCTGCCCCAACCCGCCCGTGACTGGCATTATGTCCGTCATCGTCAATAACAGGCTGGACGTAGTGCTCCAACGCCATCACCGGGCACCGCCGCAAGGCCGTACACGACTTGAATTCCATGGCCGCGCCTTTTGCGGCCACTGCTGGCTGGAGCGACACAATGAGTCAGAGCGCTTTCGCAGATCGCGTCGTGCAGAACCTGCTCGACACCGACCTCTACAAGCTGAGCATGATGCAGGCTGTGCTGCACAACTACCCCAACGTCGAAGTCGAGTGGGAGTTTCGCTGCCGCAACAAGGAAGACCTGCGCCCTTACCTGCCCGAAATTCGCAAGCAGATCGAACAACTTTGCGACCTGTCCCTGAGCCTTGAAGAAACCGGCTTTCTGGAACGCATCAACTTCATGAAGCCGGATTTCCTGCGCTTCCTCGGCCTGTTCCGCTTCAACCTGCGCTACGTGCAGACCAGCATCGAAAACGACGAACTGTGCATTCGCCTGGCCGGCCCGTGGCTGCATGTGATCCTGTTCGAAGTGCCGGTGCTGGCCATCGTCAGCGAAGTGCGCAACCGTCATCGCACCCCCGACACGCTGCTGATTCAGGCGCGCGATCAGCTGTATCGCAAGTTCGACTGGCTGACCGCCTCGGCCACGCCCGATGAACTGGCTGAGTTGAAAGTCGCCGATTTCGGCACCCGCCGGCGGTTTTCCTATGCCGTGCAGGAAGATGTCGTACGCGTTCTGAAGAACGATTTCCCCGGCCAGTTCGTCGGCACCAGCAACGTGCACCTGGCGCGCAAATTCGATCTCAAGCCGCTGGGGACCATGGCCCACGAATGGATCATGGCGCACCAGCAACTGGGCCCGCGCCTGATCGACAGCCAGATCGCCGCGCTGGACTGCTGGGTCCGCGAATACCGCGGCCTGCTGGGCATCGCGCTGACCGACTGCATCACCACCGATGCCTTCCTCAATGATTTCGACCTGTTCTTCGCCAAGCTCTTCGACGGCCTGCGCCACGACTCGGGCGACCCGGTGCAGTGGGCCGAAAAATGCATCTGCCATTATCAGAAGCTGGGCATCGACCCGATGACCAAGACCCTGGTGTTTTCCGATGGCCTGAACCTGCCCAAGGCGCTGGAAATATTCCGCGCGCTGCGGGGTCGGATCAACGTCAGCTTCGGCATCGGTACCAACCTGACCGCCGACGTGCCGGGCGTGCAGCCCATGAGCATCGTGTTGAAAATGACAGCCTGTGCCGGCCAGCCCGTCGCCAAGATTTCCGACGAGCCCGGCAAGACGCAGTGCAAGGACCCGGAATTCGTGTCCTACCTGCGCCACGTATTCAAGGTGCCAGCCTGACTCGAGCACCGATGACCCTTCTTTGAATGCCTAATTTTTCCCTTTCTGCATAAGGAGTGAATCATGCAAGCCGTACAGCTCGAGATCGCCCGCGAACTCAAGGTTCAGGCGCCCTTCGCGGGCCCCGCAGAGCTCGACGCCGAAGTCGCCCGCCGCGTCCAGTTCATCAAGGATTGCCTGCACAACGCCCGCCTGAAAGTGCTGGTGCTGGGCATCAGCGGCGGCGTCGACTCGCTGACCGCAGGCCTGCTGGCCCAGCGCGCCGTGCGTGAACTGCGCGAAAGCACTGGCGACAACGGCTACCAGTTCATCGCCGTGCGCCTGCCGTACCACATTCAGCACGACGAGCACGAAGCCACCGCCTCAGTCGACTTCATCAACCCTGACGAACGCCACACCGTCGACATCGCGCCCTCGGTCAAGGCGCTGGTCGAGCAGGTCAAGGCGTTCGAAGGTCAGTCCGATGCGGCGGTGGATTTTGTCAAAGGCAACGTGAAGGCACGCACTCGCATGGTGGCGCAGTACACCATCGCCGGCGCACGTGCAGGCTTGGTGATCGGTACTGACCACGCGGCGGAAGCGGTGATGGGGTTCTTCACCAAGTTCGGTGACGGCGCGTGCGATCTGGCACCGCTGAGCGGACTGGTGAAAAATCAGGTGCGCGCCATCGCCCGCAGCTTCGGTGCGCCGGAGTATCTGGTGGAGAAAGTGCCGACGGCCGACCTGGAAGATCTGGTACCGGGCAAGCCGGACGAAGCGTCACACGGCGTGACCTACGTCGAGATCGACGCCTTCCTGCATGGCCAGCCGGTGCGTCAGGAGGCGTTCGACATCATCGTCAACACCTACCGCAAGACCCAGCACAAGCGGGATTTGCCGTACGCGCCCTGACGCTCAGTCGCCACCTAATCCGTGGGAGCCGGCTTGCTGGCGAATGCGGCGTTTCATTCACCAAATTGGTGTCTGGCCTGACGCATTCGCCAGCAAGCCGGCTCCTACAGGATCGTGAAGGGTAGATGGCTCGGTGGTTACTTCAGGACAACGTCGCCCTTCATCATGCTGATGTGCCCCGGGAACGAGCAGAAGAAGCCGTACTTCTCATTCGGGTCGAGCTTGGAGACGTCGATCTTCAGCGAATCGGTTTCACCGGCGCCAATGACCTTGGTGTGGGCGATCACGCGGGCATCACCCTCTTTCAGATAATCCTTGTCGATGCCGACGCTCAAGCCGTCGGTGGCGATCGGCTGCATGTCGGCCGCTTTGCTGATCACCAGGTTATGGCCCATGACGTTCTTGGGCAGGCTGCCGGAGTGTTTCAGGTTGACGGTGAATTCCTTGCAGCTCTTGTCGATTTCGATGGTCTTGGTGGTGAAGGACATCTGGTCGGTGGAGTCGACATCCACCGAGCATTCAGCGGCGAGCAGATGGCCGCTGGCCAGGGTCAGCAGGGAGGCAGCAACGAGTTTGCGAATCATGATCGAGTCTCCTGAATGGGGTTGCTCTTGTCTTTTTGTATACAAAGAGTGCCTGAACTTTAAACAATTTATCAACCACAGATTATGAAACCTGTCTGGGTCGCGTCTATCACGGCCATCGAGACAATCAAACAACGCACGACACAGTGCCCTCCTAAGATGAGCTTGTCACTCATCCATCAGGACGATCTTCATGCAACTTAATAGTCTGTTTCGCAGCCTGCTCGCCGCTTACGCCTGCGGCGCCAGTGGTCACGACGCCAGCGGCATCACCGTTACCCGCACTTCCGGGTCGTGATTGCCACCGCCCAGAATCACCCCGCGCAGCGGCGAAACATCGGAAAAATCACGCCCCCAGGCCAGGCTGATGTGTTCCAGTGAGGGCTGGATGTTGTTGGTCGGGTCGAAATCCACCCAGCCAAGCTTCGGGCAGAAAACCGACACCCAGGCGTGGGAAGCGTCTGCGCCAATTAGCCGCGGCTGACCGGGCGGTGGTTGGGTCAGCAGATAGCCACTGACGTAACGCGCCGCCAGCCCCCGTGAGCGCAGGCAGGCGAGCATCAGGTGGGCGAAGTCCTGGCAGACGCCGCGCCGGGTCTCCAGCACTTGCACCAGCGGCGTCGCGACCTGTGTGGCCTCGCCGTCGAAGGTGAACTCGTCGAAAATCTTTTCCATCAGCGCCTGAGCGCAGAGCAGCAGCGGCTTGCCCGGCGCGAAGCAGCCGGCGGAAAACTCGACGAAGGACTGCTTCAAGTGCACATAGGGCGACTCGAAGCGATAGCGACAGGCTTCGAGGATGTCCGGCGACATCTTCACCGCGCTGTAAGTGAGCGTGTTGCGTGTCTCGTCCCAGGGCGCGGACTGCTGAAAATCCAGCGCCGGCCGCTCCAGCACTTCGATGCGCAGCCGTGCATTGACCTGCAACTCGTCATGGGGCCGCTCGAACGCCAGGCGGGTGACCGGATTGCCGAACACATCCAGCTCATCGCGCCGCGTAGTGGGCGCCGGATGAATCTCCAGCTGCTGTTCCAGGCAGCGCTGCCACGGGCTGCTGCGCGGCCACAGGTGCGCCAGCTGCTGGGCCAGCGACACCGGGCTGTCGTACTTGTAGTGGGTATCGTGAAGGATCTGGTAATGGGCGCTGTTCATCAGACGGACACCGTACGCTGGCTGACATCATCGACATGGGCGAAATGGCGCAAGGCCAGGCGATCGGAAATCTGCCCGCTGATATCGCCGATACCCTGCAGCAGATCGGCCAGGCCATCGAGGGCGGACCTGACGCTGCTCTCGCCGAACAGGCCGTTCTCCAGGCAACCCAGATCGAACCGCGCCAGGCGCTGAATCCAGATGTTCAGGCTGTTGTCCTGCGGCATGCCGAAATCCTCGTTCAGGCGCTTGAGCGAACTGGCCACCAGTTTGAGCTGAAAGCGCACCGCGTGAGGGTTCTGGCCATCGAGCAGCAACAGGTCGAGCACCGGGATCAGTTGCGGCAACGCCAGATAACGCGAGCGATAGGTGATGCTGCTGTTGCCCAGTTCCAGCAGCCAGTCCAGCGCGTCCTGATCGAACACTGCATCGCTGCGCAGAAAACCGGCGAGGCTGGAGCTGAGGAACTGCAAGCGCTCGATGCGCCGGCCGATCATCAAAAAGCGCCAGCCCTCGTCGCGGGTCATGTCGTCCAGCGCGAAGCCGGACAACGCCGCCAGCGACATCACCAACCTGTTGAGAAAATCCAGCAGCTCGCCGAAGTCAGGGTCGTCGGTCTCAAGGTTCGCCGCTTCGCGTTGCAGTTCGACCAGCGCCTGCCAGTTCTCCCGGCTCAGCTTGCCGCGCACCTGCGAGGCCGCCCACTGCAAGCGCTGCAGGTTGGAGCGCAGGCTGAACGGCCAGTCGTCACCGAGCAGGGCGGTGATCAGGCGTTCGTGCAGCGTGCTGCCGTCTTCCTCGTCTTCTCTGGGCAGCAGGTTCAAGCGCTCGCCCAACTCGACCGCTGCCTGCAAGGCCAGCGGGTCATCGCCATCGACGTAACGCCCCAGCACGATGCGCAGCAGGCGCGCGCTGTCGTCGCAACGTTCGCAGTAACGGCCGAACCAGAACAGGTTTTCCACCACCCGCGACGGCAGATACGGGTCGCGACGAATCAGGTCGTGCACGCCTAGCGTGCGCCGCGCTTTCCACGGCTCGCTGCCCAGGGTGCGCTCACCGAGAATCCAGGTGTCCTTGCTCGCACCGCCACGCTGCATCGACACCACGTCGGCATCGGCGTCAGCCGCCACACGGGTCAGCCCGCCCGGCAGGATGCGATAGCCATCCTCGGCAGCGACGGCGTAGACGCGCATGCCGATGGCGCGGGGTTGCAGTTGCTCGGCTTCGCCCTGCCAGACCGGCGCCTGGGACAATTGCGCGATTTCCTGCGCCACATAAGCGTAGGGCCGCGCCTGCATGCGCGCGGCCAGGGCCTGGCGCTGTTTGTCGTCCAGATCCCGACCGAACACCGGGGCAAAACTCTGGGACGGAAACGCCGGTTTGATCAGCAGTTCCGGCATCTTTTCCAGCGCCTGGGCCAGCACCGGCGGCTCGCCGCACCACCAGGTCGCCACCGACGGCAGAATCAGTTCTTCGCCGAACAGGTGCTCGTTGATCTTCGGCAGAAAACCCAGCAGGCCCGGCGACTCCAGCACGCCGCTGCCCAGCGCGTTGGCGACGATCACCCGGCCCTGACGTACCGCTTCCAGCAGCCCCGGCACGCCGAGGGCCGAATCAGTGCGCAGCTCCAGCGGGTCGCAGAAGTCGTCATCCAGCCTGCGCATGATCGCGTGCACGCGGCGCAGGCCGCTGAGGGTTTTCAGGTACACCGTGGCGTCGCGCACGGTCAGGTCGCTGCCCTCGACCAGTGGATAACCCAACTGCCCGGCCAGATAGAGGTGCTCGAAATAACTCTCGTTGAATCGCCCCGGCGTGAGCATCACCACCAGCGGCGCTTCGTTATCGCTCGGCGCCTGGCGCACCAGGGTTTCCTGCAGCGAGCGGAAGAAGCCCGACAAGTGCTGCACGTCCAGATCGCGATACAACTCGGGAAAGGCCCGGGAGACGATCACCCGGTTTTCCAGGGCATACCCCGCGCCGGAGGGCGCCTGGGTGCGATCAGCGGTGACCCACCAGCGGCCATCAGGCGTGCGCGCCAGGTCCACGGCATACACGTGCAGGAAGGTGCCTTCCGGCGGCTTCACGCCTTGGCATGGCCAGAGAAAATTGTTGTGCCCGAACACCAGTTCAGCTGGCAGCAAGCCATCGGCGATCAACTGCTGCGGGCCGTACAGATCGGCCAGCACCGCGTTGAGCAGCCGCGCGCGCTGGGCGATGCCGGCCGCCACCTGCTGCCATTCCTCGACCGGAATCAGGTGCGGCAGCAGGTCCAGTTCCCACGGCCGGTCCGCGCCCTTGGGGTCGGCGTAGACGTTGTAGGTGACGCCGTTTTCCTGAATCTGCCGCGCCAGCAACGCCTGGCGCTGAATCAACTGTGCGGGGGTGCTGCGTTGCAAATGCTCGTAGAAACGCAGCCAGTGCGGCCTGACTGCGCCGCTGGCGTCGAGCATCTCGTGGTAACTCCCCGCGTGCAGCGGATATCGGTCAAGCAGGTCAGGCATGGAAGACTCGGCAGACAGCAGAAAAGGGGCCAACGCAGCAGGGCTTAGAGTAGCGCAGCCCACGTGACAATGGCTCGCGGCCTGATGTCACGCGGGTAGTGCCTGATTTGTTATCGATGCAGACGCAAGTCCAGGGTCATCGGCATCTCGTCGTTGATAGTCAGGCTCGGCACCTTCTGTTTGCCGGGTGTGTGGCCGATGCGGAAAAACCGCGCCAGACGCCGGCTTTCCGCCTCGTTGGCGTTGACCGGAAGGGTTTCGTAATTGCGCCCGCCGGGGTGCGCCACGTGGTATTCGCAGCCGCCCAGCGAGCGCTGCATCCAGGTGTCGAGCACGTCGAACACCAGCGGCGCGTGCACCGGGATGGTCGGCTGCAAGGCGTTGAACGGCTGCCATGCGCGATAACGCACCCCGGCCACGAACTCGCCGACGCGCCCGGTCGGCTGCAGCGGCACCGGTACGCCGTTGCACGTCAGCACGTAGCGCTGTGGCGGCAAACCGCTGACCTTGACCTGCAAACGCTCCAGCGACGAGTCCACATAGCGCACCGCGCCGCCCGCAGAGCCTTCCTCGCCGAGCACATGCCAGGGCTCCAGCGCCTGACGCAGTTCCAGTTCGATGCCGTTGACCGCGTAGTCACCCACCTTGGGAAAGCGAAACTCCAGATGCGCCGCGAACCACTCGGCCCGCACCGCGTAACCTGCGGCATTGAGCTCGTTGATGACGTCGGCGAAATCCTGCTCGATGAAATGCGGCAGCATGAAGCGGTCGTGCAGCTCGTTGCCCCAACGCGCCAGCTTCGCCGGGGCATAGGGCTCACGCCAGAACCGCGCCACCAACGCGCGCAGCAACAGTTGCTGGGCCAGGCTCATCTGCGCATGGGGCGGCATTTCAAAGGCGCGCAATTCCAGCAGGCCGAGGCGCCCGGTGGCGCCATCCGGCGAGTAGAGCTTGTCGATGCAGAACTCGGCGCGATGAGTGTTGCCAGTGACGTCGATCAACAGGTTGCGCAGCAGCCGGTCGACCAGCCATGGCGGGCATTCCTCGCCCGGCTTGGGCATCTGTGAAAACGCGATTTCCAGCTCGTACAGCGAATCGTTGCGCGCCTCGTCGACCCGCGGCGCCTGGGAGGTCGGGCCGATGAACAGCCCGGAAAACAGGTACGACAGCGACGGATGGTTGTGCCAGTAACTGAGCAGGCTGCGCAGCAGGTCCGGCCGGCGCAGGAACGGCGAATCGCCCGGCGTCGCGCCACCCAGCACGAAGTGGTTGCCGCCGCCGGTGCCGGTATGGCGCCCGTCGATCATGAATTTCTCGGTGGTCAGCCGGGTCAGGCGCGCCTGTTCGTAGAGAAACTCGGTGCGCTCGACCAGTTCGTCCCAGCTCGACGACGGCTGCACGTTGACCTCGATCACGCCAGGGTCGGGGGTGATGCGGAAATTGGCCAGACGCGGGTCGCTCGGCGGCTCATAGCCTTCCAGCAGCACCGGGCAATGCAGCTCTTCGGCGGTGGCCTCGATGGCCGCGACCAGTTCCAGATAGGCTTCCAGCGTCTGCAAGGGCGGCATGAACAGATACAAACGCCCGCCACGCACTTCGGCGCTCAACGCGGTGCGGGTCAGCCAGTCTGCGGACTGGTCGATGACTGGCGCCCGGTCGGTTTCCTGCGGTTCGGTCTGGCGCTCGAGTGCGGCCTCGATCGCATCGCGGTCCGGCAGCTCGGCAAAGTCATGATTGTGATCGGTCGGGTGGATGTAAGGGTACTCGGCCGCCTTGACCCAGGGCTGGGACGCCAGCGGCAGGCGATAGCCCAGCGGCGAATCCCCCGGCACCAGCCGGCAGTGCTCGCCGCGCAGGTACCAGCGCCCGCTCTGCCAACGCTTATCGTCTGCGGTGCGTGCCAGGGGCAAGACGTGGCCGATGACCTGGTCCAGCCCCTGGGAAAACACCTTCGCCAGCCGCGCCCGCTCCATCTCGTCGCCCAGGCGCGGATCTTCGGCGCTGACGTTCGCAGGCAGCGCGTTCTCGCGCCAGAGGTAGTAGAAGTTGTCTTCGTAGGCCGGGAACACATAACGCGCAGGCAATTTCAAGCGCTCGGCAACGCTGCACAAGAAGCGCCCGGCCATCTCGCTGTCGGTGCCGTAATCCTCGGTTTCGTCGGCGATCAGCGCATTGTTGCGCCACACCGGCTCGCCGTCGCGCCGCCAGAAACAGTTGAGCGACCAGCGCGGCAACTGCTCGCCGGGGTACCACTTGCCCTGGCCGAAATGCACGATGCCCTGCGGCGCGTAATGCTTGCGCATGCGCTGAAACAGCTCGGCGGACAGACCGCGTTTTTTCGGGCCCAGCGCGGCGGTGTTCCACTCGTTGCCGTCGCGATCGTCGATGGAGACGAACGTCGGCTCGCCGCCCATGGTCAGGCGCACATCGTCGGCGATCAGGTCGGCATCGATCTGGCGGCCCAGCGCCTGGATGCTGCGCCACTGTTCGTCGGTGTAAGGCTTGGTGACCCTTGGCGCCTCCCAAATGCGCTCCACCGACATATCATGGCTGAACTCGGTTTCGCACGGCTCGACCAGCCCGCTGATGGGCGCGGCCGACGACGGATCGGGACTGCACGCCAGCGGAATATGCCCTTCCCCCGCGAACAGGCCGGAGGTCGCGTCCAGACCGACCCAGCCTGCGCCCGGCAGATACACCTCGCACCAGGCGTGCAGGTCGGTGAAATCCACATCGGTGCCGGACGGCCCGTCCAGCGCTTCGACGTCGGCCTTGAGTTGAATGAGGTAGCCCGACACAAAGCGCGCCGCCAGACCCAGATGACGCAGCAACTGCACCAGCAGCCAGGCCGAATCGCGGCACGAGCCCGACGCACTGTCGAGGGTGAACTCCGGCGTCTGGATGCCGGGCTCCATGCGAATCAGGTAATTGATGTCGCGGGCCAGCCGCTGATTGAGGCTGACCAGAAAATCGATGGCCGGCACCGGGGTGCGCTCGATGCTGTCCAGATACGCCTGGAACCTGGGCGTCAGTGGCAGTTTTTCCAGGTACGGCAGCAACTCGTGGTGCTCTTCCTTGGCGTACTGGAACGGGATCTTTTCCGCGTAGGGTTCGAGGAAAAAATCGAACGGGTTGAACACCGCCATCTCGGCGACCAGATCGACCTCGATGCGCAGCTCGTCAGTCTTTTCGGGGAACACCAGCCGCGCCAGGTAATTGCCCTGCGGGTCCTGCTGCCAGTTGATGAAATGATTGTCCGGCAGCACCTTCAACGAATATGACAACACCCGCGTGCGGCTGTGCGCCGCCGGGCGCAGACGCACGATCTGCGGCCCCAGCTCGACCGCCCGTTCATAGCGATAATGCGTGACGTGATGCAAGGCAATGTGAATCGACACGGCGTGCCTCCTGCGAGCCTGGAAGGTTAAGCAAACGCGCAAGACTTATGCCATCCGGGCAAGCCTTGCGCCATCGGCGTGGAAGGTACGTGCACAGCTAAGCACAGCACCAAGATCGTGCCAGCCTGAGTGGCGGGTGCAAGGGTTGCACGCAAATGTGGCGGACTGACATGAAAGACCGAGAATAGGCGCCTTTTGCCGCCGCACCTGTAGGATTTTTTTGATTCTTTTGTGTGATCGTTCCTGATCTGCTTCTGGTGCCTTGCGCCGCTGACGCCTCTGAGAAAAGGTGCACGCCGACAATTCGTCGATCATCGTTTTTCGCAAGGAGTGTTCATGGCTATCGACATGTTTTTGAAGCTGGGCGATATCAAGGGTGAGTCAAAGGACAGCGCGCACAAGGAAGAGATCGACATCTACAGCTTTCAATGGGGCATGCAGCAATCAGGCTCCATGCACCAAGGTGGAGGCGGCGGTGCAGGCAAGGTCAGCATCGGCAATCTAAGCCTGAGCAAGCCACTGGATAAAGCCTCGCCCAACCTGATGATGGCCTGCTCAAGCGGCAAGCATTATCCCGAAGCCACATTGACCATCCGCAAGGCCGGTGGCGCCTCGCCCATCGAATACACGGTCATCACGCTCAAGGAAGTGATGATCGCTTCCTATGACACCAATGCTGGCACCAGCGATGAAATCATCAAGGAACACATCGCCCTGAATTTCGGCCAGGTCGAGGTCAGCTATCAGCCGCAGAACGCGGACGGCAGCAAGGAAGGTGGCGTGATCAAGTACGGCTGGAACATCCGCGAAAACGTGAAGCTCTGACAAACAAAAACGCCAGCTCGAAAGCTGGCGTTTTCATTGGGCGTCTCCGATTAGCGCGGGAACACCGGCTGACGGGATGGCTTCTTCTTGCCGCCCTTCCCGCCCTTGCTCGCTTCGGCGCGATCCTTGGCGGCCTGTTTATTGCGCGCGGCAGCTGCGGCCTTGGCCTCTTCGCGCTTGTCCCACGGCTTGCTGCCATCACTGGCACGCGGCGGCAGGCCGGTGTGCTGGGTGAGGATTTTCGTGGTCTTGGCGACCTTGTGGCTGCCCGCCGGCGTCGAATTCTTGCGACGGGCGCTCTGGTAGCTGTCGGTGTCCGGCTGGTGCAGCGGAATCAGCTGGTGCTTGCCCGGGCCGATCAGGTCGGCACGGCCCATGCGTTCCAGTGCTTCACGCAGCATCGGCCAGCCTTTGGGGTCGTGATAACGCAGGAAGGCCTTGTGCAAACGGCGCTGTTCTTCGCTCTTGACGATGGTGACCGGGTCGCTCTTGTAGGTGACCTTGCGCAGCGGGTTCTTGCCCGAGTGATACATCGCGGTGGCGCTGGCCATCGGCGAGGGGTAGAACGCCTGCACCTGGTCGGCGCGGAAACCGTTGCCCTTGAGCCACAGCGCCAGGTTCATCATGTCTTCGTCGGTGGTGCCCGGGTGGGCCGCGATGAAGTACGGGATCAGGTACTGTTCCTTGCCCGCCTCTTTCGAGAACTTCTCGAACATGCGCTTGAACTTGTCGTAGCTGCCGATGCCCGGCTTCATCATCTGATTGAGCGGACCTTCCTCGGTGTGCTCCGGCGCGATCTTCAGGTAGCCGCCCACGTGGTGGGTGACCAGCTCCTTGACGTACTCCGGCGACTCGACGGCCAGGTCGTAACGCAGGCCCGAGGCGATCAGGATCTTCTTCACACCCGGCAGTTCGCGGGCGCTGCGGTACAGCTGAATCAGCGACGAATGGTCGGTGTTCAGGTTCGGGCAGATGCCTGGAAACACGCAGGAAGGCTTGCGGCAGGCGGACTCGATTTCCGGGCTCTTGCAGGCGATGCGATACATGTTCGCGGTCGGCCCGCCAAGGTCGGAAATCACCCCGGTGAAGCCTGGCACCTTGTCGCGAATCTCTTCGATCTCACGAATGATCGAATCGTGAGAGCGGTTCTGGATGATGCGGCCTTCGTGCTCGGTGATCGAGCAGAAGGTGCAGCCGCCGAAGCAGCCACGCATGATGTTCACCGAGAAACGGATCATGTCGTAGGCCGGAATCTTCTCCTTGCCGTACGCTGGATGCGGAATACGTGCGTAAGGCATGCCGAACACGTAGTCCATTTCTTCGGTGGTCATGGGAATCGGTGGCGGGTTGAACCAGACATCGACTTCGCCGTGCTTCTGCACCAGCGCGCGGGCGTTGCCCGGGTTAGTTTCAAGGTGCAGCACGCGGTTGGCGTGGGCATAGAGCACAGGGTCGTTGCGCACTTTTTCCATGGACGGCAGGCGGATGACCGTCTTGTCGCGGGTCATGCGCGGGCTCGCCAGAATCTGCACGACCTTGGCTTCGTTCGGGTCTTCGACCTCGCCCTTTTCCTGCTCGATGGCGCAGGCGGCGGTGTCCTGGGTGTTGACGTACGGGTTGATGATCTTGTCGACCTTGCCCGGGCGGTCAATGCGCGTGGAGTCGACTTCGTACCAGCCTTCCGGCGTGTCGCGACGAATGAACGCGGTGCCGCGCACGTCGGTGATGTTCTCGATCTTCTCGCCGTAGGACAGGCGGTTGGCCACCTCGACGATCGCGCGTTCGGCGTTGCCGTACAGCAGGATGTCGGCGCTGGCGTCGATCAGGATCGAGTTGCGCACCTTGTCCTGCCAGTAGTCATAGTGGGCGATGCGGCGCAGCGAAGCCTCGATGCCGCCGAGGATGATCGGCACATGCTTGTAGGCTTCCTTGCAGCGCTGGCTGTAGACCAGGCTGGCGCGGTCCGGCCGCTTGCCCGCCATGCCGCCGGGCGTGTAGGCGTCGTCGGAACGGATTTTCTTGTCGGCGGTGTAGCGGTTGATCATCGAGTCCATGTTGCCCGCAGCAACGCCGAAGAACAGGTTCGGCTCGCCCAGCTTCATGAAGTCGTCTTTGTTACGCCAGTCCGGCTGGGCAATGATCCCGACGCGGAAGCCCTGGGACTCCAGCAGCCGGCCGATGATCGCCATGCCGAACGACGGGTGGTCGACGTACGCATCACCGGTGACGATGATGATGTCGCAGGAATCCCAGCCGAGCTGATCCATCTCTTCCCGGCTCATGGGCAGGAAAGGCGCCGGCCCGAAACACTCGGCCCAGTACTTCGGATAGTCAAATAACGGCTTGGCTGCTTGCATGTCGATGACCAGTGTTCGTAATCAGGAAGGCGAATCCGCTACGGAAAATCGCGGGCGCGGAGAATAGCACAAATTTTGATCAAATCCGATCAGAACAGTCAGTCTTGCGGATAGATTTGCGACTGGATGCACTGTCATTTCTGACAGTATCCCCGGCGCGGCACAGGAGTTAGATTGCCGGTACAGCGATGATCACTGCTGGACGCAGGCATCATGACCGACTCGATGCATCGAAACACCCCTTCGCTCACGGTTTACGACAGCCGGGGCCTGGCGGTGCGGCAGACGGAATACTACCGGGCACAGGTCGATGCCGACGCCCAGGCCTGCGTCAATGCCCAGGTCTATGACAGCCAGGGGCGTGCCGTTGCGGTGTGGGACCCGCGCCTGTTCGAGTTACGCTCAGCACAGCCTAATCTGCCACCCACTTTCGCCAATGTGTACAGCCTGTCAGGGGCTGTCCTGTCGAGTCATAGCGTCGACGCCGGTGAAACCCTCTGCCTGTTTGCGCAATCGGGCGCCGCCGTTGAGAGGTGGGACGCACGCGGCACTCATTGGCAGACAGAACACGACGAATTCATGCGCCCCGTGGCGATTCATGAGCAGACCCTGGGCCTGACTCAACGGACCTGCGAACGGTTTATGTACGCGGGCAGCGACGCAGAATCAGCCTCGCGCAACCAGTGCGGGCAACGGGTCCGGATCGACGACAGTGCCGGCACCCAGGCAATCAGCGCTTATAGCCTCACGGGCGGGGTGCTGATGGAGGAGCGTCGAATGCTCCAGTCAATCCAGCTCCCCGACTGGCCGTCAGCGGTCGATGAGCGGGACCCGCTTCTGGAACCCGGCACGGGCGCCATCACGCATAGACGCTTCGACGCCAGCGGCACCCCATTCAGCACGACAGATGCGCGCGGCAACCTGCAAATCATGACGCTGAACGTCGCCGGTCAACTGGCCGGAATAACGCTCACCCTCATGGACGCGGAGCCACAAGTGTTATTGCGCGATGTGCATTACAACGCCTGCGAGCAAATCGAATCCCAGACTGCCGGTAACGGCGTGAGCAGCCACTACCGTTACCACGAAAGCAACGGGCGCCTGCTCACACTGCACACCACCCGCGCAGCCAACGATCCATTGCAGTTGCTGGCGTATGGTTATGACCCGGTCGGCAATGTGACGAGTATCACCGATGACGCCCAGGCTGTACGGCACTTCGCCAACCAGCGGATCGAGCCGATCAACCGCTACACCTATGACAGTTTCTATCAGTTGATCGAAGCCCAAGGGCGGGAGACCGCCGCGGTCTCCAACGGCCCGCAACTGCCAGACATGCAGCCACTGCCGATCGACAGCAGCCAGTGGCTCAATTTTACCGAGCGCTATCGCTACGACTTGGCTGGCAACCTGATTCAATTGCGGCATGAAGGCAGCCAGCCCTATACCCGAGACTTCGAGATAGATCAGACCAGCAATCGTTCTTTGATCAAGCCGCAAGGCAGTGCGCCGCCGGATTTTGCCAACGGATTCGACCCTTGCGGCAACCTGCAGCACCTCCAGCCTGGCCAGCTCATGTCATGGGACGGGAGCAATCGCCTGTCGAGGATCACTGCTGTTTCCCGCCAGGACGCTGAGGACGACGTGGAACAGTATGTCTACGACCACAGCGGGCAAAGGCTGCGCAAGATCACAACAGCCTCGACCCGAGCCACCCTGCACTCGCTGGAAGTCCGTTACCTGCCCGGCCTGGAACTGCGCAGCGACAGCGCCACCACTGAACAACTGGAAGTCATCGTGATTCAGGCGGGGCGTTGTGCGGTGCGTTGCCTGCACTGGTTGAGCGGACGCCCCTCCGGCATAGAAAACGATCAATTGCGTTATTCGATCGACGACCATCTGGGCTCCAGTGCCCTGGAACTGGACGACAGTGCGCGACTGATCAGTCAGGAAGGCTACTATCCGTTCGGCGGCACGGCCTGGTGGGCTGCCCGATCGGTGATCGAGGCCAAGTACAAGGTGGTGCGCTTTTCGGGGAAGGAGCGAGATGCCAGCGGGCTGTATTACTACGGATTGAGGTACTACGCACCGTGGTTGATGCGTTGGGTCAGTGCGGATCCTGGTGGTTCGGTGGATGGGCTCAATCTCTTCCGGATGACCTGCAACAATCCCACCTCACTCATTGATTCAAATGGCCGCAACAGTGTCGACCCCGTCACGACATTATTCATTGCTGTTGCCGTGCTCCTCGCGTTTGCGGGCGGCATTTTTTTCAATCAATGGCGAGAAAAGCAAGCCATGACACCGCCTGCCACCCAGACGGAAAAACATCTGCTTTCACCGCTGATCGACAACTTCGGATTGATTTCCAGAGAGGTTTCGATATTGAACGAATTCCGCATGACCGAAGGCGCTCAAATTCAGCACATAAAGCTGAAGGAGCTGAATTCCGGTGAGATCTACGCCTATCACCTGAAGACCGCCAGACAACGCGAGTACTTCAACACGAACTATGAAGTACGCGACTTCCACGACAGAGCTACGGCCATGAACATTCCATCCGTCCTTTTGAGGCGTGAGGATCAAAGCGAGATAAACGAACTGGACCAAAGAAGAGGCAGCAGGCTGAGCATCACAAGCAGCTACTCCGTCGGCGAAATGAGTGAAACAGTGGCAGCGTCTGGTAACCGGCGAGTTAAAGCGACTGGATCGCCAGCGCTTGAAAGCTCCGCCCTTCCCCTCGGAACAACCGTCGCGCGCCCCCCACAAACGGACGTTTTCAAAGTCGAATCATCAGAATTTCTAGAGGATCCGAATATCCGAGGGTGGCTCAAGAAAAACAAACATCTAGAGAAGGGGTTAGCGGCTGCGCTAGAGAAATTCGACCCCAATCGTAAAGGGCACACAGGCCTGCAGGGTATGAAAACTGTGGATATCTTCGACGAATCGGGAACAGGCAGGGGCGACTACCGGCTAGGTTTCATTCGGCGAGGAAGGATTTTCTATCCGGAGGCCATTCTGTCGCACCAAGGTGGCGGAAAAATCATGGCAAGGCGCAAACCCTGAGCGCATCAGCAGGTCCTGCTACGTTCAACGCTCAGGGTCTGTTACTCATCATCATCAAAGTTATAACTCCCCGGCGCCAGGTTCTCGAACCGGGTGTATTTACCGATGAACGCCAGCCGGATGAAGCCGATCGGGCCGTTACGCTGTTTACCGATGATGATTTCCGCCACGCCCTTGTGCTCGGTTTCGGGGTGATAGACCTCGTCGCGGTAGACGAACATGATGACGTCGGCGTCCTGCTCGATCGCTCCGGATTCACGCAAGTCGGAGTTGACCGGGCGCTTGTTCGGGCGTTGCTCCAGGGAGCGGTTGAGCTGGGACAGGGCCACCACCGGGCAGTTGAATTCCTTGGCCAGGGCTTTCAGGGAGCGGGAGATCTCGGAAATCTCGTTGGTGCGGTTGTCGCCGCTGGAGCCTGGGATCTGCATCAGCTGCAGGTAGTCGATCATGATCAGGGCGATGTCGCCGTGCTCGCGCACCAGACGCCGGGTGCGCGCGCGCATTTCCGACGGGCTGATGCCTGCGGTGTCATCGATGAACAGCTTGCGGTCGTTGAGCAGGTTGACCGCCGAGGTCAGGCGCGGCCAGTCATCGTCGTCCAGCTGGCCGGAACGGACCTTGGTCTGGTCGATCCGCCCAAGCGACGAGAGCATACGCATGATCAGCGATTCACCTGGCATCTCCAGCGAGAACACCAATACAGCCTTGTCACTGCGCAATACGGCGTTTTCCACCAGGTTCATGGCGAAGGTGGTTTTGCCCATCGACGGACGGCCCGCGACGATGATCAGGTCAGCGGGCTGCAGGCCGCTGGTCTTGTCGTCCAGGTCGGTGTAGCCGGTGGACAGGCCGGTGATGCCTTCCCCCATATTGAACAGGGTGTCGATGCGGTCGATGGCCTTGGTCAGCAGGTCGTTCACGCCCACCGGGCCGCCGGTCTTTGGCCGCGCCTCGGCGATCTGGAAGATCTGCCGCTCGGCCTCGTCGAGGATCTCTTCGGCGGTACGCCCCTGGGGGTCGAAGGCGCTGTCGGCGATGTCGTTGCTGATGCCGATCAGCTGGCGCAGGGTCGCACGCTGGCGAACGATCTGCGCATAAGCCTTGATGTTAGCGACCGACGGGATGTTCTTCGCCAGCTCCGACAGGTAGCCCAGCCCTCCTACTTGCGAGGTCTGCCCTTCCTTGTCCAGCTGCTCGGCCAGGGTCACGACGTCGATGGGCAGGTTCTGGTCGGCCAGCTTGGCGATGGCACGGAAAATCAGGCGGTGGTCATGCCGATAGAAATCGCCGTCCGAGACCTGATCCAGCACGCGCTCCCAGGCGTTGTTGTCCAGCATCAGACCACCGAGCACAGCCTGTTCGGCCTCGATGGAATGCGGCGGCACCTTCAGGGCAGCGGTTTGCAGATCGTATTGCTCGGGAGCGGAGATATCGTTCATGGCCACACGGAATCAGAAATTTGAATCAGGATACGTCAGAAATGACAAAGGGCACGACCTGAAAAACAGGATCGCGCCCCTTGTTGACCGGCTGGCGAACACGTCGCCAGCCGATCGGACTCCGCGCCAGAGCGCAGGAATCGGACTGCTTAAGCAGCTACCACAACTACGCGAACGGTAGCTTCAACATCGCTGTGCAGGTGCACGGCAACGTCGTATTCGCCAACGTTACGGATGGTGCCGTTCGGCAGACGAACTTCGGACTTGGCCACTTCAACGCCCGAGGCGGTCAGTGCGTCAGCGATGTCGTGAGTACCGATCGAACCAAACAGCTTGCCTTCGTCACCGGCGGTGGCAGTGATGGTCACTTCCAGTTCGCCCAGTTGAGCAGCGCGAGCTTCAGCCGAAGCTTTCTTCTCGGCAGCGGCTTTTTCCAGCTCGGCACGACGCTCTTCGAAAGCGGCCAGGTTGGCAGCGGTCGCAGCGGTGGCTTTGCCGAAAGGCAGCAGGTAGTTACGGCCGTAACCAGCCTTAACGTTTACTTTGTCGCCCAGGTTGCCCAGGTTGGCGATTTTTTCCAGCAGGATGAGTTCCATTTGGTAATAACCTCTTAACTTTAACCTTCACCGTTCGCAGAACCGTTATCGGCATCCTTCGACGCCAGGCGGCCGCGAAAATCAATCAGGCTGTCGACAATGGCAAACACCACCAGCAACGGATAAATCAACTGCATGAACAGCACCAGGGTGACGTACAACCCCACCAGCCAGAACCGACCCAGGTGCTTTGCAGCCACCAGGCCGTGAATCAGGGCCAGCCCCGCGAACACCAGCGGTACGCTGCACAGCGGTGTCAGCATTGCCAGTTGCGGCCCGAAATTCGGCGCGACCAACATGCACACCAGCAGCACCAGCATCGGTGCCCTCGGGAGTTTCAGGCTGCGAAATTCGCGTCCGAAACCGCCCGGGTTATACAACAACGCCTGCCAGTACCGCCCGAGAATCAGGCAGACCACGCTGACGATCTGCAACACCGCGGCTATCAGGCCGTTAAGGACCGGCGTAATCAGTGCCCCCAGACGCGCTCGCTCATCTACCGACATCTGCTGGTAGACATCACCGAAGACGTGAGGCAGAAGCTTTTGCATCGCTTGTGCCAGTTCTTCGATGGGCTCGCGGAAAACCGCCCCCAGGATCACCCCATACAACAGTCCAAGTCCCACGCTGACCAGCAGCACACGAACCCAGGACTCACTGGCGCGCAATGAAGCGGCCAACCCCCAGGATCCCAGCATCACCATCAAGGTGCGTGGATCACCGAGGTACCACCAGACCAGGCCAGGCAGCAGAGCCCAGACGAGCACGCCCGAAGCGTCGCTCAATCCGCGTCGCAGGAGCACAAGGCACCCTGCGGCAGCACTCAACCAGAACAACAGCGGCAACGCCGCACATCCAGCCACTACGAGAGTGGCCTGCATGCGCCCGCGCATGATGAAGTCAGCCATGGCGCGCATGCGATCTATCCCTTACTGCGTCTTGTCGACTAGAACCTGGTCTCAGCGGCCGTGGCTGTCGGTGTAGGCCAGCAAGGCCAGGAAGCGGGCGCGCTTGATAGCGGTAGCCAGCTGACGCTGATAACGAGCTTTGGTACCGGTAATGCGGCTAGGAACGATCTTGCCGGTTTCGGATACGTAGGCTTTCAGGGTGTTGAGATCCTTGTAGTCGATCTCTTTAACGTTTTCTGCGGTGAAACGGCAGAACTTACGACGACGGAAGAAACGTGCCATGTAATTGGCTCCTCAAAAGGTCCGTGGATTACTCGTCAGCGTTATCGCTGTTGTCGCTGTCATCACTGTCAACGCCTTCGGCGTCGGAGTGCTCAGGACGGTCGCGACGCTCACGGCGCTCACTGCGGTTCTCTTCAGCCTTGAGCATCTCGGACTGGCCGGTAACGGCTTCGTCGCGACGGATGACCAGGTTACGGATCACGGCATCGTTGTAACGGAAGTTGTCTTCCAGCTCGGCCAGGGCCTTGCCGGTGCACTCAACGTTCAGCATCACGTAGTGAGCCTTGTGAACATTGTTGATTGCGTAGGCCAGTTGACGACGGCCCCAGTCTTCCAGACGGTGGATCTTGCCGCCGTCTTCTTCGATCAGCTTGGTGTAACGCTCAACCATGCCGCCGACTTGCTCGCTCTGGTCCGGGTGAACCAGAAAGATGATTTCGTAATGACGCATGAATGCTCCTTACGGGTTGTAGCCTGCCGCCAGAGCGGTCAGACAAGGAGTGAAAAACACTGGTTTATCTTGCACAGGGACAGGCACATGCGCACCTGCCATGACAGCAAGGGGCGCAATTGTAGAGAAGGGCCGGAGGCGGCGCAAGGAAATTGGTGAATATTTGAGCAGCGAAGTTGTAACGACCGCGGCCCGAACCTGTGGGAGCGAATTCATTCGCGAATGGCCCGAACAGCCCGACACATTTCTGTCGTCTGGACCACCTTCGCGAATAAATTCGCTCCTACAGAGATTGCGTTGAATTCACTTCTTCGCGGCAGCCTTGGCCGAGCGCTGACGCATGGCTTCGAACAGGCAGACGCCGGTCGCCACCGACACGTTGAGGCTGCTGACGCTGCCGGCCATCGGCAGACGCACCAGGTAATCGCAGTGCTCGCGGGTCAGGCGGCGCATGCCCTTGCCTTCGGCGCCCATGATCATGATGGTCGGGCCGGTCAGGTCCTGTTGATACAGTTCCTGCTCGGCTTCGCCCGCCGTGCCGACGATCCACAGGCCGCGCTGCTGAAGTTTTTCCAGGGTGCGCGCCAGGTTGGTCACGGCCACCAGCGGAATCACTTCGGCCGCACCGCACGCCACTTTACGAACAGTCGGCGTCAGGGTCGCGGATTTGTCCTTGGGCACGATCACCGCCAGCGCACCGGCCGCATCGGCGGTACGCAGGCAGGCGCCGAGGTTGTGCGGGTCGGTCACGCCGTCCAGCACCAGAATCAGCGGCGGGCCGTCGGTGCGATCCAGCAGCTCGTCGAGCATCGCCTCGCCCCAGACCTGGCTCGGGCTGACTTCCGCCACCACGCCCTGATGCACGCCTTCGACCCAGGCGTCCATTTCACGGCGCTCGGCCTGGCCGACCGGCACGCGGTTCTGCCCGGCCAGATCGACCAGCACCTGAACGCGAGGATCACTGCGCCCTTCCGCCAGCCAGATCTGCTTGACCCGCTTGGGGTGATGACGCAACAACGCTTCCACGGCATGCACGCCGTAGATTTTTTCCAGCTGACTCATGACTTGGCCTTGGGTTTACGCGCCCCGCCGCTCTTGGGCGCAGACGCCGAGCCCGACTTGGACGGACCCTTGCGGTGTTTGCTGGGTTTGCCGGACGACGCAGACTCGCTGCGGCTCGACTTGCCGCCGCTCTTGGCCTCAGCCAGCAGCGCTTTCTTCATTTCCCGGCTCTTGCGCACTTCAGCGTTCTTCGCGGCAGCATCACTGGCGCGATACGCCTCGACGACCGGCTCCTTGGCGGCGCGGCGGCTCGGGCGAGAGGCAGGCGCCTTCTCCTTCGCCTTTTCAACAGGTGCCGGCGCAGGCTCTGCAGCCTTGCGCTTGCGGGCCGTTGGCGAAACCGCGGCCTTTTCCGACATTTCGAAGTCGATCTTGCGCTCGTCCAGGTCGACGCGCATCACCCGCACTTCCACGGTGTCACCCAGGCGGAAGCTGCGGCCAGTACGCTCGCCCGCCAGACGGTGATGAACCGGGTCGAAGTGGTAGTAATCGCCCGGCAGCGCAGTGACGTGCACCAGGCCTTCGACGTAGATATCGGTCAGCTCGACGAACAGGCCAAAGCCGGTTACTGCCGTGATCACGCCCGGGAACGACTCGCCCACGCGATCCTTCATGAACTCGCACTTGAGCCAGTTGGTTACGTCACGCGTGGCCTCGTCAGCACGGCGCTCGCTCATCGAGCATTGTTCGCCCAGTTGCTCCAGCGCGGCCTCATCGTACGGATAGATGCGCGCCTTCGGAATGGTCGAACCACCGGCACGGCGGACGTGTGGGGTGTTCTGCTTGGAATGGATGACGCTGCGAATCGCCCGGTGAGTGAGCAGGTCAGGGTAGCGACGGATCGGCGAGGTGAAATGGGTGTACGCCTCGTAATTCAGGCCGAAGTGGCCGTTGTTGTCCGAGGTGTAAACCGCCTGGCTCAGCGAACGCAGCATGACGGTCTGGATCAGGTGGTAATCCGGACGGTCCTTGATGTTTTCCAGCAGCGCCTGATAGTCCTTCGGCGTCGGACCGTCCTTCCCCTTGTGCAGGGACAGGCCGAGCTCGCCGAGGAAGGCGCGCAGTTTTTCCAGACGCTCCGGCGGCGGGCCGTCGTGAACGCGGTACAGCGCAGGAATCTCGTGTTTTTTGAGGAATTCAGCGGTGGCCACGTTGGCCGCCAGCATGCATTCCTCGATCAGCTTGTGCGCATCGTTGCGCTGGGTCGGACGAATTTCGGCGATCTTGCGCTCGGAACCGAAGATGATCCGGGTTTCCTGGGTCTCGAAATCGATCGCGCCACGGGTGTGACGCGCGCCGAGCAGCACCTTGTACAGCGCATACAGCTGCTTGAGGTCCGGCACCACTTCGCCGTACTGCGCGCGCAGCTTCTTGGCTTCGGCGGTTTTCGGGTGTTCCAGGATGGTGCTGACCTTGTTGTAGGTCAGACGCGCATGGGAATGGATCACTGCCTCGTAGAACACGTAATCGGTCATTTCGCCGGACTTGGAGATGGTCATCTCGCAGACCATCGCCAGACGGTCGACCAGCGGATTGAGCGAGCACAGGCCGTTGGACAGCTGCTCAGGCAGCATCGGCACCACGCGCTCAGGGAAATACACCGAGTTGCCGCGCACCTGGGCTTCGGCATCCAGCGCCGAGCCGAGCTTCACGTAGCTGGAAACGTCGGCGATCGCCACGTACAGCTTCCAGCCGCCGGAGAACAGACGCAATTTGCCCGGTTTGGCTTCGCAGTACACCGCGTCGTCGAAGTCGCGGGCGTCTTCGCCGTCGATGGTGACGAACGGCAGATGGCGCAGGTCGACGCGGTGTTCCTTATCCTTTTCCTGCACTTCCGGCTTGAGCTTGGCGGCTTCCTTGAGCACCGCTTCTGGCCAGACGTGGGGAATATCGTAGGTACGCAGGGCGACGTCGATTTCCATGCCCGGCGCCATGTAGTTGCCCACGACTTCGATCACATCGCCTTGCGGCTGGAAGCGCGGCGTCGGCCAGTGGGTGATTTTCACCTCGACGAACTGACCGATCTTGGCGTTGGCGTTACGGCCCGGGGTGACCAGCACTTCCTGCTGGATCTTGGGGTTGTCGGCAACGACGAAACCGATGCCCTGCTCTTCGAAGTAGCGACCGACGATGGTTTCGTGGGCGCGGGAGATGACCTCGACGATCACGCCTTCGCGACGACCACGCCGATCCAGGCCCGATACGCGAGCCAGGGCGCGGTCGCCATCGAACACCAGGCGCATCTGCGCCGGGCTCATGAACAGGTCGTCCGAGCCGTCGTCCGGCACCAGGAAGCCGAAGCCATCGCGATGACCGCTGATGCGACCCAGGATCAGGTCGAGCTTGTCCACCGGCGCGTAGGTGCCGCGGCGGGTGTAGATCAGCTGACCGTCGCGCTCCATGGCGCGCAGACGGCGGCGCAGGGCTTCGATCTGATCTTCGGTGGTCAGGCCGAACTCGGCGACCAGCTCTTCACGGGCAGCGGGCGACCCGCGCTCGGACAACTGCGCCAGGATCAGCTCGCGGCTAGGGATGGGGTTTTCGTATTTTTCCGCTTCACGAGCGGCCTCGGGATCGAGGGACTGCCAATCGGCCATTAGAATGAGTTCACCTTATCTGTATGCAATTAGTTTGGCATATACCCGATTGAAACGCGAAGGCAGCGTTTGCTGGGACTTTTCGCTATTTAAAAAAAAATTTCGCTTTGGGGGTTTACAGCCCCCAATCTCATCCGTAAGATGCGCCCCACAACGACGGCAGACGCCAAGTTGTAGTTGAAATCATACAGAAAACTGAATGAAATCAACGCTTTGCCCAGATGGTGAAATTGGTAGACACGCCAGCTTCAGGTGCTGGTGACCTTACGGTCGTGGAAGTTCGAGTCTTCTTCTGGGCACCAATTCAACGAAACCGAGCCAAGTGCTCGGTTTTGTGCTTTTCAGGGTTTGAAAATCCCGCCCTGCCGAAACACTCCAAGCGTAGATCACGCACCTGATAACGATGAAATTCCTGCGGGACTTCGCTTGCTCTCGTACTCCATTCATCTTCTGGAGACGGATCGCATTCGTGAGCAAGCTCACGCCTGCAGTCAAAAATCAGCGCCTGAGTAAAATTTCTCAAATTTATGTTGCACAAAAACGAAAAATCTAATTAAATCAGCGCCATGCCCAGGTGGTGAAATTGGTAGACACGCCAGCTTCAGGTGCTGGTGACCTTACGGTCGTGGAAGTTCGAGTCTTCTCCTGGGCACCATACATAAACAAAACCGAGCCAAGTGCTCGGTTTTGTGCTTTCTGGGGTTTGTAAAACCTTTGCAGCAACACCGATATCTCCGTAGCAGTCCGGCTTGCCGGCGGCAGCGATATCAAGATCAGCGCCGCCGGCACGCCGGACTGCTACGAAAATCCCATCAAGCCCTGAACTGCCCCAGGCTCGCCTTCAACTGCGCCGCCAGCTTGTCCAGCGCCTTTCCGCTGGCGGTGGCCGCCACCACGTTTTGCGCCGCCTTCTCGGCCTGGGCGTGAATCACTTCCACCCGCCCACGCACCGCCTGCGCACCCTGAGCCTGGTGCTCGGCCGCACGAGTCGCCAAACCGATGGCCGCGTGAACCTGCTCGACCGAGGTCTGCACGCTCTGCTGCAGGCGCGCGCTGTCGCGCAATACGGCCAGACCTTCCTTGGCCTGACGCCCGGCCAGGCCAATGGTCGCGACAGCTTCCTTGGCGCCTGACTGCAACTTGGCGATGTGCTCCTGAATGTCGCCGGTGGAGCTTTGCGTCTTGCTGGCCAGCGCGCGCACTTCATCGGCCACCACGGCAAACCCGCGGCCGGTCTCCCCCGCCCGCGCCGCCTCGATGGCCGCGTTGAGCGCCAGGAGGTTGGTCTGTTCGGCGATGCCGTGGATCACTTCCAGCACCACTTCGATCTGTTCACTCTGCTGAGCCAGTCGCTCGATGACCTGCGCACCGTTTTCGACCTGTCCGGCCAGCGCCTCGATCAGGCTACCCACCTGATTAGAGGTGCGGGTGTTCTCGTCGGTAGCCTGACGAATGTCGACCACCTGCTGCAACGCCGCCTGCATGGCCTTGCTTTCGGCCTGGGCTTCGTCAGCCATCTGCGCCAGCGCCTGCAGACTGGCGGCCACTTCATCACGCTGCAGCTCGGCGGCCGCATCAGCACCAGCGTTGCGTTTACTCATGGCACCGATCTCTACGCCGGTCTGCTGCGCCACATCCCCCGCTTCGCGCACGATGGGCTGCAGTTTGTCGACAAAACGGTTCACCGCGGCGGCCATGTCGCCGATTTCATCATTGCTGTTGAGCTTGACCCGCTTGGTCAGGTCGCCCTCGCCCGCCGCCAGATCATCCAGCGCGCGGTTGAGCAACTGGATGCGCAACACCACGCGACGGCCCAGTACCACGGCCAGCACGATCAACACGCCCAGCCCGACCAACGCCAGGCCCACACCGATTTTCACCCGCAGCGTTTCTGCCGCTTCCTGCACCGCAGAGCGGGTGTTGGTGGCCATGGCAGCCGCAGAGCCCTGGGCGGTTTGCAGCCGTGCGCGAAGGGCACCAGAGCTTTCTGCCGCCGCGCCACCCAGGCTTTCGGAAACCAGTTGCTCACCGCTACCGATCAGCGCGGTGAAGCGCTTGTCCAGCGCCGCCAGATCGGTTTCGACGGTGGCCGTGGAGACCCCCATGCGCACCTTGCCGATCTCGACGCCGTTCGGGCTGATAGAGGCTTCGACGTAGTACACCGACGGATCCTTCTGCGCGGCGTTGAGCACCTTGTCCATGGCCCGCTCGCCCTCGCCCTTGGCCAGCAATGCCTTGATCGCATCGCTGTCACGGTTCAGGTAACGGGTCAGGTGCTCGCCCTGGGCGTCGTCGTAGACCACGAACAGCACGTTGGGATTGCGCTGGGCGCGGCGGGCGAATTCGGAAAGCGTCGGGGTGTCGTTATCCCACATGGCGCGAGGGGCAACGGCTGCCAGCAGTTCGGCCATGTCGGTGGCTGAATCCTTCAGGTCCTTCTCCAGCGTCGCACGTAGTTGTTTCTGCTCGTCCTTCAGGCGCGTCGACAGCCCGCTGCTCAAACGTTGCCGGGTGTTTTGCGAAAGGCTGTCCAGACTCGACGTTACGTCGCGGCTGGCCTGTTCCAGCTCGCCCGACAAGTGTTGCGAATCTACACCCAGGCGCGCGGCCAGATCGGATTCCAGCGCAGTGACCGTGCTCCGGGTAAGAGCGACCGCCACCAGCACCTGCACCAAAAGGGCAATGCCAAGAGCAATGAATACGGGCCGCAGCAAGCGGCTGCGAAAAAGCGACAGAACGGCCGACACAGGAGATCCCCCAGCGCAAGCGCCACTAAAATGATGGCGTCTTTTCTGGCGGTTTTTACAGCAAGTGTTGTGCCGGAATGCACAGAGGGAAATCGCAGGCAAAACAAAGGGCCGCCTGAGCGACCCTTTGTTTGCATTTCAACGAGTTATCAACCGAACGGATGGCGCAGGATGATGGTTTCGTTGCGGTCCGGACCTGTCGAAATAATGTCGATCGGCGCACCGACCAGCTCTTCCAGACGCTTGATGTAAGCGACGGCGTTGGCTGGCAGCTCTTCCAGGGTCTTGGCACCCAGGGTCGATTCTTTCCAGCCCGGCACGGTTTCGTACACAGGCTCCAGGCCGATGTAGCTGTCGGCGTCGGTTGGCGCTTCGATCACGGCACCGTTTTCGTTCTTGTAACCCACGCAGATGTTGATGGTTTCAAGACCGTCCAGTACGTCCAGCTTGGTCAGGCAGATGCCCGAGATGCTGTTGACGTCGATGGCGCGACGCAGGATCACGGCATCGAACCAGCCGCAACGGCGGGCACGGCCGGTGGTCGCACCGAACTCGTGGCCACGCTTGGCCAGGAAGGCACCGACGTCATCGAACAGCTCGGTCGGGAACGGACCGGAACCGACGCGCGTGGTATAGGCCTTGGTGATGCCCAGGATGTAGTCGATGAACATCGGGCCAACGCCGGAACCTGTGGCGATGCCGCCTGCGGTGGTGTTGGAGCTGGTGACGTACGGGTAGGTGCCGTGGTCGATGTCCAGCAGCGAGCCCTGGGCGCCTTCGAACATGATGTCCTTGCCGGCGCGACGCAGCTCGTGCAGCTCAGCGGTGACGTCGAGCATCATCGGCTTGAGCTGCTCGGCGTAGGCCATGCACTCGTCCAGGGTCTTCTGGAAGTCGATGGCTGGCTCTTTGTAGTAATTGACCAGTACGAAGTTGTGGTAGTCCAGCAACTCGCCCAGCTTGGCGGCGAAACGCTCGCGGTGGAACAGGTCGCCGATGCGCAGGCCACGGCGTGCAACCTTGTCCTCATAAGCCGGGCCGATGCCGCGACCGGTGGTACCGATCTTCTGCTCGCCACGGGCCTTTTCACGGGCCTGGTCCAGCGCCACGTGGTAGGACAGGATCAGCGGGCAGGACGGGCTGATGCGCAGACGCTCGCGCACCGGAATGCCCTTCTCTTCCAGCTTGGTGATTTCACGCATGAGTGCGTCTGGCGCCACGACCACGCCGTTGCCGATCAGGCACTGCACGCCGGCGCGCAGTACACCGGACGGAATCAGGTGCAGAACGGTTTTCTCGCCATCGATCACCAGAGTGTGACCGGCGTTGTGGCCGCCTTGATAGCGAACTACCGCGGTAGCATGTTCGGTCAGCAGATCGACGATCTTGCCTTTGCCCTCATCACCCCACTGGGTGCCCAGGACTACGACATTCTTACCCATAACACTTGTCCTCATTCACGCAAACTGGGTGCCGGCCACGGCCGACTGGAAAACTCAAGAGGCCAGCGGCAGTACCTGCCAAAGCTCGCCATGCTGAATCAATTGCCGATCGCAGTCGGCTTCTTTCGCTGCGCTGACCTGCTGGCCCGGCAACGCTTGAACCACGCGTTCACCTTCGCTGCGCAGCTGGCAGACTTTCTGCCAGAGTGCCGCATCGGTACTGTCAGGCATCCAGATACCGCCAGACGGTAGCTCGATCCGGGCCTGCCCCAGCGTGACCAGGGTCTTGAGATCGGTGGAGAAACCCGTTGCCGGGCGCGCACGACCGAAGTCGGCACCGATGTCATCGTAACGACCGCCCTGGGCGATGGACTGGCCCACGCCCGGAACGAACACGGCGAACACCACGCCGGTGTGATAGTGGTAGCCACGCAGCTCGCCGAGGTCGAAATACAGCGGCAGATCCGGGAAGCGCGCCGACAAACGCTCGGCGATTTCCAGCAGATCGTCCAGCGCTTCGATCACCGGCGCCGGCGCCTTGGCCAGACGCTCACGGGCCGCAGCCAGCACTTCGCGGCCACCGCACAGATCGACCAACGCGCGCAGCATGCCGGCCAGATCCGCTGGCAGGTTTTCGGTCAGCGTAATGACTTCATCGATGGCCTTGCGCTGCAGGGCGTCGAACAGCTGCTGCTCGACTTCGCCCGACAGGCCGGCCGCACGGGCCAGACCGCGATAGATACCGACATGCCCCAAGTCCATGTGCACATCCGGCACATCCGACAGTTGAAGCATAGCCAGCATCAGGCTGATGACTTCGACATCGCTGCTCGGGCTGGCATCGCCGTACAACTCGGCGCCCAGCTGGATCGGGCTGCGCGAGGACGACAGGGCGCGCGGCTGCGCATGCAGGACGCTGCCGGCGTAGCACAGGCGGCTTGGACCTTCACGGCGCAGGGTATGCGCGTCGATGCGGGCGACCTGCGGGGTGATGTCCGCACGGAAACCCATCTGCCGGCCCGATTGCGGGTCGACCACCTTGAAGGTGCGCAGATCCAGATCCTGGCCAGCACCTGTGAGCAGTGATTCGAGGTATTCGATGTGCGGGGTGACGACGAACTCGTAACCCCAGCTCTGAAACAGATCCAACACCTGACGACGCGCAACTTCTATGCGCGCAGCTTCCGGCGGCAGTACTTCTTCGATGCCATCCGGCAGCAGCCAGCGGTCAACCGTTGCCATTACGCCTTTCCCCTATGATCCGGGCGGCCAACCCTCGGGCGGGCCTTGAGTGAAGCAGACAGTGCGTGGCGAAGCCTCGAATGCCGGGGCATTTACCCCCGCGCCAGAGAGGCCGCGACTTTGCGGGCACTGTCCTCGAAAAAACTGCCGCGCAGGAACAACGCCACGGCCAATCAATCGTGTAGACGCAAAAAAGCCGGGAATTTCCCGGCTGCCGCATCATACACACGTTTTGGCGCAGGATCACCCCGCCGGACGGTTTTGCCGCCCGGCGGGGTCATCGATTGCCGTGTGCGATTACGGTTTGGCTTTTTCCAGGTAGCGGAAGAACTCACTGCCAGGATCGAGCACCATCACGTCGCTCTTGTTCGCGAAGCTTTCGCGGTAGGCGCGCAGGCTGCGGTAGAACGCGTAGAACTCCTGGTCCTGACCGTAGGCCTTGGAATAGATGGCAGCGGCTTGTGCATCGCCATCACCACGGGCTTCCTCGGACTCGCGATAGGCTTCGGCCAGCAGCACGCGGCGCTGACGATCGGCGTCGGCACGGATGCCTTCGGCCAGCTCGTTACCCTTGGCGCGGTGCTCGCGAGCCTCACGCTCACGCTCGGTGCTCATGCGCTCGAACACGCTGCGGTTCACTTCCTTGGGCAGGTCGATGGCCTTGACCCGGACGTCGATCACTTCGATGCCCAGCTCTTTCTCCGCCATGCGGTTCAGGGAGGCGGTGATGTCAGCCATCAGTGCGTCACGCTCACCCGACACGGCTTCGTGCAGGGTGCGCTTGCCGAACTGGTCACGCAGACCGGATTCCAGGCGGCGGGACAGACGCTCGTCGGCGATCTGCTTGAGGCCCGAGGTCGCGGTGTAGAAGCGCTCGGCGTCCTTCACCCGCCATTTGGCGTAGGCATCGACCATGACTGCTTTCTTCTCCAGCGTCAGGAAACGCTGGGTCGGGGCGTCCAGGGTCAGCAGGCGACCGTCGAACTTGCGCACCTGGTTCACGTAAGGAACCTTCACATGCAGGCCGGGCGGAACGTCCGCCTGAACCACACGACCGAATTGCAGCAGTACCGCGCGTTCGGTCTGGGACACGATGTAGAAGCTGTTCCACGCGACCACGGCCAGCACGGCGCAGACAATCAGGGCTACCAGAGATTTATTGCTCATCAGCGCGTCTCCCTGGTGCGTGTCTGTTGCTGTTGTGCGTCGGAAGCCCGCGCACCCGGATCAGCGATCACGGTCGAGCCTGTGCTGCCCGACGCGGCCGAACCACTGCGGCTGTTTTCGATCATTTTGTCCAATGGCAGATAAAGCAGGTTGTTCTGACCCTTGTCGCCGGTCACGAGCACCTTGCTGGTATTGCTGAAGACTTCCTGCATGGTGTCCAGGTACAGACGCTCGCGAGTGACCTCCGGCGCCTTGCGATACTCGGCCACCAGCTTGGTGAAGCGGTCGGCCTCACCCTTGGCGCGGGAGACGACTTCATCGCGATAACCGTTGGCGTCTTCGACGATGCGCTGGGCCTGACCACGGGCTTCCGGAATCACACCGTTGGCGTAGGTTTCGGCCTGGTTGCGCGAACGCTGCTCGTCTTCACGGGCACGGATCACGTCATCGAAGGCTTCCTGAACTTCACGGGGCGCCGCAGCGCTCTGCACGTTCACCTGGGTCACGGTGATACCGGTGCGATAGGTATCGAGGAAACGCTGCAGGCGCTCCTTGATTTCGCTGGCCATCAACTCACGACCTTCGGTGAGCACCTGATCCATCGCGGTCGAACCGACCACATGGCGCAGGGCACTTTCGGTTGCATGCTGCAGGCTGACTTCAGGCTGATCGACGTTCAGCACGAAATCCTGCAGGTTGGTGATCCGGTACTGCACGGTCAAAGGCACCTCGACGATGTTCTCGTCTTCGGTGAGCATCTGGCCCTGCTTGCTGTACGCACGCTCGCGCGTGACGTTTTCGAGGTACTTGCGATCGAAGGGCGGGAAGTAGATGTTCAGACCCGAGCCCACTGTTTCGTAGTACTTGCCAAAGCGCAGGATGACCGCCTGCTCCTGCTCGTCGACCACATAAATGGCGTTGTAGAGCCAGATTGCGAGCAGCACGACCAGGCCGATGCCGAGCAGGCCGAAGCCGCCGCCCTTGCCCGAACCGCCGCCACTGCCGCCGCCATCACCACTGCGTTTCTTGCCACCACCGAACAACCCATTCAGGCTTTCCTGCAGCTTGCGGAAGGCCTCGTCGAGATCCGGTGGCCCCTTGCGGTCGCCGCCCTTGCGCTTGCCGCCCCAGGGATCCTGATTGTTCGAGTTGCCACCCGGCTCATTCCAAGCCATAGCGCTCTCCATCTGATAAAGCAAAGACGCGCCCGCGGCGCGCCGACCAATGCTACAGAATGCCTGCATGTGCCGCACAACGGCGTGTACAGGCTTTTATTGCAAAGTGTGTTGCTCGATGAATTCCAGCGGCTGCAGTCCTTCGCGACTCACCAGGCGATTGAATTCAACTCGGGGCAGACGAACCGCCAACAGGCTCTGGCCCTCTTCGTCATGCTCCTCGCTCTGCACCGCACCCAGCTGGAAGAACTGGGCACGAAGCCGGGCGAAACGTTGCGACAGGCACAAGGTGCCAATGAACAGATCATCCCCCAACAGCTCGGCAATGGCTTGCTTGAGCAAGTCCAGGCCACGCCCGTCACGGGCCGAGACCCAGACCCGCTGCGGCTTGCCGTCGGCATTGCGCTGGATCTGCGGCTCGACCCCTTCGAGCAAATCGAGTTTGTTATAGACCTCCAGCATCGGCAAGTCCTGGGCACCGATCTCGCCCAGCACCGCCATCACCTGCTCGATCTGCTCCATGCGGTCGGGCTCGTGAGCGTCGATCACATGCAGCAGCAGGTCCGAGTTGCTCGACTCTTCGAGCGTAGCCCGAAAGGCCTCGACCAGCTTGTGCGGCAGATGGCGGATGAAACCCACCGTGTCGGCCAGCACGATCGGCCCCAGGTCGTCCAGTTCAAGACGGCGCAGGGTCGGGTCCAGGGTCGCGAACAACTGGTCAGCAGCGTAGACGTCCGAATCGGTCACCGCATTGAACAGCGTCGATTTGCCGGCGTTGGTGTAGCCAACGATGGAAACGGTCGGGATGTCCGCACGCGAGCGGCCACGACGGGCCTGATCCCGCTGGCTGCGAACCTTTTCCAGGCGGCTCTTGATCTGCCGCAGGCGCACCCGCAACAGGCGGCGGTCGGTTTCCAGCTGGGTTTCACCCGGGCCGCGCAGGCCGATACCACCGCCCTGACGCTCAAGGTGAGTCCAGCCGCGAACCAGACGCGTGCTCATGTGTTCGAGCTGCGCCAGTTCAACCTGCAACTTGCCTTCGTGGGTACGTGCGCGCTGGGCGAAGATGTCGAGAATCAAACCCGTACGGTCAAGCACGCGACACTCGAAAACACGTTCGAGGTTACGTTCCTGACTGGGCGTAAGGATGTGATTGAAGATGACGATATCTGTTTTTTCGGCCTGGACCAGATCGCGCAATTCCTCAACCTTGCCACTGCCTACCAGATATTTGGCCGTTGGCCGATGTCGTGGCACGTTGATGAACGCGACGATATCGGCACCTGCCGAAACAGCCAGTTCCCGGAACTCCTGCGGATCTTCGCGCGCCTCAGGGTCCTGGCCATCCAAATGAACGAGGATTGCCCGCTCACCACCACCGTGGCGCTCAAAGAACAAGGCAGACTCCTATCAGGCGTTACCTGGCTCAGCGTCACCCGACTCGGATTCGGATGCGCTAGGCAGACGAATCGCGCGAACCGGGACAACGGTAGAGATGGCGTGCTTGTAAACCATCTGGCTGACAGTGTTTTTCAGCAGAATGACGAACTGGTCGAAAGACTCGATCGTGCCTTGCAGCTTGATACCGTTAACCAGATAGATCGATACCCCGACCTTCTCTTTACGCAAAGTATTCAGGTAAGGGTCTTGTAGCGAATGCCCTTTTGACATGTGCCGCACTCCTTTAAGGATCAATAGAATAAATTTGAAAACATTGGCTTGGGCCGTTACCCCCCCAAGGATAGACGGCTATTGCAAGGACTCAGCTCAATATGGAGACCGATCCCAGGTATTTCAAGGTGCGTGGCAGATTGTCGCAAGCCAGGCTGTCCAGCCAGTGTAAATCTTCCCAGCTTCGCAACCAGGTGAACTGTCTCTTGGCCAACTGGCGCGTGGCGATGATGCCGCGTTCGAGCATCTCGTCCCGGGTCAGGTTGCCGTCCAGATAATCCCAGACCTGGCGGTACCCTACAGCTCTTATAGACGGTAAATTCGAGTGCAAGTCACCCCTCGAACGTAACGCTACGACTTCTTCTACGAATCCTTCATCGAGCATTTGCCGAAAACGCAGGGCGATCCGGTCATGCAATATCTTGCGATCTGCCGGGGCAATCGCAAGATTTGCGACAGTATAGGGCAATTGATGCCGCCCCGAACCGCCAGCTTGAGCAGTTTGCGCACTTTGTTGCTCGCGATGTGCGGTCATGCTCATCCCGCTGACCCGATAAACTTCCAGCGCGCGCACCAGCCGCTGCGGATCGTTGGGGTGAATTCTGGCCGCCGACACCGGGTCGATGCTCGCCAATTCGTCATGCAATGCCTGCCAGCCCTGGCTGGCCGCCTGGGCCTCCAGCTGCGCACGAACCTGCGGATCGGCAGGCGGCATGTCGGCAAGCCCCTCCAATAGAGCCTTGAAATACAACATGGTGCCACCGACCAGCAGGGGAATTTTGCCCCGGGCGGTGATTTCGGCCATGGCCTCGAGCGCATCGGTGCGAAAATCCGCGGCCGAATAGCTCTCAGACGGGTCGAGAATATCGATCAAACGGTGCGGATACTTGTCCAGAAGCGCTTTTGATGGCTTGGCGGTGCCGATGTCCATGCCGCGATAGACCAGCGCCGAATCGACGCTGATCAGCTCGCACGGCAGCACCTTGGTCAGTTCGATGGCAAGGTCGGTCTTGCCTGCGGCGGTCGGCCCCATCAGGAAGATGGCCGGTGGATAAGCACTCATCAGCGACCGCGCAGAAACAGTTTGTCGAGATCGTCCATGCCCAGCTGGGTCCAGGTCGGCCGTCCGTGGTTGCACTGGCCGCTGCGCTCGGTGTTTTCCATGTCGCGCAGCAGGCCGTTCATTTCCGGGATCGCCAGGCGCCGATTGGCCCGCACGGCGCCGTGGCAAGCCATGGTGCCCAAGAGTTCATTCATGTGCGCCTGCACCCGGTCGCTGGTGCCATATTCCATCAGGTCCGCCAGCACGTCGTGCACCAGGCGGTTGGCTTCGGCCTGCTTGAGCAGGGCCGGAATCTGCCGGATCGCCAGGCTTTCCGGCCCCAGGCGCTGCAATTCGAAGCCCAGCTGCTGGAAGGTGTTCATGTGTTCTTCGGCGCAATCGGCCTCACGCTGGCTGACCGCGATCGACTCGGGCACCAGCAGCGGCTGGCCGCTCAGGCCTTCGCTGGCCATGGCGATCTTCAGGCGCTCGTACATGATCCGTTCGTGGGCGGCGTGCATGTCCACCAGCACCATGCCGTGGGCGTTTTCGGCGAGGATGTAAATTCCCTTGAGCTGCGCCAGCGCGTAGCCCAGCGGTGGAATATCGCCTTGGGATTCGGGCAGGGAAGCGCCCGCAGCCGCCGAGCTGGCAGGCGTGCCCGGCAACGGCGCAAAGAATTCGCGATACGCAGCCTGCGCTTCGGCCACCGGCAACACGGAGGCCGGGCGTGGCGTGTACTGATATTGATAGCCCGAACCGCTGCCACTGCCAGGCGCAGCCCCGGCCGGAGGATTCCAGGCTTGCCCTTGAGGCGTTTCCAGCACGTTATTGGCCAGGCGCATCTCGCCTTGCGGCCCGAATTCACCGGCCTCAGGACCGGTCGGGCGCACCAGCGCGGTAACCGACGCAGTGCCCGCCACCTGATCTTCAGGGCGTACATCGCCCAGCGCGCGGTGCAGCGTGCCATACAGGAAGTCATGGACCATGCGCCCGTCACGGAAGCGCACTTCGTGCTTGGTCGGATGAACGTTGACGTCCACCGCCGCAGGATCGACCTCGAAAAACAGCGCGAAGGTCGGGTGACGGCCATTGAACAGCACGTCGCGATAGGCCTGACGCACCGCGTGGGCCACCAGTTTGTCGCGTACCGCACGGCCGTTGACGAAGAAATACTGCAAGTCGGCCTGGCTGCGCGAGAAGGTCGGCAGACCGACCCAGCCCCAGAGTTTCAGGCCGTTGCGCTCGACCTCGATGGGCAGCGCCTGCTCCAGAAAGCCCGGCCCGCAGACCGCCGACACCCGCCGCGCACGCGCCACGTCATCGCGGGCTTCGTGCAGGCTGAGGATGGTCTTGCCGTTGTGGCGCAAGTGGAAGGCCACGTCGAAACGCGCCAGCGCCATGCGCTTGATCACTTCCTGCAGATGATCGAATTCGGTTTTCTCGGCCTTGAGGAACTTGCGTCGGGCCGGGGTATTGAAGAACAGGTCGCGCACTTCCACCGATGTACCGACCGGGTGCGCAGCAGGCTGCACGCGAGCCGCCATGTCGCGGCCTTCGGTTTCCACCTGCCAGGCCTGATCGGCGTCACGGGTGCGCGAGGTCAGGGTCAGACGCGCGACGGAGCTGATCGACGCCAGCGCCTCGCCACGAAAGCCCAGGCTCATCACCCGCTCGAGGTCTTCCAGATCGCGAATCTTGCTGGTGGCGTGACGCGCCAGCGCAAGCGGCAGATCGTCCGCAGAAATACCGCCGCCGTCGTCGCGCACGCGCAACAGCTTGATGCCCGCCTGTTCCACGTCGACGTCGATGCGCCGGGCGCCGGAGTCCAGGCTGTTTTCCAGCAGTTCCTTGATGACCGACGCAGGACGCTCGACCACTTCGCCCGCCGCAATCTGGTTGGCCAGCCGTGGGCTGAGCAACTGGATGCGCGCAGCCACCGCACTTGGCGAGTCATCGCTCAGGCGCGCGTCAAAGCCCTGCTCATCGAGCAACAGATCGGTCATGGCTCACCCGCCAGTTCCGCGCTCGGGATCTTCAATTGCTGGCCGACTTTCAGCTCGTCGGAGCTCAGCTTGTTGGCACTGCGCAGGGTTTCCATGCTCATGTCATAACGGGCCGACAGCATGCTCAGCGACTCGCCAGGACGCACCGTGTGTTCACGCGGCCCCATGGCCAGCTTGCCGTTGTCGCGCAGCCAGGCGATGTACGTGCCCTGCGGCGGGTTCTGCTGGAAGAACTGCTTCACGCCCGCTGTGATCGAACGCGCCAGCGCCTGTTGATGGCTAGTGCCTTCGAGCTTGTTGGCTTCGGCGGCGTTGGAGATGAAGCCGGTTTCGACCAGGATCGACGGAATGTCCGGCGACTTGAGCACCATAAAGCCGGCCTGCTCGACCCGCGACTTGTGCAGCGGGGTCACGCGGCCAATATTGGTCAGGACTTTCTGGCCGACGTTGAGGCTCGAGGTCAGCGACGCAGTCATGGACAGGTCCAGCAGCACGCCAGCGAGCATGCGGTCCTTGTCGTCCAGGCTCACGGCACCGGCACCACCGATCAAGTCGGAGCGGTTTTCGCTGTCTGCCAGCCAGCGCGCGGTCTCGGAGGTCGCGCCGCGGTCGGAGAGGGCAAACACCGATGCACCGAAGGCCGCGGAAGACGGTGCGGCGTCGGCATGAATCGAGACGAACAGGTCGGCGCCCTTGGCGCGGGCGATTTCGGTGCGTTTACGCAACGGAATGAAGTAGTCGCCGGTGCGGGTCAGCTCGGCGCGGTAGCCCTTCTCGGCGTTGATCTGGCGCTGCAGCTCCTTGGCGATCGACAGCACCACGTTCTTTTCTTTCTGGCCGCGACCGCCCGAGGCGCCCGGGTCTTCACCGCCGTGACCGGCATCGACGACCACGACGATGTCGCGCTTGCCATTGGGCACCGGCGGCAACTTGATTTCAGGCTTGGACGGGCTGACCGGCACGGCAGGCGTGGCCGGCGCCACGGTGGCCGGGGTGTCGGCGACGGTCGGCGTCGGATTGGCATCGGCAGGGTTGTCGTACAGATCGACCACCAGGCGGTTGCCGTACTGCTGGTTCGGCGCCAGGGTGAAGCTCTTCGGCGTCACGGCCTTTTTCAGGTCGATGACCACGCGCAGGTCGTCCGGTGTGCGCTGGGCCGAGCGCATGGCGGTGATCGGCGTGTTGGCGGTGGCAACGTTCAGCGAGCCGCCCAGGGTCGCGCCATTGATGTCGATCACCAGGCGATCCGGGGCCTGCAGGGTGAAGACACTGTGCTGGACGGGGCCGGACAGGTCGAACACCAGTCGCGTGTTATCCGGCGCGCGCCACAAGCGGACACTTCGTACCTGTGTAGCGGCCAACGCATCTAGAGCGAATGTCGTCAGCAACAGTCCTACTACAGTAACCAGCGCGCGCATGCGCATACCTAACCCCATATCTATTTGAATTCCAAAGCCAAAGCGGCACACCACGCTTGCCCACGCGAGCTTTGCGGGCTCAGTGTCAGCGCTCGACCATCAGCGTGCGGCCTAATGGTAATGATCAGGTCAGGCTTTGGCAAAAAGCCTGTACCGAGATTCGGCCACTCGATCAGGCAAAGCGCTTCTCCCTCGAAGTAATCGCGTATGCCGAGGAATTCTAGCTCTTCTGGATCAACAAGTCGGTAAAGATCAAAGTGATACGCGCGATTCCTGCCAATTTCGTAAGGTTCTACCAGGGTAAAGGTCGGGCTTTTGACCGCGCCCGTGTGCCCCAAACCCCGGATAATCCCGCGCGACAGCGTCGTCTTGCCCGCCCCCAGATCCCCTTCCAGAAAAATAATCCCATTGCTTTCAGTGACTTGGGCAATCCGTGCACCAAAGTTCGTCATGGCCTCTTCACCCACCAGGTGCAGGGTTAACTCAGACACGGTTGTTGCTCCTCCAGAAGCTTGCGAATCACGGGAATCAGATCAGCGGCAGCCAGACCGCGCCCATCAGCGCCGCATTGCTCGCCCGCCAGGGCGTGCAGCCAGACCGCAAGGCACGCGGCATCGAATGCGGGCATCTTTTGCGCCATCAGTGCGCCGATCACTCCGGCCAGTACGTCGCCCAGCCCGGCGGTGGCCATGGCCGGGTGCCCGTGATCGGCCAGCGCCACATGGCCGTCAGGGCTGGCAATCAAACTGCCACTACCTTTCAAGACGCATACGGCAGCAAATTTTTTAGCAAGGGCCCGCACCGCCGCCGGGCGGTCAGCCTGAATCTCTTTTGTAGTCACGCCCAACAGGCGCGCCGCTTCACCGGGATGCGGCGTGATCACGCAGCCTGCGGGCAGGCTCACCCATCCCGCCGCCAACTGGTTCAGCGCATCGGCATCCCAGACTTGCGCACGCTCGGCGCTGGCCGCCGCCGACAACAGGCTCCGCCCCCAACTGCCTTGCCCCAGACCGGGACCAACCACCAACACAGTCGCAGGCTCGATCAGCGCCATCAGTTGATTCGCCGAACGGATGCCCGTACTCATCACCTCGGGAAACCGCGTCAAAGCTGCCGTCACATGCTCGGGCCGGGTCGCCAGCGTGACCATCCCGGCCCCGCAGCGCAGCGCGCTTTCGCTGGACAGCAACGCCGCACCGCCGAAGCCCAGATCGCCGCCGATCACCAGCGCCCGGCCGAATTCGCCCTTGTGCGAGGTCCGTGACCGGGGTGCCAGGCGCGGCAGGTTGAACCTGTCCAAGCGTTTGATGCTGGCAGGTGTCTGCGCCACGATGGCTGGGTCGGCCTGCAGATCGTCGAATACCAGCTCGCCCACCTTATCCTGCGCATCGCCGGTGAACAGGCCGATCTTGAGCCCGATAAATGTCACGGTAAGGTCAGCGCGCACGGCTTCGCCCAACACGCGCCCGGTATCGGCACACAGCCCGGAAGGAATATCCACCGCCAGCACCGGCAATCCGCTGGCGTTTATCATTTCGATAGCGTGACCGTATGGCGGACGGACGTCGCCGGCGAGCCCCGTGCCCAATAATGCGTCTACCACGATGCCGGTCAGGTTTTGCGAATGCCAGGTCAGGATGTTGACACCCTCGGCCAGCGCTTCTTTATAGGCAGCCTCGGCGTTGCCCTTCAGCACCGCACAAGCCCCCACCGCGAGGACTCGCACCTGCCAGCCGGCGCGTTTGGCCAGAGCGGCGATCAGGTAGCCATCGCCGGCGTTGTTGCCATGTCCGGCCAGCACCGTTACCTCGCCCGCATCGGGCCAACGACGACGCAAGGCGCGCCATGCCGCGTGGGCGGCGCGCTGCATCAGCTCGAAGCCCGGCGTGCCGGCGGCGATCAGGCGCGCGTCGAGGTCGCGCACCTGCGCTGCGCCATACAGCGCGTCGGGTAATGAGGGTTTGCTGTGCAACATGCGTATTCGGGCTCCGATGTCTGGCAGAATTATACGCACCTGTGCCCCGGTGTCCTCTTTGCATGTCCGCGATTACTGTAGATCCATCCACAAACTCTGCGTCCTTGAACGCTGCAGAGCTGAACGAGCTTGCCCAATCGATCAAGGACTGGGGGCGCGAGCTGGGTTTTCAGCAGGTCGGCATCTCGGGGCTGGATCTGGCGGAACACGAGCAGCATCTGCAGCGCTGGCTCGAAGCCGGGTATCACGGCGAGATGGACTATATGGCAGCGCACGGCAGCAAACGTTCGCATCCCGACGAACTGGTGCCGGGAACGTTGCGAATTGTGTCCCTGCGCATGGACTACCTGCCCGGCGATACGCAAATGGCCCAGCGCCTGGCTCAGCCGGAAAAAGCCTACGTATCGCGCTACGCCCTGGGCCGGGACTACCACAAGCTGATTCGCAAACGCGTGCAGCAACTGGCTGAGCGCATCCAGCAGGCCATCGGCCCGTTTGGCTTTCGCGCCTTCGTCGACAGCGCCCCGGTGCTGGAAAAAGCCATCGCCGAACAGGCCGGACTGGGCTGGATCGGCAAGAACACTCTGGTGCTCAATCGCAAGGCCGGGAGTTATTTCTTCCTCAGCGAGCTGTTTGTCGACCTGCCGTTGCCCGCCGACGAACCCCACGCCACCGAGCACTGTGGCCGCTGCAGCGCCTGCCTGGACATCTGCCCGACCAACGCCTTCGTCGGCCCCTACGTGCTCGACGCGCGCAAATGCATTTCGTACCTGACCATCGAGCTGAAAACCTCGATCCCCGAAGAGCTGCGCGCAATGATCGGCAACCGGGTGTTCGGCTGCGACGACTGCCAGATCGTCTGCCCGTGGAACCGCTTTGCCCGGCCCACCGATCAGAACGACTTCAAGCCGCGTCACGGCCTGGACAACGCCGAGCTGACCACGCTTTTTTTGTGGGATGAGACGACCTTTCTCAGCAATACCGAAGGCTCACCGCTGCGCCGCGCGGGTTACGAGCGCTGGTTGAGAAATCTGGCGGTGGGGCTGGGCAATGCGCCGTCGAGCATCCCGGTGATCGAGGCCCTGAAGACGCGGCTGGGGTACCCGTCGGAGATGGTGCGCGAGCATGTGCAGTGGGCGTTGCGCCAGCATGAGGCCCGCCAGAAAGAATGGATCACCGACCTGTAGGAGCGAATTCATTCGCGAATGATCTCGCAGGCGACAGAAATGCATCGATCATGCGACCGATTCGCGAATGAATTCGCTCCTACAGAGGCCGATATCGCGTCAGGCTTTGATGAAATGCTCGCGATAGAACCGCAGCTCGGCAATGGACTCACGAATATCGTCCAGCGCCAGGTGGGTGCTGCCCTTCTTGAACTTCAACTCCGGTGACCAGCGCGCGGCCAGTTCCTTGAGGGTCGACACGTCCAGATTGCGGTAATGGAAGTAGTTTTCCAGGGTCGGCATGCGCTTATAAAGGAAGCGACGGTCCTGGCAGATGCTGTTGCCGCAGATCGGCGAGCTGCGCTCGGGCACCCACTGCTTGATGAAGTCCAGGGTCATGGCTTCGGCTTCGGCGGTGGAGATCGTGCTCTCGCGCACGCGCTGGGTCAGGCCCGAGCCACCGTGCTGGCGGGTGTTCCACTCGTCCATGCCAGCGAGAATTTCATCGCTCTGGTGCACGGCGATGACCGGGCCTTCGGCCAGGGTATTGAGTTCGCTGTCGGTGATGATGGTCGCCATTTCGATGATGACGTCGTTGTCGGGGTCCAGACCGGTCATTTCCAGGTCGATCCAGATCAGGTTCTGCTTGTTCTGCATATGTCGGCTCCTCAGCGTAGGCGCGCAGTTTAGCTCAAGAGCCGTGCTAGACTCCGCGCGTTTTACTCAATCAGCAACATCCTGCACTCCGAGAACGAGACACTGAACACCCATGGCCAAACGCCAACTCAACCGCCGCCAGAACTGGCGCATCGAAAAGATTCAGGGCGAACGCGCCGCCCGCGCCGCCAAACGTGAATCGCAAGCCTTGGAAACGCTGGAAGGCGGCGACCTGGGGCCCGAGCAGACGGGCCTGGTGATCGCGCATTTCGGCGTGCAGGTGGAAGTCGAGGCGCAGGATGGCGAATTGGCGGGTCAGGTGTTCCGCTGCTACCTGCGCGCCAACCTGCCGGCGCTGGTCACCGGCGACCGGGTGGTGTGGCGTGCGGGCAACCAGGGCACTGGCGTGATCGTCGCCCAGCTGCCGCGCAGTACCGAGCTGTGCCGCCCCGACACCCGAGGCCAGCTCAAGCCGGTGGCCGCCAACGTCGATCTGATCGTGATCGTGTTCGCACCGATGCCCGAGCCCCATGCCAACCTGATCGACCGCTATCTGGTGGCGGCCGAACACGCCGGCATTCGCCCGCTGCTGCTGCTGAACAAGTACGACCTCATCGACGAGCAGAACGCCCCGGCGCTCAACGCGCTGCTGGCGGTCTACCGGACGCTGGGTTACCCGGTGCTGGAAGTCTCGGCCCACCACGGCAACGGCATGCAACAGTTGCAGGATGAGCTGGACCATCACATCAGCGTGTTCGTCGGCCAGTCGGGCGTGGGCAAGTCGTCGCTGGTCAACAGCCTGCTGCCGGAAGTCGGCACGCGGGTCGGGCCGCTGTCGGAATATTCCGGCCAGGGCACCCACACCACCACCACCGCGCGGCTGTTCCACTTCCCCCGCGGTGGCGACCTGATCGACTCCCCCGGCATTCGCGAATTCGGCCTGGGCCATGTCAGCCGCGCCGACGTCGAGGCCGGCTTCATCGAATTCAACGACCTGCTCGGCCACTGCCGCTTCCGCGACTGCAAGCACGACCGCGAACCAGGCTGCGCGCTGCTCAAGGCCCTGGAAGACGGCCGCGTGCAACAGCAGCGCATGAACAGCTACCGCTCGATCATTGCCAGCTTGCCTGAAGACAGCTATTGAAGTGAGATCAGCCCCGTAGCAGTCACCGCCCCATATAAACAAAAACGCCGCGATCATCGCGGCGTTTTAGTTTGAACCGGCTATCAGTTCTTGGTCTCGTCGATCTTCAACTGCCCTTGATCGAAGATGTTCAGCTTCTGCCGGATCTCGTGCGGCTGGGCCTGTGGGTCGACCGCCGGGACACGATCAGAGAACAATCCGACTGCCCCTTGTCGAACAAATATTTGCTACGAATACAACGCTGATCATTACTGCCCGAAACGGCTCTTGCGCACTGTTCTTCAAGCATATGAGCAAAGAAACTCGCACAACCACACATTATTCAATATTAAAAAACTGTTTGCCGAACTACATATTTTTATGCAACGTAGAAATGCATCAACGGCTAGCAGGGCACTCTTAAAACCATCGCCACTGCTGCAAATGGAATAAAACAACAATACTCAGGAGCGTTAAAAATGCCCGACCAAATCAATTTGCCACCCATTATTGTCCGGCCCGATCCCGTCACACCGCCGCCAATTCCTTTCCCGGCATCTCCCGTTCTGCCACCGGTTTATGTGGCGCGACCCTTGCCTTGGAGCGAGCGCTTCTCCAGTGTGTCATCAATGTCAGAATTGGGAAAGCGCGTAAACCTTAGCCACCCCAACTCAAGTACTGCGGTGTACGTCGTCGTTCGAACTACTGCAGAGGCCATGGATAGAGACTACGCAACGCGTAGACAAAACATCGCCGCCAGTGTCAAAAGTGAAATTGCATCAGCCATCAGCGGTATCTCTCTTACGGCCATTGAGCATCTGATTCGCAAGAGAACGGCAGTAGGCATACTACTAACTTTAAAAACCGAAGAACTCCACCTGGCTCACCAAACAGCCAATGCGTTTTATGGGAGCAGCCCACTCAATCGTAACCACGTCGACTTTGTGAACAAATTCTATAAAATCAGGAGATTCACGGATCCTGACGAGCCTTTTAGGCAATGGATCGCATCCTACAGCGCAGCCCATGAGGTACCGTTACTCACAGAAAGCATTCAAATTCTCCATCATCTCTCTGCATCTCTCGACGCTGAAATCGGCGTCGCGCAAGCTCAACAGGCACTGGCGGCCGAAGCACAGCGCCAGGCGGAGGAAAAAGCTCAACAGGAAGCAGCTGCCGAAGCTAAACGGCAGGCCAAAGAACAAGAGCGACTGGCAGCGGAAGAACAAAGAGCATCAGAAGAGAAGCGCAGGCTGGAGGCCGAGGCCACAGCTGTAAAGATGGCCAATACTTACCATTTCAAAGGCGCCGTCGCGATTGCGCAACCGTTGTTTATAACAGCGTCGGGCATAATCGCCGTTGCAGAAACTGCGACACTCACCTTGCAGGCAGCCATCCGGGCTGCGATCGCGGGGTTAACGGCCGCAGCAGCCAGCGTCGGAGCGGGACTATTCGTGGGCGTATCGGCTTTGATTTATTCGCCCAAATTAGGCAATGGCGAGCTGCCCCAAAGCTACTCATTCAGCACTCCCCTATCGGATATTCTGCCCGACACTCAAGAAGACCTGCACGCCATCGCCAAGGCTGGGGGCTCGATCGAACTGCCATTTCGATTGGATTCAAGAACCGGCGACCAGGACGTTTCAGAGCTGATCGTGGTGAGTACCGGCGCGTCTGGTGTGTCCTCATCGGTAAAGGTCGTCGCTGCTACGCACAATCCGGTGAACAATACCTACAGCGTTCAAACCACCGAAACTCCGTCGAAGACTTTGATCTGGACGCCAGCTGAAACGCCTGGCAGCAGTTCGACTACGCTACCATCCGAGGAGCAGACACCCACAGTCATTGCCGGCTCAAGCGTAATGCCTGTTGAGGGGAGAATTGATTCGTTTCCTCAAGTCGCGGAAGTCACGTTCAACGACCGTATTGTCATCTTTCCCATAGACTCGGGGCTTCCTCCCATCTATGTGATGTTTAGCAATCCATACAAGGGTGCCGACACCAAAGGAAAATATAGCGGACGAATGTATAACCCCAATAACGCGGGAGGACCCACACAAGATCTGAACTGGGAAACCGCTACGATAACTCAAGCAGGTATTGATCTGGTCAAGCTGCACACTGGGAGATTTGAAGCGTCTGCAGCCAATGACGTCATGATTGATCGGCTAAGCAAAATCCTCAGTAAGGAGATCGAATCAACAGATATCGACAAGCGATTCTATACACACGAGATACGAGAGCTTGAACGCTACAGAGCACTTGGGATCGCAGACAATGTACAAGGGGACGTATGGAATAATGCCCATACGGCCACGCTGGAAGATTTCAAATTGAAGGACGACCCCAACCTGCTTTACACATCGGAAGCGACAGACGCCTATTACGAACAACAGTACGGAAAGCAACCATGACTCACATCAATGAAATTGTGAAAGCAGAAACTCCGAAAGACGTCATACTCTTTATCACCAGAGACAACAACTCTATATCCTATCCAAAGCTGGACATGCTGTACAGCCTGAACAAATGGGTTCATTTCGCTCATAACTTAGAGCTACAACAGCTCGTTGACAGCATGGAACAAGAAGGCTTGATTTTGCGCGGCAACGGCGGCATAAGAAAAGGCCCCAACTGGAGAGCGCCTGCTTTTCTTACTGATAACAAATACCCTATAAGCAAGCCATAGGACTCTGAACAGAAAGCCCAGCGTCTGCTGGGCCTTCTCAAAAACGCACATCTCAAGCTTTATCGCTTAGATACAGGTGTGAGATTGATACGACATTGACAAATATAGGCAACCCCACTAAACCTCCACATATTCATTCATATAAAAAGAACAATCCATCCATTTAGGACTACACCGAAGCAGAATTACTTAATTTAGTTCGCGCCCTATGCGACGGTGGCCAAGGTCCGAGAAGGAGGACATTAAAAACGTATTGCTATTCAAACAGCTTACTGAACACCTTGCCGGATCTGATCTGATTTTTTATCCAGAAGAAGGCCGCGAGGACAGCCCCGAGGGAATTGTGAAAGAAGTCAAAGAATGGCGTGCAGCCAATGGTAAACCCGGGTTTAAGCCAGAGTAACCCATCGCATTCACCAGCAAGCCGTCCCACAAGGATTGTGGATTAGCTGCAAAAACAAAAACGCCGCGATCATCGCGGCGTTTTCGTTTGAACCGGCTATCAGTTCTTGGTTTCGTCGATCTTCAACTGCCCTTGATCGAAGATATTCAGCTTTTGCCGGATCTCGTGCGGCTGGGCGTAGGCCTGTGGGTCGACCGCAGGGGCCGAACCGTTCGAGGCGCCTGGCTGGCCAGCCGGTGCCGGGGTGGGCGCCGGTGCCGGGGCTGGCTTGGGTGCGCCGCCGGCGTTCTGGTCGCCCTCGATCCGTGCCTGGGCCTTCTTGGTCAGTACGGTGATGTCGATCCGACGGTTGATCGGGTTCATCGGGTTGTCCTTGTCGTACAGCGACGACGAGGCGAAACCGACCACGCGCGCCACCTGCGGATCAGGATACCCGCCCGCGGTCAGCGCGCGGCGTGCGGCGTTGGCGCGGTTGGCCGACAGTTCCCAGTTGCCGAAACCGTTGTTGCCCACGTACGGCGTGGCGTCGGTATGGCCGCTGATGCTCACCTTGTTCGGCACTGTTTTGATGGTGTCGGCCATGGCCAGCAGAATGTCTTCGAAATACGGTTTCAGCCGCGCACTCCCGATGTCGAACATCGGCCGGTTTTCCGCGTCCATGATCTGGATGCGCAGGCCGTCCTGGGTGATCTCGAACAGGATCTGGTCCTTGAACTTGGCCAGTTGCGGGTTCTCGTTGACCTTGGTCTGCAGCTCCTGGAGCAGCATTTCCAGGCGTTCCTGCTCGACCTGCTCGGCCGCCGCTTCCTGCTGGTCGGCGTCCACCGGCACCTTGTCCGGGGCCGGGGTGGATTTGACTTCAGGGTTGAGCGTCTGGTCCGGCGACATTTCCGGCGAGCCGCCCAGGTCGATCACGTAAGGCGAGCCGCTGTCGGAAAAACCGACAGGGTCCTTGAAGTAACCGGCGATGGCGATCAACTGCTCAGGCGTTGCCGAGGACATCAGCCACAGCACCAGGAAGAACGCCATCATGGCCGTCGCGAAGTCGGCAAAGGCGATTTTCCAGGCGCCGCCGTGGTGCCCTCCGCCAAAGCGCTTGACGCGCTTTACGATAATCGGCTGATTATTTTCCATGGATCAACGACCGCGAACAGCTTGTTCCAGCTCGCTGAAGCTGGGGCGGTGGGCCGGATACAGGACCTTGCGGCCGAACTCGACGGCCAGCGAAGGCGGCACGCCCGAGGCCGAAGCCACCAGGGACGCCTTGATCGATTCGAAGACGTTCATCTCTTCCTTGGCATCGTGGGCCAGGCACTGCGCCAGCGGGCCGAAGAAGCCGTAGGCCGCGAGAATACCGAAGAAGGTACCGACCAGCGCCGCACCGACGTGCATACCGATCGCCGCCTTGTCACCGGAACCCAGGGACGCCATGGTCACCACGATACCCAGTACCGCCGCGACGATACCGAAACCAGGCATGCCGTCGGCAATACCGGTGACCGCGTGGGATGGGTGTTCGAGTTCTTCCTTCATGCTCAGCAGTTCCATGTCGAACAGGCCTTCGAGCTCGTGGGGAGCCATGTTGCCGGACGACATGATGCGCAGGTAATCGCAGATGAACGCGATCATGCGGGTGTCTTTGAGCACGCTGGGGTATTTGGCGAAGATCGGGCTGTTTTCCGGCTCTTCGATATCGCCCTCGATGGCCATCATGCCTTCACGACGGCTCTTGTTGAGGATCTCGTAGATCAGGCCCAGCACTTCCAGGTAGAAGGCATGGGTGAACCGCGAGCCGAACATCTTCACGGATTTCTTGATCACGTGCATGGTCATGTAGCCCGGGTTCGCCTGCAGGAATGCACCGAACGCGGCACCGCCGATGATCATCACCTCGAAAGGCTGGATCAACGCAGCAATCTGACCGTGGGAAAGTACGTAGCCGCCGAGTACGCTCGCGAAAACGACGATGATGCCGATAATTTTTGCCATAGGTAGAAAATACTTACTGAGTCGGGTTCATGGTCATTGTGCGAGAAGCGCTCAAAACTCTTGTTCTCCTTATCGGCACCAGTGCGCGAGACTATAGTCAAATCAGGCGAAAATCCTGCCTGTTGTCTGGCTCGGGCACAGCAGCGCGAAGGCCAGCATGATGCCACCATTCGACGCCGATCAAAACCTCCCAGCCGTATGGGTCTTGTGAATGCAATCAGATAAAGCTTCGACGCTCCTCGTTCCGCAAACTGTCGACACCTGGCTGACGCAGCTCGACGGCATTGCCCTGCCCGTCCCCGCCATCGCCCACGCCAAAGTGCAGTCGGCGCTGAACGACAGCCGCAAATCATTGCGCGATATTGCCGATCTGATGCAGGACAGCCCCGCCCTGGTGCTCAGCGTGCTGCGGGAAGCCAATCAGCACAGCGGTGGCCTCGCAGAGCCTGCCGAAAGCCTTGAAGTGGCGCTCAACCGCCTGGGCCTGGCGCGCACCGCCACCCTGCTGGCGCGTTTACCCAGCGTGGAATTGCAGCAGATTCCGGTGGCGCTGCGTCAGTTGCAGTTGATCAGCCAGCACGCGACCCAGCAGGCTTATGGCCTGTTCGCCAACCAGTTGGCGCGGCTGTGGCAAGACATCCATCTGGGCAGCCTGTTGTTTCTCGCGCCGCTGTGGCCCATGGCGCTGGCTCACCCCAAGCTGCTGGAGGAATGGGAACTACGGGTTATCCACAAGGGCGAGTGCGCCAAGCGCGTGGAAAAGGCCCTGTTTGGCGTGCGCCTGCTGGAAGTCTGCCAGGCGCTTGCCGAGCGCTGGCGGCTGCCGATCTGGGTCACACAGGGTTACAACCTGTTGATGAACGAGCAACGCAATCTGGTGAAAGTGCTGCGCATCGCCCACGAGAACGAAGAGCCGCTCAAACAGCAGCAGGCACTCGACGCCGACCTGCCGTTGCGTCGATGGCTCAATCAACCCGCCAATACCATTCTGCTGGCCAACGGGCTGGCGCTGTCGGCGCAACAGGCCTGGGATACCCCGCACAACCTGCGCTGGCAACTACTGACCAGCCTGTATCTGCAACAACCGCTGATGGAGCTGCAACAGCAGGTGCACCAGAACGCCGCCGCCAGCGCCCGCCAGCATGCCGCGCCGGGCGTCTGGCATCCGGCCGAAGCATTGCTCTGGCCGTGGGACACGCGCCGGGTGCACAAGGGCCTGCTGCCCGCGCCGCCGCCGTCGGCCGAGGCGATACAGACCTGGCGCAAGCACTGCGGCGATCTGCTCAAGGAGCCGAGCGTTTTCACTAACGCCATGCACCTGACCATCTGCGCCCGCGAGGCGCTGGAGGCTTGCGGCATGCAGCGGGTGGTGCTGATGATGCTCGACCGCAAAAACGACTGCCTGCGGGTGCATCAGATTGCCGGGGTGGACAAGGCCGCCGCCGCGTTGTTGATTCCCTACAAGGAGAGCACCGTCCTGCAGCGCCTGCTGGCACAGGCCACGCAATTGCGCCTGACGCCGGGCAACAACGCGCAGTTTTCCGCGCTGCTGCCGCCTCAGTTGCGCGGCCTGTTCAGCGGGGAAAACCTGCTGATTCGTTCGCTGGCCAGCAATGGCCGGGTGCTGATGCTAGTGGCGGCCGATCAGGGCGGCGGGCCGTTCTCGGAGGTCACCGTGCAGGCCTTCGGAAAAACCGGGCAATGCATCGAGAAGGCACTGACCACCTTTAGCCAACGCAATGGCTGACAGCTGAGCTACAATTCGCCTCTTTTTCGCGATCTGGAGACCTCACATGTCTGCCTTTTCAAGCTTGCCCCTGGTGATCGAGCCCGCCGATCTGCAGGCACGCCTTGGTGCTTCAGAGCTAATTCTGGTCGACCTGACCAGTGCCGCCCGTTATGAGGCCGGCCACATTCCCGGCGCGCGCTTCGTCGATCCGAAGCGCACGCAACTGGGCCAGCCACCGGCGCCGGGCCTTTTGCCGACCCAGCCGCAACTCGAAGCGCTGTTCGGCGAACTGGGCCACAACCCGGACGCCGTCTACGTGGTGTACGACGATGAAGGCGGTGGCTGGGCCGGGCGTTTCATCTGGCTGCTGGACGTCATCGGCCATTCGAAATACCACTATCTGGATGGCGGCGTTCTCTCCTGGGAAGCCGAAGGCCTGCCGCTGTCGCGCGAGGTGCCTGCCGCAGTTGGTGGCCCGGTGCCACTAACTCTGCACGACGAACCCACCGCCACCCGCGAATACCTGCAGAGCCGCCTGGGCGCCGCCGATCTGGCGATCTGGGACGCTCGCGGCCCGCTGGAATACTCCGGTGAAAAACTGGTCGCAGCCCGCGGCGGCCACATCCCGGGCGCGGTGAACTTCGAATGGACCGCCGGCATGGACAAGGCGCGCAACCTGCGCATCCGCAGCGACATGCTGCAGATCCTCGAAGAGCTGGGTATCACGCCGGACAAAGAAGTCATCACCCACTGCCAGACCCACCACCGCTCCGGCTTCACCTATCTGGTGGCCAAGGCGCTGGGCTACCCACGCATCAAGGGCTATGCCGGATCGTGGGGCGAATGGGGCAACCACCCGGACACGCCGATCGAGAAGTGACCCGACACCGGGCCTTCAACCTTTTTTCGAAACACCTTAGGAATCTTGATGAAACAGCGTCTGTTTATCCTTTTCCAATACCTGCTGCCGCACCACCTGCTCTCGCGCCTGGCCGGCTGCGTGGCCGAATGCCGCGTGCGCTGGTTCAAGAACGCGTTCACCCAGTGGTTCGTGCGTCGCTATCAGGTCGACATGTCCCAGGCCCTGGTCGAGGACTGCACCGCCTACCCGCACTTCAACGACTTCTTCACCCGCGCGTTGAAGCCCGGCGCCCGCCCGCTGGACGAAACCCCCGGCGCGATTCTGTGCCCGGCCGACGGCGCAGTGAGCCAGCTGGGCCCGATCGAACACGGCCGCATCTTCCAGGCCAAGGGCCACAGCTTCAGCGCACTGGAACTGCTCGGTGGCGACGCGCGCCTGTCGGCACCGTTCATGGGCGGCGAGTTCGCCACCATCTACCTGTCGCCGAAGGATTACCACCGCGTGCACATGCCGTTGGCCGGTACGCTGCGCGAGATGGTCTACGTGCCGGGCCGCCTGTTCTCGGTCAACCAGACCACCGCCGAAAACGTGCCTGAGCTGTTCGCCCGCAACGAGCGTGTGGTGTGCCTGTTCGACACCGAGCGCGGGCCGATGGCCGTGGTGCTGGTGGGCGCGATGATCGTGGCTTCCATCGAAACCGTGTGGGCCGGCCTGGTCACGCCGCCAAAGCGCGAGCTGAAAACCTTCCGCTATGACGAAGCGGCACGTGCGCCGATTCATCTGGAAAAAGGCGCAGAGCTTGGCCGCTTCAAACTGGGCTCGACCGCCATCGTGCTGTTCGGGCCGAATCAGGTGAAATGGGCCGAAACACTGGCCGCAGGTTCGCCAACGCAAATGGGTCAGTTGCTGGCCACCCCCGCTCAGGCCTGATTATTGCCTGACATATCGTGACAAAGTTTTTTGACGGGCTGGATTCGCCGAATGCAGCCCGCCAGAAACCTTCATGAACCCGACGTATCATGGCCGATACAATATCACTTTGATATTAAGACTGTGATTGCAGAACGATGGTGGTAAAGTCGTTTATCGGCGTTGTAGGAAATTTCGCTTCCAATTGACGTAAACTTGCTCGTTTCGCTCGGCCTGCGCACATTTATCGATGCAGTTTTTCGCAGCCTTTCGAGCCAGTAGCTTTTGGAGTTAACCCGTCACATGAGTAATTTGAGCCTCCCTCTGTTGTTGCGCGCGCCCGTGCCGACGCAGTCGAGCCTGTCGTTCTGTGACGCGACGCCGAAGGACCTCAAAAGGTGGATCTCCACCCTGCCAAAAGCCAACCTCGGCGAAATGGCCCGCCAGCTCTATCAGGGGCTCGGCGAACTGAACCAGCTGCTCACCCCTAGCGATAACCGTCTGCAATTGCTCGAGCTGCTGCGCCCAGAAGTGTTTTTCGTGTGCAAGCACCTGGAGCGGCACTTTCTCAACCAGTCGGTAGTGCTCGAAGAGCGCCCGCGCAAGGTCGCCAACCTGTGCCAGGCGCTGCAAAGCCACTTGGCGATCGGCTACAAACAGATCATCGCCAAGGTGGCGCCCAAGCTCACCCGCGACCGCATCACGCTGCTGGCCACCGCCCTGCAACGGGCGCTGCATTGCCTCAACGGCCCGCTGATCCGGGCCAACCAGCTTTACTGCCCGGTGCAGGACGGCCTGTGGCTGGAGCTGCACCAGATCTACCAGATCGCTCGCCAGCTCCAACTGCACAACATCCCGGTCGCTGACAATCAGGCGCACCACACGCGCACCCTGACGGTGGAACAGACCTACATCGTCGCGCTGCTGATGGGCTGTTCCCGTTGCAACCAGATGCGCCAGCACAACATCGGAAAACTGGCCGATGCGCTGGATGCCTGGAGCGCCATGATCACCCTGCAACAGCCGCTGGATGAGACCAGCCTGTACGCCGTGGCCCATGGCACCGACGCTGCGCCGCGCTACACCTCGCTGTTTACCGAGGAGCAGCGCAGCAAGTTGCTGGGGATCAATCCCCGGGCGCTGTCGGCAGCCTTGCAGCGCTACATTGACACGCCCGTCGAGCAGCGCTCGCAATCTTATCTGCACGTGCCGCCGGGCCTTTCGGTCGACGTTTTGCAGCATCTGGCTGCGGCCTGGGGCGATGTCTCGGAGCGCGCCTTTCAGCGCATGCCGGGCCAGGGCACGCTGACCGTCTGCGTCGGCATGAGCGCGCTGCACTATTTTGTCGGCGGGCAAACCTGCTTCTCCGACCTACTGCTGGTGCCGGCGGCGACCGTGAGCAAGATCACCGAATACACCCTCGAACCGCTGGAGCCCGCGCGGCATGACCCGTGGGGCCAGGCCATGGACGTGCAACGCACCGGCACTTCGTCGACGATGCTGCCGTTCGAGGAAATCGAATACCAGCGCGACGAAGCCGATGGCGGCGCGCCGGCTTCCGATGCGCAGAAGGGTTTTCCCACCTACAGCCTGAATATCGTCAACCACAGCCCTGGCGGCTATTGCCTGGCCTGGCCCAAGGATGTGCCCGACCAGTTGCAGGCCGGCGAGGTGATCGGCATTCAGGATCACGGCCATGGCTGGAGTATCGCGGTGGTGCGCTGGGTGCGTCAGGTGCGCAGCGGCGGCACGCAAATGGGCGTCGAACTGATCGCGCCGTTCGCCCAGGCGTGTGGCATGCAGTTGCTGCGCGAAGAACAGAGCAGCCAGTACCTGCGGGCGTTGCTGCTGCCTGAAGTGCGGGCCATCGATGTGCCCGCCACCGTGGTCGCGCCCCGCTTGCCGTTCGAGGACGGCTCCAAGGTGATGATCAACACCAGTGGCGACGAACGCCGCGCGACCCTGAAAAACCGCAAGGCGACGACCGGCAGCTACAACCAGTTCGAATATCAGATTCTGGAAGGACCGAAGAAAACCGCCCCGGACGCCAACGCGCCGGAGCAGGAATTCGATTCGTTGTGGACGGTATTGTAGCTGAAGGCAACACAGACTTGTGGGAGCCGGCTTGCTGGCGAAGCGGTGTGTCATTCAACACATGGGCGTCTGATCTGACGCATTCGCCAGCGAGCCGGCTCCCACATTATCGCCTCAATTTAGGCGCTGCGCCCTTCGCGATCGCGGAAGCCCAACAGGTACAACACACCATCCAGACCCAGCGTCGAAATCGCCTGTTTGGCCGATTGCTTGACCAATGGCTTGGCGCGGAATGCCACACCCAGGCCCGCGATCGCCAGCATCGGCAGATCGTTCGCGCCATCGCCCACGGCAATGGTCTGCTCCAGGCTCAGACCTTCCTTGCTCGCCAGCTCGCGCAGCAGGTCGGCCTTACGCTGGGCATCGACGATCGGCTCGACCGCAACGCCCGTGCACTTGCCGTCGACCACTTCCAGCTCGTTGGCGAAGATGTAGTCGATGCCCAGTTTCGCCTGCAGCTGACGGGCGAAGTAGGTGAAGCCGCCGGACAGGATCGCAGTCTTGTAACCCAGGCGCTTGAGTTCGGCGAACAGGGTTTCGGCGCCTTCGGTCAGGCGCAGCGAAGCACCGATTTCATCCAGCACCTTGATGTCCAGGCCCTTGAGCAGCGCCAGTCGCTCCTTGAAGCTGGCGCGGAAATCCAGTTCGCCACGCATGGCGCGCTCGGTGATTTCCGACACGCGGTCGCCCACGCCATGGGCCTTGGCCAGTTCGTCGATGACTTCGGCTTCGATCAGCGTCGAGTCCATGTCGAACACGGCCAGACGGCGATTGCGGCGGAACAGCGAATCTTGCTGGAACGCGATATCGACGTTCAGCTCCTGCGCCACGTGCAGGAACTCGGCGCGCATCTGCTGGGCGTCGGCAGGCTCGCCGCGCACGGAAAACTCGACGCAGCCCTTGCCCTTGTCGCTCGGCATGTCCAGCGGCATGCGCCCGGAAAGGCGGTCGATGCGGTCGATGTTCAGGCCGTATTTCGCAGTGATCGCACTGACCGTCTGCAACTGCTCGGCCGTGACCTTGCGGGTCAGCAGCGTGACGATGTGCCGGTCCTTGCCCTGATCGTCGACCCAGTGCTGGTAATCGTCTTCACTGACGTGCGTGAACAGCACCTGCTGCCCCAGTTCATCGGCTTTGGCCTGGACCTGATCCAGAACCTTCGAACCGTTTTCGGTATCCGGAATCTGCACCAGAATGCCGAACGACAGCGTGTCGTGGATCACGGCCTGACCGATATCCAGCACATCGACGCCACCCTGGGCCAGAACGCCGGTGAAGGCCGCAGTGAGACCCGGACGGTCTTCGCCGGTGATGTTTATCAGGACAATTTCGCGCAAGGCGCACCCCCGCAGTGGAAAAAAACCGCATTCTACGCACTTTCAGTGACCACCGGGCACAGCGAGCGCTTTGCCGCATCTGGGTCGCTCGCTATACTGCGCCCCAACTTCTCCAAGAGAGCCGTGCTCAGTGAACCGGCCCACGCCAGTAAAAACCGATAATTTCTTCTTGCTGATCTTCCGGGCATTGCGTCACCGACGCGTTCCGATAGCTTTGCGCATCGCCAGCCACAACGTGATCCTCGTCGCGCTGGCGCTGGTGATCTACGCCTGCGTGATGGGTTTGCAGTTCAAGCAAGCCATGCACGAGCAGGCCGACGCGCTGGGCCAGGCCCTGACCACGCAAACCGCGACCTCGGCCACTGAGCTGTTGGTGTCCAACGACATCCTCAGCCTCAACGTGTTGCTGGGCAATCTGGTCAAGAACCCGCTGGTGGCCCACGCGGCCATCTACAGCATGGATAACCGCATCCTTGCCGAAGCCGGCCAGCGCCCGAAAAACGGCCTGCTGGGCGAGGCCGAGGGCCTGTACGAAATCAAGATCACCTTCCAGGACGTGGTCGCAGGCACCCTGCGCATCAGCCTGGACATGAGCCAGTTCCAGCAGCCGTTGACCATCAGCCTGCAGAGCATGGGCATTCTGGCCGGTATCCTGCTGGCATTGGCGCTGGCCCTGAGCCTGCGCCTGGGTCGGCACATCTCAACGCCCATGCTGCAATTGCGCATGTGGCTGCGTTACATCGACCCGTACACGCCGGCCACCGATCGTCAGGACGAGATCGGCGACCTGGCGCGTCAGCTCAAGGCCTCCTACGCGCCGCCGGAGCCTGAGCCAGCGCCCGTTCCGGAGCCTGAGCACGTCGACGAAGACGACGATGCCTCGCCCGAGTTCGACGCCAGCGACCTGAACGACCCTGACTTCGACGACGCGCCGAAACCGCGCGCAACGGCCATCCCGGCCCGCCGCATCGTGGCCGAAGAAGACCAGGAAGACGAAGACGACCCGTTCGCCGACCTGCGTGACGAAACCCCGGTGGCCGCTGCAAAGCCTGCTCCGCGCCCTGTTCTGCCGGTAGTGCCGCTGACCCCGCAATACAGCGCCGTGCTGGCCGTGCAGCTGGGTTCGCAGGAGCAACTGCGTCGCCTGCCCCGCGCCCGTCTGACCGAACTCCTGGATCGCTATCGCGACTGCATCGACCAGGCCGCCTCGTTGTACGACAGCGAACTGCACACCCTGAACGACGGCAGTTCGTTGATGGTCTTCAGCACCCAGGACAGCGGCGATGACTATCTGACCAACGCCATTTGCTGCGGCGAGCTGCTGCGGGCCCTGAGCCACGCGTTGCAGATCGAAGTGGCCGACAGCGGCATCACCCTGCAATTGCAGCTGGGCCTGACCCTGGGCGAAGGCCTGCACGGCATGGACCAGATCGACCTGCTGCTGACCGAAACCGCTCAGGACGCACTGGCCCTGTCGCAACACAGCCGCAACCTGCTGCTGGTGGAGCGCAAGATCAGCGAAGACCACACCATCCGCCAACGCGCCCGCATCCGCCCGATCGCCAGCCCTGAGGGCGCCAGCTGCGTGGAACGCCTGATGGAGCCATATCCGTCGATGCTTGAACGCCAACTGGCGCGCATGCATGAGGCGCGCAAGGTTTGATCAGCCGTACACGGTCTCTGTAGGAGCGAATTCATTCGCGAAGGTGGATCAGGCGATAGAGATGCGTCGGACGTGCCGGCCAATCGCGAATGAATTCGCTCCTACAGGGATTACAACCCCGATCGGCATCCGTAGCAGCACGACTTGCCGGCGGTAATACCCTCAAGATCGATACCGCCGGCAAGCCGGACGGCTACAAAAGATCAAAAGCGTCGATATGACGCCCACAAAAAAGCCCGCATCGCTGCGGGCTTTTTTGTGGGCCGTGATCCTCAGAAGCGGAACACTTCCAGATCGGTGCGGATGGGCGAGGCCATCGGGATCTTCGGCTTGTCCTGATCGGTGCGGGTCTTGGCTGGCTGAGCGGCTTTCTTAGGCTCTTCGGCAACCAGAGGCTGAGCCGCGACAGGCTTGACCGCAGCGCTGAGCTGCTCTGCAAGACGCTGCAACAGCACGCCCTGGGCCTTGACCTGAGCGGCCGAGGTACCGGCATGGGGCTCTTCCAGGTGCACCAGCTTGCTGTCGCGCACGGTGCCGCGGCGGTCCAGCAGGCGCCATTGGGCGTCGAGTACCGCAGGTTGATTCTCACCGGAGTCCAGGCGAGTGATCGACAACACCACCTGCACATCCGGCGTGAAGTTCGCCGCCGCAGGCGCCATCACCACGCGCTGGCTGTCGAGCTTCCACGCCAGTTGGCGCAGCAGCAGTTGATCGATGTCGGCGGAAAGACTGCCCGCCCAGCGACCGTCCTTCGAAGCAGTCAGGCTGCCATCGGACTGACGCTGCAGTAATGTTTCCCGTTGCAGGTAGTCAGCAACGGAAACCGGCCCGAGCAATACAGCCACGCCGGCACTTTGTTTTGGTTGGCCTGGCTCGCCGCTGTCCAGTTGATAGAGCGATTGAGGCTGATGAACACTGCACCCGGCCAAACCCAGAACGCCGGTTAACAACAGAACAAAAGGAACGCGTAGAAAATTCATCATTCCGTCCAGGTGGGCACCCTAAATCGGGCCCACAACGTCAAATACACAAGAAACATGAAGGCACTCAGCCACGCTGGCGCCAAAGGACGTCATATCATCCGTGAATATGCCCGATGACTCCAGCGATTCTGCGTCGATCTTGGTGACAATACGAAGATCAAGCGCTGAAAACGGCCGTTTACGTAGCGCTTTCCACTAATAATGCATCAACTCGCTGGAAACCGCGTGGTAGCTTATTGCCACGTCTGCCTCGCTCACCCTTGTAGTGATCGAGGTCATCCGGTTTCAGAGACAGCGTACGCTTCCCAGCCTGAAGCACCAGTGTCGCGCCCTCGGGAATGACCGCCAGATCGGTGACGTATTCCTCGCGGCTGGCCACTCGATCCCCTGGAATGCCGATGATCTTGTTGCCCTTGCCTTTGCCCAGTTGCGGCAGATCGCTGATCTTGAACACCAGCAGGCGGCCTTCGGTGGTGACCGCCGCCAGCCAGTTGTTCTCGCGATCCGGCACCAGACGCGGCAGGATCACCTTGGCGCCCGTCGGCAGGCTGACCAGGCCCTTGCCCGCCTTGTTCTTGGCCTGCAGGTCCTCGCCCTTGACCACGAAACCGTAACCGGCGTCGGAGGCGATGACGTACAGCGCCTCGTCGTCCGGCAGCAGCACGCATTCAAAGGTCGCCGCTGGCGGCGGTGTCAGACGGCCGGTCAGCGGGTCGCCCTGACCGCGCGCGGATGGCAAGGTGTGCGCCGCCAGCGAGTAGCTGCGCCCAGTGGAGTCGATGAACACGGCAAACTGGTTGGAGCGACCCATGGCCGCCGCCTTGAAGCCGTCGCCGGCCTTGTAGGACAGCCCTGTCGCGTCGATGTCATGGCCCTTGGCGCAACGCACCCAGCCTTTTTCCGACAGCACGACGGTCACAGGTTCGGTCGGCATCAGTTCGTTTTCGGACAGCGCCTTGGCCTCTGCGCGCTCGACGATGGGCGAGCGGCGATCGTCGCCATAGGTTTCCGCGTCCTTGAGCAGCTCGGTGCGCACCAGCTTCTTCAGCTTGGTCTCGCTGCCCAGCAGCGCCAGCAACTTGGCCTGTTCCTTGAGCAGTTCGTCCTGCTCACCGCGCAGCTTCATCTCTTCCAGACGCGCCAACTGACGCAGACGGGTGTCGAGGATGTAGTCGGCCTGAATCTCGGACAGCTCGAAGCGCGCGATCAGCTCGGCCTTCGGGTGCTCGGCGGTGCGGATGATGTGGATCACTTCGTCCAGGTTCAGGTACGCAGTGAGCAAACCTTCCAACAGGTGCAGGCGCTTCTCGACCTTGTCCAGGCGGAACTGCAGGCGGCGGCGCACCGTGGTGATACGGAACTGCAGCCATTCGCTGAGCAGCGCCTTGAGGTTTTTCAGCTGCGGCTTGCCGTCCAGGCCGATGATGTTGATGTTCACCCGGTAGCTGGATTCCAGATCCGTGGTGGCGAACAGGTGCTGCATCAGCTCGTCGGCATCAACGCGGTTGGAGCGCGGGATGATCACGATGCGGCACGGGTTTTCGTGGTCCGATTCGTCGCGCAGGTCGGCGACCATCGGCAGTTTCTTGGCCTGCATCTGCGCGGCGATCTGCTCCAGCACCTTGGCACCGGAGACTTGATGCGGCAATGCGGTGACCACGATGTCGCCGTCTTCGGCGCGATACACGGCGCGCATGCGCACCGAGCCACGACCGCTTTCGTAGATTTTCAGCAGGTCGGCGCGCGGCGTGATGATTTCCGCTTCGGTCGGGTAATCCGGGCCTTGCACGTGCTCGCACAGCTGCTCGATGGTGGCCTTGGGCTCGTCGAGCAGGCGCACGCAGGCCGAAGCGACTTCGCGCAGGTTGTGCGGCGGTACGTCGGTGGCCATGCCCACGGCGATACCGGTGGTGCCATTGAGCAGGATGTTGGGCAGGCGCGCCGGCAGCACCGCTGGCTCATCCAGCGTGCCGTCGAAGTTCGGCACCCAGTCCGCCGTGCCTTGGCCCAGCTCGCTGAGCAGCACTTCGGAATAGCGCGACAGACGCGCCTCGGTGTAACGCATGGCCGCGAAGGACTTCGGATCGTCCGGCGCACCCCAATTGCCCTGGCCGTCGACCAACGTGTAGCGATAACTGAAGGACTGCGCCATCAGCACCATGGCTTCGTAACAGGCCGAGTCGCCGTGGGGGTGGAATTTACCGAGCACGTCACCGACGGTCCGCGCCGACTTCTTGTGCTTGGCGTCGGCATCCAGCCCCAACTCGCTCATGGCGTAGACAATACGCCGCTGTACAGGCTTCAGGCCGTCGCCGATGTGCGGCAAGGCGCGGTCCATGATCACGTACATGGAGTAGTTCAGATAGGCCTGTTCGGTGAAGTCAGCCAGCGACCGGCGTTCTACGCCGTCCAGGCTGAGGTCAAGGGAGTCGCTCATGCGGGCCTCATCATTTTGTCGTCTGGCGCAGCAGCAAGGTGCCGCCGCGCTGGGTGAATTCGAGTTGTTTGATGGCGCTCATGCCCAGCAGCACCTGATCGCCGTCCAGGCCGGGCACCACCAGGGCGCGCACGTTATCCAGGACGATATCGCCGATTTGCAGGCGATCCAGCGTGGTGCGGAACGCCTCGGTGCGGCCGTTGGCCGTGCTCACCTCGACCTGCGCCCCACGCTGCAGCTTCAATTTTTCAGCCACCTCTTGCGGGATCGCGACGTTGGTCGCCCCGGTGTCGAGCATGAACTGAACGGGGCGGGCGTTGATCTGCCCCGTCATCACGAAGTGCCCCTGGCGATTGCTCACCAGTTGCACCTCGACGTAACCGTCCCCGTGTTGGGAGGTCACGCTGGTATTGGGATTCTCCTGACGCTGCTCCCACTCGCCAAAAAACCGCGTCGCCAGAAACAGCGCCGCGGCCCAGACGATGATCAGCATCAGACGCCCGGCCCGTTTGCCGGGTGGAGCCTGGGTCAAGGCTTGCCGCTCCAGCCGCCCTCAGGCGCAGCGAAGCGCCAGACGATGGGGCGTTTCTCGCCATCGGCGCGGGCACCGAAATTGTTGTCGGTGCCCACCCAGGCGCCCGTCTCGTCAATGATCAGCGCTTCGGTCAGGCCGTATTTCTGATCGTAAAGCCGGTTGGGTTTCAGCGCCTCTTTGGCGAACGACCAGCAGGTCTCCAGTTGCCCGGTTTCCAGGGTCCGCCGGCAGATTCGGTACGCCGCGCGCTCAAGGGTGTAGAGCTTGCCCTTGTACAGCGAAATGTCGGAGAAGTCCTTGGACACCGACTTGCCGCCCAGTTGCGGCGGCAGAATGTCGTTGCCCGACTCGACCTTGAGGATGCAGCTGGCGTCGCACTGCCAGCCGTCGTTGCCCAGCTTCGCCGTCAGCAACCCGCGCTTTTCCCGCTCGGCGGCCAGCCAGATCCGGTCACCCGCCGGGTTGATCGCAATGCCTTCGAAAATCGCATTGAAGTGCTGGAGCATGCCCGCCGCCTGCGCTTCCTGAACCAGTTTCTGCGGCAGGTCGAGCCAGGTCGGCGCGCCGTCCACCGGCACTTTCAGCACCGTGGCGTAGGCTTCGCTGACGAGATAGCGGTTGCCCGCCGCGTCGCAGCTCACGCCTTCGAAATCCAGATCGCCGCCACGCACCAGCGCCGACGCCTTGGCCATGCCGCGCAGTGTCGCCGACAGGCCGCTGTCGGGGATCGGCGGGATCTCCAGCACCTGCGCCCGCGCCTTCCACACCGTCGCCGAGGTGTCGAGGCGATACAGCAACGTGTCGTCGCGGTCGGAAACCGTCCACAGCACGCCATCGCACGACGCCAGGCCCGAGAGGTTGCCGCCGACCATGTCGTCCACCGGATGCTCGGACAACAGCTTGAGCTCCGGCAACGGGGCGGCGAAGGCGGGAGTGGCGGCCAGCAGCAAGGCGGCCAGCCACGCTCGCATCAAACCATCACCTCGGCCAGGTTGCCTTTGGATTCCAGCCAGGCCTTGCGGTCGCCCGCGCGTTTCTTGGCCAGCAGCATGTCCATCATTTGCGAAGTGGCCTCGAAATCGTCCAGCGTCAGTTGCACCAGGCGCCGGGTGTTCGGGTCCATGGTGGTTTCGCGCAGCTGAGGCGGGTTCATCTCACCCAGGCCTTTGAATCGGGTGACCTGCGGCTTGCCGCGTTTCTTCTCGGCCACCAGGCGGTCGAGAATGCCGTCACGCTCGGCTTCGTCCAGGGCGTAGTAGATGTCTTTGCCCAGGTCGATGCGGTATAGCGGCGGCATCGCGACATAGACGTGGCCGGCATCGACCAGCGCGCGGAAGTGCTGGACGAACAGCGCGCACAGCAAGGTGGCGATGTGCAGGCCGTCGGAGTCGGCGTCGGCGAGGATGCAGATCTTGCCGTAGCGCAGCTGCCCCAGGTCCGTGGCGCCCGGGTCGACACCGATGGCCACCGCGATGTTATGCACTTCCTGGCTGGCAAGCACTTCGCCGCCGTCCACTTCCCAAGTGTTGAGGATCTTGCCGCGCAACGGCAGGATCGCCTGGAATTCCTTGTCCCGCGCTTGCTTGGCCGAACCGCCTGCGGAGTCACCCTCGACCAGGAACAGCTCGGCGCGCATCGGGTCCTGGCCCGCGCAGTCCGCCAGCTTGCCCGGCAATGCCGGCCCCTGGGTGATGCGCTTGCGCTCGACCTTCTTGCTGGCCTTCAGACGACGACCAGCGTTGTTGATCGCCAGCTCCGCCAGTTGCATGCCCATTTCAGGGTGTGCGTTGAGCCACAGGCTAAAAGCGTCTTTGACCACGCCCGACACGAACGCCGCCGCCTCACGGGACGACAGGCGCTCTTTGGTCTGGCCGGAGAATTGCGGTTCCTGCATCTTCATCGACAGGACGAACGCGATGCGCTCCCAGACGTCTTCCGGCGCCAGCTTCACGCCCCGCGGCAACAGGTTGCGGAATTCGCAGAACTCGCGCATCGCATCGAGCAGGCCCTGGCGCAGGCCGTTGACGTGAGTACCGCCCTGGGCTGTCGGAATCAGGTTGACGTAGCTCTCCTGCACGCTGTCGCCGCCTTCGGGCAGCCACAGCAGCGCCCAGTCCACAGCCTCTTTGTTACCGGCAAAGGCGCCACAGAAGGGTTCTTCCGGCAGGCGCAGGAAGTCACTGACCGAGTCCTGCAGATACGAACGCAGGCCGTCTTCGTAATGCCACTCGACCTTCTCGCCGGTGCCTTTGTCTTCGAAGCTGACCGTCAGGCCCGGGCACAGAACGGCCTTGGCCTTGAGCACGTGCTTGAGGCGGCTGACCGAGAATTTGGGGCTGTCGAAATACTTCGGGTCCGGCGAGAAGAACACGCTGGTGCCGGTGTTGCGCTTGCCCACCGTGCCGACGACCGCCAGTTCGCTGGCCTTGAAGCCGTCGGCGAAGGACATTTCGTATTCGTTGCCGTCACGCTTGACCCGCACCCGCACTTGGGTGGACAGCGCGTTGACCACCGAGATGCCCACGCCGTGCAGGCCGCCGGAGAACTGGTAGTTCTTGTTGGAGAACTTGCCGCCCGCGTGCAGTTTGGTGAGGATCAGTTCGACGCCCGAGACGCCCTCTTCCGGGTGGATGTCCACCGGCATGCCGCGACCGTCGTCGGCGACCTCAAGGGAGTTGTCGGCGTGCAGGATGACCTGCACCGAACGGGCGTGACCGGCCAGAGCTTCGTCGACGCTGTTGTCGATGACTTCCTGGGCCAGGTGGTTCGGCCGTGTGGTGTCGGTGTACATGCCCGGCCGTTTGCGGACCGGGTCGAGGCCCGAGAGGACTTCGATGGCGTCTGCGTTATAAGAGCTAGCGCTGGGATTGGCCATGGGGTCTCGTCATCAAGTCGTTCATGAAATTTCGGGTTGCCACTTTTGTTACAAGAATGTTCTACATGTTTGTTGCAGCAAACCCTTCGATCCGCCTGAAACGCTTACAGCGACGACAGATCGATAGCCTGCAGCAGCTCGGGAGCGAACCCGGCAAAGCTCAGCAGCGCGGGCAGCTTCTCGGTGAAGCCCTGAAAGCTATGGTCCCCGCCGGCCTCGATGCGCAACGCACAAGCGCGGTAGAACGCCTGGGCGCGCCGGTAATCCAGGGTTTCGTCACCGGTCTGCAGCCACACCTGAATGCGCTGCGGGTCCTGTGGTGCGGGCACCTCCAATTCTGCCAAGGCGTCCACGTGGTCGTGGGTCAGCTCCCAGGTTTGGCCGGTGTACAGGTTCGTTTGCGTGCCCAGAAAACCGTCGAACAGCTGGTGCGGATTGACCGCCGGGTTGATCAGAACCGCCTTCAAACCGTGGCGCTCGGCCAAGTGAGTCGCATAGTAGCCGCCGAGCGAGCTGCCGACCAGTAATGGCCGACCGCCTAGTTCCTCGATCGCCGACTCTAGCTGGGCGATAGCCTGACGCGGGTGATGATGCAACTCGGGCACACGCAATTGCTCGCTCAACCCCAGCGTTTGCATGAGGGATGCCAGTTGCGTGGCCTTTTTCGACAGCGCCGAGCTGTTCAGGCCGTGGATATATAGAAGCGTGGAGTGATCCGGATTCACGAAAAGCCTCCTGAGCCTGCGGGAGCTGGCTTGCTGGCTCCCACGAGGAAATCCAAAGCCACGCAGTTTACAGGGACAACGGCGTGAACACTCGTTTGTTGGTGGTTTGCGGCGAAATCAGGACATTTCCTTCAATATCCGGCGCCACTGAGGTCGACTTCGAACAGTTCCGGGTCGATGCGCGACACGCCGGTCTCGATCTGCCCGTCGTCGAACAGCCGCAGCCAGCGATAGCCCGGCGCCTTCGCATCCAGGGCAAAGTCTTGGCTATTGGGCGCGAACTGAATGCAGGTCGACGGCGAGGCCATCAGGCGCAGCCCGTGATGCAGCTGGTCGAATTCCTGATGCACATGGCCCCAAAGCAGAGCGCGGGCTTGTGGGAAACGCTCCAGCACCGAAAACAGCGCTTCAGGGTTGCGCAGCCCGATCGGCGCCATCCAGGCCGCGCCGATCGGCACCGGGTGATGGTGCAGACAGATCAAATGATGGCGTTGCGGCGCTTCGCTCAAGGCCTGAGCGAGCAGTTGCAGTTGCTTGTCCTCCAGATAACCCGGCACCGAGCCCGGCACGGCAGAATCGAGCATGGTCACACGCCAGTTGCCGATGTCGACCACTGGGTCCAGCACGTCGCTCTGCTGCGCGGCAATCGCCATCTCGCGCAATTCGTCGTGATTGCCCGGCAACCAGCGCTTGGGCGCGTCGAGCCGCTCGCTCTGCTGACGAAACGCCTGGTAGGACTCGACCGTGCCGTCCTGGGACAGATCGCCGGTGGCCAACACCAGATCGATCTGCGGCTGCTCGGCGAGCACTTGATCAACCACGGCCTTGAGGCTGTCGCGCGTGGTCATGCCCAGCAGCGCGCCGTCCGCCTCGGCGAACAGGTGGCTGTCGGACAGTTGCACCAACAGGACGGAAGATGAATCGGGAGTTGCGCTCGGCAAAGGCCATCTCCTTGAGCGGTTATGGCCGGATTATGGTGTTTGATTGTGGCAACGGCAAACCCGGATACGGGTGGCAGTTCTCATCTGTGCAAGATCAACACGGTGTTGGAGGCAGACCGTAGCAGTCCGGCTTGCCGGCGGGAGCGTTGTATCAGACAACGCATCATGCGCAGGAACACCGCCCCGCCGGCAAGCCGTGCTGCTACGAGAGGCAATTGAGTGGATTCAGCGAACCGCCTCGAACTCATGCCCGCACGCCAGGCAATGGCTCAGCCACTCGCCAAGAAACAGGTTGAGCTGGGCCTTTTCGTCGGGCTGGTGCATGTGCGCGTTGGGGTACGGATAGATGCCGCGAAAGCGCCGCGCATGTTCGGCGCCGACCACTTCGGCCATGCGCGCGTCGTGGTAGACCTGCACTTCCAGCACCGGCACCGGCAGCCATGGCAGGCTGTGTTCCTGGCGCACCAGCAGGGTCGAGGTGTACGGGCAGTTCTGCACCACCTCGACGGCCAGCACGCCGAGCATCTGATCGCCCTGGGTGACGGCCACCCGGCGCGAGCGTTGTTCGTTGCGCATGTCAGGTAACAGACGCATCAAGCGCGCGTAGTTCGCCTCGCAGGCTGCCTGCAGCCCGGCAAGGTCGACACGGTAGCGCTCGCGCAGAAGATTCACGACCACAGCCCCCTGATTTCGGCGCGATTAAGCGCCAGCCATTGTATTGCGATGATAGTTGCAGCGTTGACGATGCGTCCGTCTTTCACGGCTTGCATCGCGTCGTCGAACGACCAGACCGACACACGGATGTCTTCGGCCTCCTCCTCGAGCCCATGGACCCCACCGGCCCCCTCACTGTCGCACTTGCCCAGGTACAGATGAACGAATTCATTGCTGCCGCCGGGCGATGGAAAGTATTTGGTGATCGGCCACAACGCGTCGAAGACAAGCCCAGCTTCCTCCTCTCCTTCGCGGTGAGCAACCTCTTCGGGCTGTTCTTTTTTATCGATGAGACCTGCGACCATTTCGATCAGCCACGGGTTGGGATGCTTGCCGACCACGCCCACACGAAACTGCTCGATCAGCACCACTTGATCGCGTTTGGCGTCGTAGGGCAAAACGCACACCGCATCGTGACGCACAAACAGCTCGCGCTTGATCTGCGGGCTCATGCCGCCATCGAACAGCTCGTGACGCAGTTGCAGACGATCGAGCTGGTAGAACCCCTTGAAGCAGGTTTCGCGATGGGTGATCTCATGCTTTGTCGGTGTCGATTTGGCGCTGTCGGTCATGGATTTCTCACTGCAAGGCACTCGGTTCATGGCGCCATCCTAACGCGCTGCCGCGCGGGATGCAGCCCTCGGAGATGGCGAATCAGGCAGTAAAGGTAGACGACGACAATCGAAAGGCACTCTAATCCGCCCAGTGGCGAACTGATTGCGCCCAACGCAGTCCAAGCCCGTTGCCGTTGCACACAAGTGATGGCCGTTTATGGCCCTCTATGCCTATGCCAAGGATCACCATGTCGTTTCTGAAGATCATTTCGATGGCCTGCCTGGCCCTGATACTCGGCGCCTGCCAGAGCCTGTTCCAGCCCAACTACCGCAGCCCGCTGACCGTTCAGCGTGACGCCTCGGAGCTGGTCAAACCCGGCTGCACCGCCAGCGATTGCCCGCTGGTGAACATCGATACGGTGCACTTTCCTGACGAGCCGAAACTGGATGAAATCGTCCAGCGCACGTTGCTGCAACTGACCCGCAATGACTCCGACGGCCCGGTGCCGCCGAGCATCAAGGCTTATCAGGAGCAGTTCCTGGCCACGGCGCCAGCGCGCAACAGCAGCTATTTGCAAGCCAAGGTACGCGAGCAGCATGACGGTATCGTGGTGGTCGAGCTGTCCAGCTACCTGGACACCGGCGGCGCCCACGGCAATCCGGGCCGCGCGTTCATCAATTGGTCGCGCCAGCAGCAGCGCGTGCTGACCCTGGCCGACATGCTGGTGCCGGGCCAGGAAGCGGCGTTCTGGGCCAAGGCGGAACTGGCGCATCAGGCGTGGCAGGTCAGCCAGAAGCTGAACACGGACACCGAGTTCCAGAAGATGTGGCCATTCAAGCGCACTTCCAACGTCGCCCTGACGTACGGCGCGGTGATCCTGAAATATCCGGTCACCACGATTGCCCCATACGCCATGGGCCACATCGAGCTGAAGATTCCTTACCCTCAGCTCAACGGCATCATCAAGCCGGAACTGTTCCCCGGCCGGAGCTGATCGCCTTTCCCAGAATCAGCTGCAGCACGCCAGCCACGATCAGGGCTGGCAGTGTTGCACCGACATCCGGGTACAGATTGGCCAGCAGATGGTAGGTGGAAATCCCGCCCAGCCAGGCCAGCAGGGTCATCCAGCGTAGTCCTTCATTCGCAGCGCTCCGGCTGCTTTCACCAGTCCCGGCGCCATGGCTGCGACGACGCAGGATGAAGTGATCCACCAGCACCACGCCGAACAGCGGCGCGAACACCGAGCCGATCAGCAGCAGGAAATTCTGGTACTGCGCCAGTGGCGCAAAGCAGGCGATCAGCGTGCAGATCACGCCGATGGCCAGCGCCAGATGCTCGACCTTGGCCTTGACCAGAATCCCGCTGGAGACCGCCGCCGAGTGGATATCGGCGAACGCGTTCTCGGATTCGTCCAGCAGAATCAGCAACAGTGGAATGCCCATCCCGGCACCGGCCAGCGCCAACAGCAGTGCGTTGGCTTCGCCACTCGGCGCGAACGCCAGGGTGTAGGCGACGCCCAGGGTCATCAGCCAGAAGTTGCCAATAAAGAAGCCCAGCACTGTGCCGCCGAAAACCCCGCTGCCGCGCTTGCCGAAACGTGAGTAGTCGGCGATCAGCGGCAGCCAGGACAGCGGCATGGCGATGGCAATGTCGAAGCCCACCGCAAACGGCATCGAGCCATCCCCGGCGCGGGCCCACAGCGCGGCCAGATCGGCCTTGGCGAACAGGTTCCAGGTCAACCAGGCGCACGCGGCAAGCAGCAGCCAGATGCCCCACTTGCGCAGGATCTGGCGCACGAACGTCAGCGGCCCGCTGACCGCCAGCAAGGTCGCCAGCGCGCCGAACAGCAGGGTCCACAACAGCGGACTTGTCCACAAACTGCCCTCGGCGAAAGCACCGGCGGCAAGCAGGCTGGCTGCATCGCGCATGACGATGATCTCGAACGAACCCCAGCCCATCAGTTGCAGCAGGTTGAGAATCGCCGGCAGCGCCGCGCCCTTGCTGCCCAGGCTGAGCTTGAGCGTGGCCATGGAGGAAAGGCCGGTGTCGCTGCCGATCACGCCGACGGCCGCCAGCAGCAGCACGCCCACCAGCGTGCCCAGGAAAATCGCCAGCATGGAGCCGGAAAGACCCAGGCCCGGCGCCAGCAGCGCGCCAGTCTGCAGGACCATCAGGCCCACGCCCAGGGAGAACCAGAGCGCGAACAAGTCGCGCCCGCCGAAAACCCGATTGGCGGCGGGGACGGGGATGTCAGGGGAGTAAGTGCCGGGTGTGTTCACAATGTGTGATCTCAGAGGAGCATTGTTGTAATGAATTTTGCGGTGTGATTGCTGGCCTCTTCGCGAGCAAGCTCGCTCCCACAAAGATCCGTGTTCCTGCCCATACATCGGGAAACATACAAACCTGTGGGAGTGAGCTTGCTCACGAATGAAGCGACGCGATTTATCAGATTTTTTTGTAAAGCTGGCTGCCTTCATGCTTGAACCGCTCAGCCTGCTCGCGCATCCCTTCGGCCACCGAGATATCCACAGCCTCGATCTTCTGATTGGCCGCGTACTCGCGCACTTCCTGGGTGATTTTCATCGAGCAGAACTTCGGCCCGCACATGGAGCAGAAATGCGCGACCTTGGCCGAGTCCTTCGGCAGGGTTTCGTCGTGGAACGAGCGCGCGGTGTCCGGGTCCAGGCCGAGGTTGAACTGGTCTTCCCAGCGGAATTCGAAGCGCGCCTTGCTCAAGGCGTTGTCACGGATCTGCGCGCCCGGGTGGCCTTTGGCGAGGTCGGCCGCGTGGGCAGCGATCTTGTAGGTGATGATCCCGGTCTTCACATCGTCCTTGTTCGGCAGCCCCAGGTGCTCCTTGGGCGTGACGTAGCACAGCATCGCGCAACCGAACCAGCCGATCATCGCCGCGCCAATGCCCGAAGTGATGTGGTCGTAACCCGGGGCGATGTCGGTGGTCAGCGGGCCAAGGGTGTAGAACGGCGCCTCGTCGCAGCATTCCAGCTGCTTGTCCATGTTCTCCTTGATCAACTGCATCGGCACGTGGCCCGGGCCTTCGATCATGCACTGCACGTCGTGTTTCCAGGCGATCTTGGTCAGCTCGCCGAGGGTCTCCAGCTCGCCGAACTGCGCTTCGTCGTTGGCATCGGCAATCGAGCCCGGACGCAGGCCGTCGCCCAGCGAGAAGCTGACGTCGTAGGCCTTCATGATTTCGCAGATTTCGTCGAAGTGGGTGTAAAGGAAGTTTTCCTTGTGATGCGCCAGGCACCACTTGGCCATGATCGAACCGCCGCGGCTGACGATGCCGGTCACGCGCTTGGCGGTCAGCGGCACGTAGCGCAGCAGCACGCCGGCGTGGATAGTGAAGTAGTCGACGCCCTGCTCCGCCTGCTCGATCAGCGTGTCGCGAAACAGCTCCCAAGTCAGGTCTTCGGCCACGCCGTTGACCTTTTCCAGCGCCTGATAGATCGGCACGGTGCCGATCGGCACCGGCGAGTTGCGGATGATCCACTCGCGGGTTTCGTGGATGTGCTTGCCGGTGGACAGGTCCATCACCGTGTCCGAGCCCCAGCGAATGCCCCATGTCAGCTTCGCCACTTCTTCTTCGATGGACGAACCCAGCGCGCTGTTGCCGATGTTGCCGTTGATCTTCACCAGGAAGTTACGGCCGATGATCATCGGTTCGAGTTCGACGTGGTTGATGTTGGCCGGAATGATCGCGCGGCCACGGGCGATTTCCTCGCGCACGAACTCCGGGGTGATTTCCTTCGGAATGCTCGCGCCGAAGCTGTGCCCGGCGTGCTGCTGCTTGAGCAGGCCGGCGGCGCGGGCCTCTTGCAGCTTCATGTTTTCGCGGATGGCGACGTATTCCATCTCGGCGGTGATGATGCCTTTGCGCGCGTAATGCATCTGGCTGACGTTGGCGCCCGCCTTGGCCCGGCGCGGGTTGCGCACGTGGGCGAAGCGCAGCTTGGTCAGTTCTGCGTCGGCCAGGCGCTGCTGGCCGAACTCCGAGCTCAGGCCGTCGAGGCGTTCGGTGTCGCCACGGTCATTGATCCAGGCCGAGCGCACATCGCCCAAGCCCTTGCGCACGTCGATGACCACATTCGGGTCGGTGTAGGGGCCCGAGGTGTCGTAGACGCAGACCGGCGCATTGATTTCGCCGCCGAAGTCGGTGGGCGTAACGTCCAGGCTGATTTCGCGCATCGGCACGCGGATGTCCGGACGCGAACCCTGAACGTAGATTTTCTGGGAACGGGTGAACGGCTGAACCGACCCCGAATCGACCTGGGCGGACTCACTCAGATTGGCGTTTTTTAGTCTTGTACTCATCACGGGCTCTCCGGACATCATCGTGCAGCGCATGGATTGTCGGAGCTTGAGCCTGATTCGAACGGACGGATGCACCCTGTGGATAAATGGATGCTGAGAATCGAAAAGCGAGGACTGTTCAAAATTTGAACAACAAAGACCCCGGACGATACTCAAGAGGACTCGCCGGGTGACGAGAAATCTTGTTCCCTACGCAGGCGCTAACCTGATCAGGTTCAACGGGATCCGGATTATCCGATCTCAGCCTCACAGCAAGGCACCCCGACAAGAACGGCGTCAGTCTAGACGCGAGATGCCGCAAACGCCAAGCGCGGAATTCAAACGCTCGTTAAATGGCCGATATGCCGGATTGTTGTCGCGATCGTCCGCAACTACACTCGCAAGCTGTGCCAAAGCGGCTCGCCCCTGATCCGGCGACAACAACTACTAGGGAATGTCTATGCTGCGCAAACTCTCACTGGCCATTGCCGTTTCATGCGCATCGAACGCGATGGCCACAGCAGCGGATCTGCCTCTGCCGACCCGGACCGGGCTGGTCAGCGTTTACCAGGAAGCGGTGAACAACAACGCTGATCTGGCCGCTGCCCGCGCCAGCTACGACGCCCAGAAAGAAATCGTGCCCCAGGCGCGAGCAGGCCTGTTGCCCAATTTGTCCGGCGGCGCCGACATCAACAACACCCGCACCAAGATCGACGAGCCCTCGGCGGTGATCAACCGCAGCGGTACGGTCTATCGCGCCACGTTGAGCCAGCCGATCTTCCGCGCCGACCGCTGGTTCCAGCTCAAGGCCGCCAAGGATGTGAACGAGCAGGCGATCCTGCAGTTGTCCGCCACCGAGCAGAACCTGATCCTGCAAAGCGCCGAGGATTATTTCTCGGTGCTGCGCGCCCAGGACAATCTGGCCTCGACCAAGGCCGAAGAAGCCGCGTTCAAGCGCCAGCTCGACCAGGCCAACGAACGCTTCGACGTGGGCCTCTCGGACAAGACCGACGTGCTCCAGGCCCAGGCCAGCTACGACACCGCCCGCGCGGCGCGGATCGTCGCCAAGCGCCAGGTCGATGACGCCTTCCAGGCGCTGGTGACACTGACCAACCGCGACTACAACTCCATCGAAGGCATCGTGCACACCCTGCCGGTCCTCGCGCCCTCGCCCAACGATGCGAAATCCTGGGTCGATACGGCCTCGCAGCAGAACCTCAATCTTCAGGCCAGCAACTACGCGGTCAGCGCCGCCGAAGAAACCCTGCGCCAGCGCAAGGCCGGGCACGCGCCCACCGTCGATGCGGTCGCGCAATACCAGAAAGGCGACAACGACCCACTGGGTTTCACCAACCCGAACTACACCGGGCAGGATTTCCACGGCAGCGTCGAGCAGCGCACCATCGGCCTGCAGGTCAACATTCCGATCTACAGCGGCGGCCTGACCAGCTCGCAAGTGCGCGAAGCCTACGCCCGCCTGACCCAGACCGAACAGCAGCGCGAAGGCCTGCGCCGGCAGGTGGTGGAAAACACCCGCAACCTGCACCGCGCGGTGAACACCGACGTGGAGCAGGTACAAGCGCGCAAACAGTCGATCATCTCCAACCAGAGCGCGCTGGAAGCCACGGAAATCGGCTATCAGGTGGGCACGCGCAACATCGTCGACGTGCTCGACGCCCAGCGCCAGCTCTACGCCTCGGTGCGCGACTACAACAACACCCGCTACGACTACATCCTCGACAACCTGCGCCTGAAACAGGCCGCCGGCACCTTGAGCCCGGCCGATCTGCAGGACCTGTCGCGCTACCTGAAATCCGACTACAACCCGGACAAGGACTTCCTGCCGCCGGATCTGGCCAAGGAAGCGGCGAAGAATTTCGAGAGGCCGACGGAGCGGTAGCAATCTGAATTGAAGAACAGGCGACACCCGAGTAGCATCCGCACAATACAGTGAATACACGTATTGCGGAGACACCCATGCCAACTTCAATTCGGCTGGCCCCTGAGACCGAACAGCGCCTGGATCATCTCGCTGCCAGCACCGGGCGGACTAAAGCCTACTATCTACGCGAGATCATCGAGCACGGCCTGGCCGAGCTTGAAGAATATTATCTCGCGGCAGAAGTCCTCGAGCGCGTCCGCAAGGGCAAGGAAGCGACCTACTCATCCAGGGATGTAAGGAAAGAGCTTGGCCTGGACGATTGAGTACACCGAGACAGCGAAAAAACAGCTCAAGAAACTCGACAAACAGACGGCGCGACGCGTTCTTGATTTCATGGATGAACGCATCGCGACCAGGCAGGATCCATGCAGCACGGGCAAAGCATTGACAGGCCCGCTGGGCGGACTGTGGCGTTACCGTGTCGGCGATTTGCGCGTGATCTGTGACATCCAGAATGGAGCCTTGAGGATTCTGGTGATCGAGTTGGGTAATCGCCGAGAGGTGTACAGGTAGATTCACCTCAATAACAGGCCGATCCCATCCAGCAATCTGCGCAACGCGCCCTGATTGGCCTTGATCACGCCCAACCCGGCATCGGCCATGGCCCTGGCCTGCTCGGGCTGTTCGATCAAGCGCTGCACCGTCCCCGCCAATCCGGCTGAATCCGCCACCTCCTCCAGCGCCCCGGCACCGCGCAGCATTGCCGAGATTTCCAGGAAGTTGAACAGGTGCGGGCCGCTGAGCACCGGTTTGTCCAGCGCCGCAGGCTCGAGCAGGTTGTGCCCGCCGTTGGGCACCAGGCTGCCGCCGACGAAGGCGATGTCCGCCAGCGCGTAGAGAAACAGCAGCTCGCCCATGGTATCGCCGACCAGCACGGAGGTCTCGCGCGTCACCGGCTCGGCGGTCGAGCGGCGCACGCTGGCGAAACCCTGCTGCTGGCTCAGTTCGAACACGCTGTTGAAGCGCTCGGGGTGGCGCGGCACCAGTATCAACAACGCCTCGGGATGCTGTTCCAGCACCTGACGGTGAGCGGCGAGCACCACTTCGTCCTCACCAGCATGGGTGCTGGCGGCGATCCACACGGGGCGATCGGTGGTTTGCCAATCCACTCGCTGCTGCGCTGCGCGTTCCAGCAGTTGCGGGTCGATGGTCAGGTCGAACTTGATCGACCCCGTCACCGTCACGCATTCCGGGCGCGCGCCCAGATCACGAAAGCGCTGGGCTTCGGTTTCGGTCTGCACGGCGATCAGGCTCATCTCGGCCAGCATCGGCCGGGTCAGCCTGGCGAATTTTCCGTAGCCTCGGGCCGAACGCTCCGACAGGCGCGCGTTGGCCAACACCGTCGGAATCCCGCGTTTGGCACACTGGTGAATGTGATTGGGCCACAGCTCGGTCTCCATGATCACGCCGATCGCAGGCTTGATGTGATCGAGAAAACGCCCGGCCGCCCAAGGAAAGTCATAGGGCAAATAGCAGTGCTGAATGCGCGGCTCATTGCCGAACATCGACTGGATGCGCTCGGAGCCGGTCGGCGTCATGCAGGTAATGGTGATCGGCAGTTGTGGATAACGGGCCAGCAGCGCACGAATCATCGGCGCGGCGGCGATGCTTTCGCCCACCGACACCGCATGGACCCAGATGCCGCCTTTGTGCATCGGCGGCAGATTGCGCGCAAAGCGCTCGCCAATTCGTTTTGCGTACGCCGGCGCCTTGCGCGCGCGCAGCCACAGGCGCAGGGCGATCAGGGGCAGACCGAGGTGAAACAGGAGGGTGTAGAGAGTTCTATTCATGGGCGCGGAGTCTATCAGCCAATGGCCTTGAGATGATGAGTGAAACATTCGGCCAGCCAGCGAGCAGCGGGCCCAAGAGGTTCGTCACGACGCCAGACCATTTCCACCACCAGCGCGGGCGGCGTCCACTCGCTGCTCAGTTCGATCATCTGGTTCTGATAAGTCGGGTATTGCACCACGTGGCGCGGCAGCCAGGCCCAGCCCAGGCTGCGCATCAGCAACTCGGCCATCACGTAGAAACTGTCGGCGCGCCAGACCCTCGGGCTCAGCTGCTCACCGCCGGGATACCCGCTCTGTTGCGGGGCAATCAGCAATTGTCGATGCCGAGCCAATTGCTGACGGGTGATGACCGGCTCGTTCGCCAGCGGATGATCGACCGCGCAAACGGTGACCATTTCCACGCTGCCCAGCACCCGCCGCTCCAGCGCTTCAGGCATTTGCTCGTGGTGAAACAGCAGGCCCAGGTCGGCGCGGCGCTCCAGCAGCTTGCGCGCCACATCGCCCTGGGCGCCGCTGGCCAGTTGCACCTCGACAGTGGGAAAGCGCTGGTCCAGCGCGTCGAGGCTGTCGAGCACCGGCTGGTAGGGCATGGCTTCGTCATGGGCCAGGCGCAGGCGCGCTTCCTGCCCGCGCGCCAATGCCAGTGCTCGCCCATCGAGCCGATCGCACTGGCGCAGCAGTTCGCGCGCTTCTTCAAGCAGCGCTGCGCCCGCTTCGGTCAAGCGAGGCTGGCGGCCGCTGCTGCGATCGAACAGGGTCACGCCCAGATCCGTTTCCAGCATGGCAATCGCGCCGCTGACCGCCGACTGCGCGCGCCGGGATTCCCGCGCCACGGCAGAAAACGAGCGCTGTTCGGCCACACTGACGAATAGCCTGATGTGTTCGAGGTTCCATTCCATGATTCGGCAACCTATCAGCCACAGAGATAGGTAATGACTTTACCCCATCTCATTAATCTCTAGAATCGGCAGCCATTGAAGACGTATCTGCAAGAGGACTTCCATCATGTCTGCCTACTACCTGCTGGCCATCGCCATCTGCGCTGAAGTCATCGGCACCGTTTCCATGAAAGCCGTCAAAGGCCTGAGCACGCCCGTGCCGCTGCTGCTGGTGATCGTCTGCTACGCCGTGGCGTTCTGGATGCTGACCCTGGTGGTGCGCAGCATTCCGGTGGGCGTGGCGTACGCGGTCTGGGCCGGAATGGGCATCGTCATGGTCAGCATCGCGGCGCTGATCATCTACGGCCAGAAACTCGACCTGCCGGCCATTGCCGGGATGGCGATGATCGTCGCGGGGGTCGTGGTGATCCAGCTGTTCTCGAAAACGGCCGGGCATTAAGGGGGTTACTCGAAGGCCTGTTCCCCTATAATGGCGAGATTCGTTTCGCCATTTGAGGTGTTCATGTCGTCCCCCATTTCCACAGACGTGCTGATTGTCGGCGCGGGCGTTGCCGGTCTCTGGCTCAATGCGCGCCTGCGTCGCCAAGGCTTTTCGACGATCGTGGTGGAAAGCGCCAGCCTGGGCGGCGGGCAGACGGTCAAATCTCAAGGCATCATTCATGGCGGCGCCAAGTACGCCCTGCATGGCGCGCTGTCCGGCGCCTCCGAAGCCATCGCCGACATGCCCCGCCGCTGGCGTGAGGCCCTGGCCGGCAAGGGCGAATTGAATCTTTCCGGGGTCCGGTTGCTGTCCGAGGCGCACTACCTGTGGTCGCCGGGCACCCTGGCGGGCAATCTCACCAGCTTCTTCGCCAGCAAGGCGGTGCGCGGCCGGGTCGACCAGGTCAAGGGCAACGACCTGCCGCCAGCCCTGCAGGACCCGCGCTTCAAGGGCAAGGTCTATCGCCTGGCCGAGCTGGTCATCGATGTTCCCAGCCTGATCGAAAACCTGGCCGAACTGGCGGGCGACAGTCTGCTGGCCGGCGAAAAAATCGAGCCGCTGCGCCATGAGGGCGAGCTGGTCGGCCTGCGCGTCGACGGCCGCGACATTCACGCCCAGCGCGTAGTACTCAGCGCTGGCAGCGGCAACGCCGATCTGCTCAAAGCGCTGGACGTCAGCCATCCGGCGATGCAACGCCGCCCGCTGCACATGGTGATGGTCAAGGGCCCGACCCTCAAACCGCTCTACGCTCACTGCCTGGGCGGCGGGCCGAAGCCGCGCATCACCGTGACCACTCACCCGGCCGCCGATGGCCAGTGGGTCTGGTACCTGGGCGGCGACATTTCCGAGGCCGATGGCGTGGCCCGCGAGCCCGCCGAGCAGATCGCTACGGCGAAGAAAGAACTCTCACAACTGCTGCCGTGGATCGACCTCAGCCAGGCGCAATTCGCCACCCTGCGCGTGGACCGCGCCGAGCCTGCACAAAGCGGGCTGGTGCGCCCGGACAACGCCTTTCTCGACGTTCAGGGCCGCCTGATGGTGGGCTGGCCGACCAAGCTGGCACTGGCGCCGGACTTCGCCGACCGGGTACTCGCATCGCTGTCGCGCGACGACATTCACCCGATTCCGCAGCCTGCGCGCGTTGGCCTGCCCAAACCTGCGCTGGCCAAGCCTGTGTGGGACGTGTTGCTGCCATGACCATGAAGACCCTGCACGACCTGCATCGCCCGCTGGGCAGCCTGGGCATCGACGTCTCGCCCATTGGCCTGGGCACCGTTAAGCTGGGCCGCGACCAGGGCGTGAAGTACCCCAACGGCTTCACCATTCCTGGCGACGATGAAGCACGCATGCTGCTCAAGCAGGCGCGGGATCTGGGCATCAACCTGATCGACACCGCGCCCGCCTACGGGCGCAGCGAGGATCGCCTCGGCCCGCTGCTGCGCGGCCAGCGGCAGGACTGGGTGATCGTCAGCAAGGTCGGCGAAGAATTCGAAGCCGGCCAGTCGAGCCACGATTTCAGCCCGGCGCACACGCGCATGTCGGTGGAGCGCAGCCTCAAGCGTCTGGAAACCGACTTCATCGACCTGGTGCTGGTGCATTCGGATGGCAACGATTTGCACATCCTCAATGATTGCGGGGTGTACCAGACGCTGGCCGAGCTCAAGCGCGAGGGCAAGATTCGCGGTTTTGGTTTTTCCGGCAAAACCGTCGAAGGCGGCCTGCTGGCGCTGCGCGACGGTGACTGCGCCATGGTCACCTACAACCTCAATGAGCAGGGCGAAAAACCCGTGCTGGACTACGCTGCTCTGCACGCCAAAGGGATTCTGATCAAAAAAGCCCTGGCCAGCGGGCACGTTTGCGCAGGTTCCGGTGTCGATCCTGTGCGGGCCAGTTTCGAGCTGCTGTTCGAACACCCGGGCGTCACCGGGGCCATCGTCGGCACCATCAACCCGCTGCACCTGGCCCATAACGTGGCAACTGCTGCCTCCGTGATCCGCCGTCAACACTGACAAGGGCGGCCGACCCCAACGCAAGAAGGAGCCGATATGCCGCGAACGTTGATCCGCAAGAACCCGAGCAACTTCAAGACCCTGCCACTGTTCGTCGAAGCCACGCCCGAAGGCCTGAGTTACCAGAGCGTCGGGATGCCGCTGAACTTCTCCCAGACCCTGCAACGTCGGCGCAAGATCGAGGTGCAGGACAGCGAGCGGTTTTCCACGGAACTGGCCAACCTCGGCGTCTCGGTGCGCCTGACGCTCAACTGGCAGAACCGCGACTACTGGGTGCTGGTGCGCCAGCGGCGCCAGGACCGCGGCGATGTGGTGTTGAAGCTGATCTCGGGCTACGTGCCGGCCCACGAGTTGAATCTGCCGCTGCTCACGGCCATCCATGAAGTGGCCGAGGAATGCCTGATCGAAACGCCGCAAGGCTGGCTCGGCGGGCGTTTCAATGACACCTGGCTGCCCGCGCCCTACGCCGCCGCCCTGCACTACCGCGAGGCCATGCCGTTTCGCCTGAGCCCGCTGTCCGGTGCCGCGCGGCCGGTGCGCTGCGGCAGCATGACCCTGATCGAACGCCCTCGCGCCTACGTTCACCTGCCCACCGCGTCGCTGCAGCTGATCTACGACATGCGCCTGGAAGTGCCTCGGGAAGCCCGGCCGCTGAGCCTGTTCCACGTCGATGAAACCCTGGAAAACGAAGAACTGGTGGCGCGGCTCAACCGCAGCAAGCCGGACCTTTACCTGATGCCGCTGGAAAACGGCTCGCCGTTGCCTGAGCTGTACACGCTCAAGAACGACAAGCTGTCACCGGCGGGCACGCGCGGGTTGTACTTGGCTGAAAGCTTCGCCGCACAGGAAGGCTGGGTGGTGCGCGATGAGCGGATTCGCTGGAAGGACTGGCTGCAGGCGCAGGGGCTGGTGCCTGCGAAGGCGAAAAAGGTGGGGATCAAACGGCGCTTGAAGGTGGGCGCCAAGCAACTGCTACGCATGGCGCGCAAGACGTTGCACAAGACCTGAGACGCCTCGTCAATCACCACAAATCATTGTGGGAGCCGGCTTGCTGGCGAATGCGGTAGATCATCCACCATCGCGGTGTCTGACCTGACGCTTTCGCCAGCAAGCTGGCTCCCACATTTACCGCATCAACCTGAAATCACTGCCCGCGGATTTTCTCGACGATCGCGGTGGTCGAGCTGTTTTCCACCAGCCCCAGCACCCGCACTTCGCCGCCGTAGGCCTGGACGATCGGTGCGCCCACGACTTGATCGACGCTGTAATCGCCGCCCTTGACCAGCACGTCGGGCTTGACGTGGGTCAGCAGGTTTTCCGGCGTGCCTTCGGGGAAGCTGATCACCCAGTCCACCGCACCCAGGCCGGCGAGCACCGCCATGCGCCGGTCGACGCTGTTGATCGGGCGCCCCGGCCCCTTGAGGCGGCTGACCGAGGCATCATCGTTGACCGCCACAATCAAACGATCGCCCTGGGCGGCGGCCTGTTCCAGATAGGTCACGTGGCCTGCGTGGAGGATGTCGAAACAGCCGTTGGTGAAGACGATCGATTCGCCATGGGCGCGGGCATCCTCGATGGCCAGCAACAGCTGGTCGAGGGTCAGCACGCCGCGCTCCGAACCTTCGGCACGCTGAATAGCGCGGCGCAGTTCCGGGGCGCTGATGGCCGCGGTGCCCAGCTTGCCGACCACGATACCTGCCGCCAGGTTGGCCAGGGCCACCGCGTGAGGCAGTTCTTCACCAGCAGCCAGTGCGGCGGCCAGGGTAGAAATCACGGTGTCGCCAGCGCCGGTCACGTCGAACACTTCGCGAGCACGGGCTGGCAGATGCAGCGCGTGCTGATCCGGGCGCAGCAAGGTCATGCCGTGTTCGCCACGGGTGACCAGCAGCGCGCCCAGTTCCAGGTCGGTCATCAGCTTGGCGCCCTTGGCCACCAACTCGGCCTCGTCGACACAATGGCCGACGATGGCTTCAAATTCGCTGAGGTTCGGCGTGATCAGGCTGGCGCCACGATAGATGGTGAAATCCTTGCCCTTGGGGTCGGCGACCACCGGAATGCCGCGATCGCGGGCGGCCTTGATCAGCACCTGATGGTTTTTCAGCGCGCCTTTGCCGTAGTCGGACAGCACCAGCACCTTGACGCCGTCGAGCAGCGAGTCGACTTCTTCGCTCACGGCGATGGCGTCGGTATCGAAAGGCTCTTCGAAATCAATGCGCAGAAGCTGCTGATGGCGGCTCATGACGCGCAGTTTGACGATGGTCGGCTGATGGGCAACACGCTGGAAACGGGCGACAACACCCGCTGCCTTGAGGCTGTTGTTCAGGCTGATGGCGGCTTCGTCTTCGCCGGTGACGCCGACCAGCGACGCCTTGGCGCCCAGCGCCGCGATGTTCAGGGCCACGTTGGCCGCACCGCCCGGGCGATCTTCGATCTGATCGACCTTGACCACCGGCACCGGTGCTTCAGGGGAAATTCTGGAGGTACCGCCATGCCAGTAGCGGTCGAGCATGACATCGCCCACTACCAGAACTGGTGCCTGATCGAAACGCGGCATGGACAACTTCATCGAACAACCCGTAACTAAGAATGAACAAGGGCGGAATCTTAGCACAGGGTTTGCAAAGGCTTGAGGGCCGAACGGCAACTCGGTGTGACCGCAGATGGAGATTTTTTGCAGCGCTGCCGATTCGTAGCAGCACGGCTTGCCAGCGGGGCGTTGTCAAAATCGCTCCCGCCGGCAAGCCGTGCTGCTACGTCTGGATCGGTGACAGCCCTTAGACCGCGCCGACCGGCGCTGGCTCGTCCAGCCCCATCGCGTGCAGGCGCGCATAGTAGCCGTTCTGTGCCAGCAGCTCGCCATGGGTACCGCGCTCGACAATGCGTCCCTGATCCATGACCAGAATCAGGTCGGCGCGCTCGATGGTCGACAGACGGTGGGCGATCACCAGCGTGGTGCGGCCTTTCATGACGTGGTCCAGCGCCGCCTGGATGTGCCGCTCGGATTCGGTGTCCAGCGCCGACGTCGCCTCGTCGAGGATCAGCAGCGGCGCGTTCTTCAGCAATGCGCGGGCAATCGCCAGGCGCTGGCGCTGGCCGCCGGAGAGCAGCACGCCGTTCTCGCCCACCTGGGTATCGAAACCTTCCGGCAACTGGTCGACGAACTCCTTGGCGTAGGCATCGGCAGCCGCGGCTTCGATGTCGCTGCGCGGTGCGCCGGCCAGATCGCCATAGGCAATGTTGTTGGCCACGCTGTCGTTGAACAGGGTTACGTTCTGGTTCACCTGGGCCACGTGCCGGCGCAGGTTACGCAGGCGATATTCTTCGATCTCCACGCCATCGAGAAGGATTTCCCCAGCAGTGTGGTGATAAAAGCGCGGGATCAGGTTGGCCAGCGTCGACTTGCCGCTGCCCGAACGGCCCACCAGCGCGATCATCTGCCCCGGCTCGGCCGAGAAGCTGATGTCGTGCAGCACCTGACGCTCGGTTTCCGGGTAGGTGAAGCTCAGGTTGCGCACCTCCAGATGGCCCTTGACTCGGTCCAGTTCCACCGTACCGGTGTCGACTTCGGGTTCGACATCCAACTGTTCGAAGATGCTTTCAGCGCCAGCGACGCCCTTCTGGATGGTCGAGCTGACTTCCGACAGCTGGCGAATCGGCTTGGGCAGCAGGCCGGCGGCGGTGATGTAGGCCACCAGGTCGCCCGCCGTCGCGTCGCCGCGCAGCCACAGCACCAGGAACATCAGCACGGCCATGGCGGTGTAGATGACCAATTGCAGCATTGGCGTGTAGATCGCGCCGGTCTTGGTCATGCGCAGTTGCTTGTCGGTGTTGCTGGTGCTGGCGTGGGCAAAGCGCTCTTCTTCGTACTTCTCGCCGCCGAAGCTGCGCACCACGCGATAGCCCTGAATGGTTTCCGAAGCGACGTGGGTGACGTCGCCCATCGCCACCTGGATTTTCTTGCTCTGCTTGCGGAATTTGCGGCTGGAGCTGCCAACCATCACGGCGATCAACGGCAGGATCGCCAGCATCACGATGGTCAGTTTCCAGTTCATCCACACCAGGTACAGGAACAGGAACACCACGGTCAGGCCTTCGCGGATCACCACCTTGATGGCATCGGTCGCAGCGCCGGTAACCATGGTCACGTTGAAGGTGATGCGCGAGATCAGGTGCCCCGAGTTATGGGTGTCGAAATAGCGGTTGGGCAGCACCAGCAGCTTGTTGAACAGCTCCACGCGCAAATCGTGGACCAGCCCCAGCGAGACCTTGGCCAGGAAATAGTTGCCCAGATAGGAGCCCAACCCCTGCCACGCAGCGATCAGCACGATCAGCAGCGGCACTGCCTGCAAGAGCTGCAGATCCTTGAGGTATGGCGTGTTGGGAAACAGCGCTGCTTCCGGGTTGGTCAGGCCATCGACGAAGTACTTGAGAATGCCCGCCAGCATCGGCTGGGTGGAGGCAAAGATCACAAAACCGACGATGCTGAGCAGGAAAATGCCCACGTAGGGTTTCACGTAAGTCAGCAGCCGAAGGTAGATTTTCAGACTGGAGGATTCGCTTTTTTCTGGCGTGCTCATGGTCATCGATACGGGAAAAAGATCGGGAATACTAACACACGGCCAGAGCATTGGGCCTCTGCCGGCCTGCTGAGGTATCATGGCGGCCATTTTCGAAGGAGCCCGCATGCGCGCACTCGCCTACGCCGACTACCAAGCCTTACGCAGAGATGCCGAAGTCATAGAAGCCGACTTCTTCGGGGACAAGGTCTTACGCCTGGCCGATGGAAATTTCATGAAGCTGTTCAGGCGCAAGCGTCTGATTTCATCCGCCGCGTTGTTTCCCTATGCGAAGCGTTTTGCCAATAACGCGCTGGTGCTGCACAAACGAGGCATTCCCTGCCCGCAGGTGCTGGCCACCTATCGGGTAGGTGATATCGCCCGGGATGTCGTGCATTACGAGCCGCTGCCGGGTCGCACCCTGCGCCAACTGATTGCTGAGCCAGGCCAATATCAGGACACGGCCCTGCTCCGGCAATTCGGGCGTTTCGTGGCCGAGCTGCACAATCAGGGGATCTACTTCCGCTCGCTGCACTTGGGCAACGTGGTGATGACCCCCGAGAACGTGCTCGGGCTGATCGACATCGCCGACATGAAAACCCTGCGCCGCCCGCTACGCAAAAGCCTGTGCCTGCGCAATTTCCAGCACATGCGTCGTTACAAGAGCGATCATGCGTGGCTGATGCAGAATGACGGGGATGTGTTTTTCGAAAGCTACATCGAGCACAGCGCGCATTCATGGAAGCGCCAGACCCTCAACGAGCATCTGGCGCCCCAGGCTACGGCCTGACGTCGGTTTGTTTCGCGGACTTGCCCAGGCACAGCGACAGCACGAACGGCATCCACACCACCAGCCACATGGCACGCGCGCGACCGAAGACAGTGAACACGTCGAACTGCATCGCGACCGTGGCAAATACCCAGACCATCAGGATCGCCATGCCCAGGCTCTCGGTGCGATGACGCCATGCACGCAGACCCAGCCATAGCCATAGCCACATCCAGAGCACCGTGAACGGCACGCCGTATTGCACGGCAGTGTCGAGTATCAGGTTGTGGCAATGACCGTACACCACGCCACCGGCCGACACTTCGTAATCGCTCGACAAGCCGATGCCCAACCAGGGCCGTTGCTTGATCAGGTCAATCGCCCCTTGCATCAACGCCAGACGCTCGGAATCACCGCGCTGGAGAATGGACGGTTCGAGTATGACCAGAGCCACCACTGCAAGCAGTGCCATCACGGCCATCGTGCGATAGAAACGCCCTCCGCCCAACAGCAGCACCACGCCGGCGACCGCGAGTAACGAAATGATCGAACCGCGACTGCCCGTCATGATCACGAAGGCGACCGAGCACGCCTGTAACAATGCCCAGATGACCCGACCACTGGTTTTCTGCGGCCACCATGTGCAGCTGAGCACGACAAGCGCCGCGATGGTGTAACCGGCCGGGTTCGGGTTATCCATGAACCCGCCAAAACCATACATCCGGTCAATTTCACGCATCGGATAGGCGATCAGCGCCGCGAGGGAGTACAGGCCTCCCAGCCCTCCCCAGAGAATCATCTGGGTCTGCAGCGGACGATTGAACGTACGTCCCCATACGATCCAGCCCAGGATCAACAGCAAGAAGAACAGCTCGCGCTTGATGATGACCAGGTATCGCTCAGCGTCAGCACTCCATGAGAGCGACACCAGCGACCACACGAACAGGAACAGGAACAACCAGAGTTCGCGCCGGTTCAGAACGGTGTGCCGAAACTCGTGAAAATGGCGAGCAACCAGATACAGGCATGGCAGATAGACGAACGCCGTGAGCAGCCAGCTGTAGAACTTCATGGTGGGCGTCAGCAGCACCCCTGCCACGCTCCAGAACAGGCCGAAGGCCAGAACAGCCCCGGCAACACCCAGGTGCTCGACGATCTGACGCAGTTGTACATTTCCTTGCGAGGCGACCCTGATCACCAACGACTGTTCCTGTAATGGCCGACTCACTGCACACCCTTGGGTTTACTGTATTTGAAGACGAAATGCCTGAATCTCTTCCATGTCAGGCGATTCCAGCGATGAACCGGCAAGCTGGCGAACAGCGCCCGGGCAAACTTCTTGTCCGCCACAACAGACTCTTTCAGTGCCTTGTTGATGATTGCCAGCCGGGCAGACTCATAGGCGGGATTGTCTTTGTAGGGCTCGATAACCTGAAGATCGTAGTCAAGCTGGCTCTTGTACGCGGTCTTGGAAATGTTTGTTTCATGGCGACGATACAGCGTCACCCGGTCCGGGAGGATGTCGACCTCATAGCCTGCCTGGGCAATCCTGAGGGTCATCTGAAAATCCTGAACCTTGATCGACGGATCGTAACCGCCGACCTTGTCGATCGCCTCACGCCGATACATCGCGACCGGGGCGCCTACGGCGTAGGCATCGGCCAGCAGTTGGTCAAACGTCCAGCGCTGTACGGTGGCCCTGGCGTGTGCCTTGTGCTTGAGCGGCGTGCCATCGGAGTTGATATAGATGACTTTCGCACCCAGCAGCCCCACCTCGGGATGCTCCTGCATGTAACTGACCTGGCGACGGATTCGCCCGGCCAGCATCACGTCGTCGGAATCATGGGTGATGATGAATTCACCCCGGGCATGGCTCAGCGCATTGTTGAGCGCGGCACTGACGCCCTTGTTCACCTGCTGGTGAAACTGAAAACCGTGAATCTGACGAAGCGCCTCGATCTTCTGCGCGCTGGAGTCGGTCGATCCATCGTTGACAACGATCAGCTCGAAGTTTTCGTAATCCTGCTGAAGGATGCTCAGCAGGCATTCTTCAATGTAAAGCTCGTGGTTGAAACACGGCACCAGAATCGAGACTAAAGGCCATTTCATTTTTATGCTCGGTCCCTGGCTTCTGGCTGCTCACTCGACGGCCACGCGACTGCTTGTCCATCACAGTCGCCATCCCGGTCGAGGGGCAGGAAAAATAGCATGCAAGCATGATCTGATTTCAAATTGACTTCACTGTACGCTGCATCCGAACCGTTCAAGTCAGACCCCTAACGCGGCCCGCAGTTTTTCGAACCAGCTCAGCGGCGCCCGTTCGCGCAACGCTGGCTCCATCTCGCGTACGATCTTCGCACCAATGGCGCCAAAGGCGAACTGCGACACTGCCAGATCACGGCCATTGACCGCAATACGCGCGGCAAGGGCGGGGTCGTCACGAAGGATTGCAAGCTTTTGCTGCAACTGCGGGATATCGCTGTAGAACACCACGTTCTCCATATCCTGCAGACCCAGCGCACGATTTTCCGCCTCTCCTTGATCATAGGCAAAGAGCACGCATCCGCAGGCCATCGCTTCAAAATTCTTGATCATGTACTCGCCCATGCCGACGTCGGCACTGACGAAGAAACGAATTCTGTTGAGGGTGTCGCAATACTCTTCACCGGACTTGGTGCGCGTGACCACCAGATTTTCGACCTGGCCCAGTTCATCGAGCAGCGCTTTACGTCCGCTGTAGGCCACGCTGTTGGTGCTGCCGACGAAGGCCAGTTCGATATCCCGCTCGCGGCCCTGATCGCTGAGCAGCGTCTGGTCGTAGCCCTTGGGCACGAACACCGCGTCGAAGCCTTCCTGACGCAGCCGCTCGGTGACCATGAAGCCGGAGCTGATGACCCTTACCCACGGCATCTTGCGGTAGTGCGCGCTGAACTTGCCGGTGTACTTGCACGGGATGTAATTCTGGTAGGCGTCGTGCTCCAGGATCACCAGATTGGGAAGGGTGCGGATAAACGAAGCCTGGCGGATTTCCTGCTTGAAACGCAGGAAGAACACGATGCGGTCGTAGCGCGTGACGTCCACATGCTCGCGGAAATAGCGGCGCAGGTTGCGCTGTTCATCCGAGCTCAACCAGCGCAGGTCGCAGTCGCAGCTGGCTGCAACGCCGTCGTACAGACGATCCAGAATGGCGCGTTGCTCTTTCTGGACCAAAAATAGAACCTTCATGGGCTTCCTTACAAAACCAGATCACGCATCGCCCGGCCTGCCGACCCCGGATTCGAGGCCGACGGCAATCAAAGCTCCCTGCGCCAGAACAATTCGTGACGGCGCACGGCCTTTCTGAAAAATTCGTTCTCGCCCTCGGCCGGCCAGCGTCGGCCTGCGAGGACGTTCTGCAACCAGCGGCGCACACGCCGCTTGAGCGGCGCCTGAGGCTGCAGGTCATGCATCATACCCAAGGCCATGGCCTTGTCGCGCTGTCGATCTGTATCAAGCGTGATGCTGTAGGGCACAAGCGCCTGGCCCGTGTCGAACACCGGCGGCAGCGCAACGCCACTGTAGGCGTTGCCCATGGGCCAGCGGTCGTTGTCGTGCAAATGGTTGGCGTAGCCCAGCACCGTCTCGGGTTGCCACTCAAGCCCCTGCAATGCTTCAAACACCGCCGCCTGCGAACAGATGTGATCCGGATGCGGGTCGATGGTCGCGTGGGGCATCACAAGCACTTGCGGCCTGGCCTGCAAGAGCAAGGCGCGCAGGTCGGCGATCAGGTTGTTCCAGGTTGGTGCGCCATCGGCATCCCCCGGCAGCGTCATGCCGTTGAACTGGCGGAACAGCCGGATATCGCACAGATCCGCCTCGCGCGACGCGATCGACTGATCGGGCGCGGCCTGCATGGCGGGCAACTGCAGGCAGAAATAGCCCAGCTGCACGCAGCGCGATTCAGGTACGCCGGCCCAGCGCGGCACCGTGATGCTGTCCCAGGCCCGCAGGCGGCCCTTGATGCGCGCGGCTTCAGCGCGGCTCATGCCCATCTGCTGATAGTGCTCGGCTTCGATTTCACCGGCAGTCAGGGTGACGATCCAGCTTTCGTCCGCCTGGCTGTACAGGCCGAACGCCGCCAGCTCGGCATCGTCGGCATGGGGCGCGATCACCATCACCCGCTTGCGCCGGGCGTCGCCGTGCAGGAAGGACCACAAGCGAGGCGTGCCGAAAATCCTGCAACGCCGTCCGCGAATGTGCAGTGTGCCAGCGCTCAGCGGCTCGGCCATGCCAGTGAGATTGAGGTAGCGCAGGCCGTTCACGCCGCGCTCGAAGGCCTGGCTGTCGCTCGCGCCCTCGGCCGACAGCTCGATGGCCGGGTCGAAGAACCGCCCCAGCCAGCTTGCCTTGACGGTCAGTGCCAGCACGAGTGTTTGCGAGGTGTCCTGGGCCAAGGGTTGATCAAGGCACAACCGGTCGCCTTCAAGGCGAATGCCCGGCACCTCGTTCTGTTCAGGGAAACGGTACTGGTAGTCCTCTGCCGGCGAGTAGAACAAATGGTCGGAAAACCACGATTCATGGGCGACCCAGCCGAGAACGGCCAGCACTGGCGGCAGCCACCAGGCGACCAGAACGCCGACCAGCAGCAGAATGACCAGCGCCACCAGCAACGCCACGCGCTTGTTGCGGCGGTGGCGCTTGAGCAGTTCCTGTTTGCGGCTCACACCTGAAACACCGGTACGGGGTTGCACCAACGATCCTTGTATTCACGATCGGCGCGACCGAATGAGAAACGCAGCGCCTTGCCTTTGGCCCGCGCGTCTTCCCAGGCGCTCTGGGTATTGAGAAAGCTCAATACGCTGCCGGGGCTGAAGTCGCGGGTTTCGGGGTCGACACCACCGTTGATGTACTCGACGCTGATCCACTCCGGCGCTTCGACGCGGTAGATCAGCTGGATGGCGATGGGCGCATCGTTGAGGAAGATCACCGAACCGATCAACAACTCGCGCAGCAACTCGACCACTTCGGCCATGCGCTCGGCGCCGGTGGCGGCAAAGCCCCAGCGGCGCTGGAACAGGTCGCAGTACATGCGGGCGATCTCGGCACTGCTGAAGTCAGTGATGGCGCGCACCACACCGCCGGCTTCTTCGAGCAGCCGCAGTTCACGGCGCTGGTTGTAGCGAAACTTCTTCGACAGATCTTCCGGCGCGCGGGCCATGGCCAGGGATTCGGCCTGAGGCTTGAGCGTGGCGAAACGGCCCTGGCTGAGCTCGGACAGATAACGGCCACGATGGCGCAGCGGCGCCTGAGCGTCGACGGCAGCGGGCAGGATCAACTCGGCATTGCCCAGGTCGAACAGGCCTTTCTTGCCCTGGCTTTTCAGCACGTCCTTGGACAACGCCAGCGAGCGGCCCCAGGTCGGGATCGCGGCCTTGAGCTCGCCGTTCTGCTCCCAGCCCAGATAACGCACCGGAATGTCTGCCAGGGCAGCCAGGCGCTCGACCACCAGCGGGTGAGTCGCGACACTGCCGCCGAAGCGCTGCCAGGCTTGCGCATAGGCAGGCGCATCGATGGGCGTCCAGCCGCGTTCGCGAATGGCTTGAAAACGATTGAGCATCAGGACTCCGCAGTCAGGTCGGTGACTTGCGGCAGACGCCAGAACACGTCTCGCACAGCCTCGTCGGAGAACCGCTCGCGCAGGCGCACCCGCATCATCTCAGCGCACGACTGACGCTGCTCCTCATCGAGCCGCGACAAGTGCACAAGGCCCTGGGCCAGCCCTTCGGCATCGCCCAGCGGGAACAGAATCCCCACGCCTTCGACCACTTCCTTCGCCCCGCCGGCCGAGGTGGCAATCAGCGGCACCCCGGCGACCATGGCTTCGAGCAACACCATGCCGAACGGCTCGTGATCGGAGCTGAGGGCAAAAGCATCGAAAGCCTTGAAGTAGCGGCTGGCCTGGGGCACCTGGCCGAGCAGCATGACCTCGCGGCCAATGCCCAGCTCCATGGCCTGCTCCTTGAGGTCCTGCTCCAGACGCCCCTTGCCCATGATCACCACCAGGCTGTCGGCGGACAGTTTCGACTGCGCGCGGGCAAAACCGCCGAGCAGCGTGGCTTGGTCCTTGTCCGGATGCAGGCGGCCGACGTTGCCGACGATCCACGCATCCTGGGGCAGGCCCAGCGCTTCGCGAGCCTGCTCGCGGGGCAGCTGGACGGCCGCCAGCGCGTCGACGTCGATGCGGTTGTAAAGCGTCTGAATCCGCCCGGTCGGCCAGTTGGGCAGGCATTTACGCATGTCGTCGCGCACGGCGTCGGACACGCCCAGCAGGCTCAGCCGCTGGCGGAACAGATGGGCGAACAGCTTGCGGCTGCGGCGCTCGTAGTCGCCAAAGGCGTGATGCACGCCAATGACCGGCAGGCGCGTGCCCAGCAGCGCGATGTAGATCGGCTTGAAGCGGTGAGCGATGCAGAAGCTGAAATTGCGCGAGACCGCGATCTTGCGCAGGTCGCGGATGGCGCCCAGCTTCAGGCCGCGAATGGCCTTGGAGCTGTACTCCAGAAACAGCACTTCGTCCGACGCGCAGCCCGACGCCACATCGGCGTCGGCTGCGCCGGTCAGGAATACCGTGGTGACCCGGTATCCCTTGCCGGCGAACAGGCTGGCGTATTGACGGGCGCAGTCCAGAAACGGCCCGTCATAGCCGTGGCAGAACTGCAACACATGACGCTCAGCCGAGCGTGTCATAGCTGTCCGCGCCGTCTTTGACCACCAGGATGTCTTCCATGATCAGGTACTGCAGGTCCGAGCCGAAGAACATGTTCAGGGCATCGGTCGGCGAGCAGATCATCGGTTCGCCACGACGGTTGAGCGAAGTGTTCAGCGACACGCCGTTGCCGGTCAGGTTTTCCAGCGCTTTCATCATGTCGTAGTAGCGCGGGTTGTATTCGCGCTTGAGCACCTGGGCACGAGAAGTACCGTCTTCGTGGACGACTTCCGGCACGCGGGTTTTCCACTCTTCCGCCACTTCGAAGGTGAAGGTCATGAACGGCGCTGGGTGATCGATCTTGATCATCTGCGGGGCGACGGTGTCGAGCATCGACGGGCAGAAAGGTCTCCAGCGCTCGCGGAACTTGATCTGGTGGTTGATGCGGTCGGCCACGCCCTCGACGCTCGGGCAGCCGATGATCGAACGACCACCCAACGCGCGCGGACCGAACTCCATGCGGCCCTGGAACCAGGCGACCGGGTTGCCGTCGACCATGATCTTGGCGATCTGCTCGGGCATGTTTTCCAGCTTGCGCCATTTTGGCTGGCTCGGATGGCGGGCACAGGCCGCGATCACGTCTTCGTTGCTGTACGAAGGGCCGAGGTAGACGTGTTCCATCTTCTCCACCGGCACGCCGCGCTGGTGCGAAACATAGGCTGCGGCGCCCACTGCGGTACCGGCGTCGCCCGAAGCCGGCTGCACGAACAGCTCTTTGACTTCAGGGCGCGCGATGATCTTCTGGTTCAGCTTGACGTTCAGCGCGCAGCCGCCGGCGAACGCGATCTTGCCGGTTTCCTTGAGGATGTCGCCCAGATAGTGATCCATCATCTGCAGCGCCAGCTTCTCAAACAGCGCCTGCATGCTGGCGGCGTAGTGGATGTACGGCTCGTCGGCGATGTCGCCTTCGCGCTTGGGACCCAGCCACTCGATCAGTTTCGGCGAGAAGTAGAAACCCTTGCCTTTCTCTTTATAGCGACGCAGGCCGATGACGTTGGCGTACTCGGTGTTGATCACCAGCTCGCCGTTTTCAAAGCTGGCCAGACGCGAGAAATCGTACTTGCTGGCGTCGCCGTATGGCGCCATGCCCATGACCTTGAACTCGCCGTCGAGCATCTCGAAGCCGAGGAACTCGGTGATCGCGCCGTACAGGCCGCCCAGGGAGTCCGGGTCGTAGAATTCCTTGATCTTGTGGATCTTGCCGTTCTCGCCGTAGCCGAAGAACGTGGTGGCGTACTCGCCCTTGCCGTCGATGCCCAGGATCGCGGTTTTCTCTTTGAAACCCGAGCAGTGATAGGCGCTGGAAGCGTGAGCCAGGTGGTGCTCGACCGGCTCGATCTTGACCTTTTTCGGGTCGAAGCCCAGTTGTTCCAGGCACCAGACGATCTTGTTGCGGTAGCGCTTGTAGCGGCGGTTGCCCATCAGGATCGCGTCCAGCGCGCGGTCCGGGGCGTACCAGTAACGCTTGGCATAGTGCCAGCGCGCTTCGCCGAACAGGCTGATCGGGGCGAACGGAATGGCCACGACGTCAACGTCGGACGGCTTGATGCCAGCCTGCTCCAGGCAGAACTTCGCCGACTCGTACGGCATGCGGTTCTTTGCGTGTTTGTCGCGCACGAAGCGCTCTTCTTCGGCGGCGGCAATCAGCTTGCCGTCGATGTACAGGGCCGCGGAAGGATCATGGCTAAGGGCGCCGGACAGGCCAAGGATCGTCAATGCCACTAGGGTCTAGCCTCTCAAGTCTGCAGCAGGCGGCATGCGCCTGATCAATAAGTGTGCCCGGCGCAAGCACGGCGGGCAGCTAAAGGGCGGGATTATAGCGTAATGAAGCCGATATGGCGCTGGGCGGCGAAAACCGTCTTGTCGGTGCGCCGACACGCTGACCAGATACGCCGACGCCTCCTTATACATATGTACCCCCTCGACATGAACGAAGAGTGATTGATTGAAGCAATGAATCTCGCGGTTCTTTCCGCGCCATCAAGGTCCCCGTTCATGGGACCAAGGAACTCACACTTCATGCAGAATTACACACCGGCCAGGGCGATACCTGCCTCGACCCAGCCAGCCGCCAGTGCCGCTCTCCAGCGCCTGTCCGATATCGCCGAGCATCTGGACGCAGAGCTTGATGCATTGCCCCCGGTCGAATCATCGTTGCTCGATGCCCTTATCAATCAGGACAAGGAACAGGTCGACCAGCAGTTGGACAGGCTGCAGCAACGTCTCGATGAATATTGGCGAGCCCCCAGTGCGAAGGGCCAGAGCCGCCGGGCACTGTTCAGTCAACAACTGAAGCAGGCATTGCAGGACGAATCCGTCCTGAAGTCCCACGAAAACGACCTTGCATACGACATCGCACCGCTTCTGCCCGACCTCGACCAAAGCGAGGACGAGAACGCAGTGTCCGTCCATTCATTGCATATCAGGTTCAACTCCCGCTCGCTGGTGGAAATCAGGGGCGCACTGGTCATGGGTATTGGCATCGCACATACGCTGCTGGCTTTACCCGGCTGCGGGCTCATCGAGTTTTCCTCTCGGCAGGTCATGCTTGAAACCGTCGCTAAGTGGCTCAACGATGAAACCCTGCGATGGGCGCTGCTGAGGAATGCAGACCAGCGCCACCAGGGCACCGTGCTGGCGGTAACGAATGACACACAGCTGTCGCTGGATGCATTCGACACAGCTGACATACGGCTGTCCCTCATCAAAAACGACCCTTACAAACACGCGCTGAAACGCCAGTTTGCAAAACAGCGGGACGATCTGCTTCACGCTTGCGAACAGCATGTCGGTACCGAGCGGACGTTATTGAAGAAGCAGATTGAAACGGCCATGCGCATGCCGGGGCTGTTCGGACCCGCGGCAATGCTGCAACGACGTGAGCAGGCCGTGGATGAAGCAGCGTTACGCAATGATCTTCCCTACTGGATCAAAAAAGCGCCGATACAGGATGTTCAGCACTATCTCGGCCGCCTGGAACGCTACGATCAGGCCCGCGTGGCGCTGTCCAGCGTACTCAATGGCGCCGAGTCTGCAGAGCAATTCGCGCAAGTCAGCCTGCGCACCTGCCTTGCCAACGACCTGGGCCTGGACCTGGACCCTGCCCGGATCACGCTGCGGACCTTGCGCGACTTGCCGCTGAGCGATGACAGCTATTCCACTGTCCGGACGCTGCCCGAACTGGCCCTCTATGGCCTGCACCCGGGCGACGAGCAACAGGGATCGGACTTCCTGACCCGCACCACGATCAACATCGACGGCGATATCTCTGGGGATGCGCATGCTTTGCTAACCACGGCCTATGTCGGTGAACTGGTCGCCAGGCTGAAATTGCGCACAGGCTTTGCGCAATACCAGCGGGGCATTTACGCCCAGACTGAAAACCAGGCACTGATGCGCGATCTGCTGGACCTTAAAGTTGCGGAAGCCGCGTGTTCAGCGAAGATGCAGGGCCACATCACCCTCGACGACTACCGCGTCGTCGAAGCCATCCGCCAGTCCGAAGCGCCGCCTAAAGGCGAGGCATTCAAAGTGCAACGCATCCGGCTCAATGGCACCTCGGACATGAACCGGATGATAGTGTTTCGCCACGAGAACACGCGCGGCGCACTGGAGCGGCTGATCCTGTTCACCCCGGATGCACCGCGCGAACAGCGCTTCATGGGCTTCTACAACGAAATCCGACTGCTGCAGGAACTGACCAGCTGGACCACCGATACACAACTGACCGATTACCTGATCGGGCAGGCTTCGGTCAGCGAGCGCCCGGCACTGAAAACCGTACTGCAATCGCTTGAACATCTGCCCGCACCGGCCCCCGATTTCATGCAACTGGTCACGTTGAACGACTACGGCACAGCGTTACGCAAGCTCACTGAGGACGAGGTTGCAACGACGCTTGCCGAACATGCTGCCCATACGCCGCGCTGGTATCACCAGGCCATCGAGGCGAATCGCCAGAAGCTGATCGCGCTGGAAGATGCGGCGAACGGTGCGATCGAGCATGAGAAGGCAGCCAAATATCCGCAGGTCGAGGCGTTCGAAGACTACGTGCACCGACGCGCGAGCGAGAAGATCAACCGCTTGCTGGGCATGCCCGCCGGCTCGGTCGACCCTGACAAAATCATCGTGACGTCAGAGAAGGAAACCCTGACCTACACCCTGATGCTACGCAACGGCTACGACGACAGCATCGACCTGATCAACGCTTCGGCAGATACCGTCGCGACGTTTACCGGGCCGCAAGACGTCGACCTGAGCGCCCTCACACCGGCAAAGGTCGCAGCCTCCGTGCGCGGCACATGGCTGGCCGATGACTACGCAGCACTCGTCAAGGGTACGCTGCTGGACGCAAGTGCGGCGTCGTACTCATCACGGCGGGACGCTGCCGTGCGTATCGCTCAAGTTCAGATGCAGACAGCGGCCTTGCGCAGCCTTTTGAAGGGCAATATCGATGAGGCGCAGTATCAATGGCTCGAACAATCGATCAGCCACGTTCATGCCGCCGATGCGCAAACCCGCCGACGCTACCCGATCTATCCTCTGCAGATTCACGTGGATAAACCGTTCATCGCCTCCCACCTGAAACTGATCGACCAGTTGGTCATCCCCAGTACCAACTTGACTCAGGTCGAAACCGTCCAGGGCTGCTTCGCGTTTCTGCCAACCCATTTGCGTCAGAGCGCCTTGCTCTATACCCCGCAAGCACCCGACGGGGTTGAGTTCCGTGCGTTCTCCAGCTTCGTCGAATCACTCGAACAACCCGGGATGATCGACTATTACAAGGACCGCTGCCGGATCAAGGCGCGCCGAATCCTCTCGTTCTTCCTCAACGACATGAAACAGGGCAACGCCAACAAAGCTCCGTTCCTGCCCAAAGACTCGATCGCGGACTTTGCCCAGATCTGCTTCAACCGCGTGGTCGAACGCAAGTTGCGCGACGTGGAAGAAACCACCACCGGCCGGCATGACATGCTCAGCCAGATGATCTGGACCAGCGTCGACATCATTGCCACGGTACTGACACTGCCCTTCCCTCCCGCCAGCTTTGCCGTGGGTGTGGCGCTGTCGCTGCGCGACAACCTCAAGGCCGTTCAGGCTCTGGCGGGGCACTCGCCGCAAGAGGCCAACGGGCTGATTCTGGCATCGGTCCTCAACATGGCCGGAGCCGCGGGCGACCTTGCCGTAGGCTTGAAAGGGTTTGGCGGTGTAGCACGCAAGCTCGCCAGGGACTCGAAAAGCCCTGCGCGCCCGGTTGCCTTCAAACAGTCCACAGACTTGCCGACCTATGACGAGTTGTTCCCGGTCGAACTGAACCGAGAGCCTTACCTGCTGGCCAGGCCCAACACGAACCATCACGCGGCGGTGTTTCGCAACGTCGGATCTGATGTCGATGACATCGATTCGACCCGGCATTACGCCGTCAGGAACACCGCCGGCGATTGGCAGCCTCTCGGTCAATCCAGTGCCTCCGGGGTCGCGACCGGTACGGTGGTCAGTGCCGATCGCGCCGTCAACATCGCTCGCTCGCAACTGTCGCCACTCGAATTGGCCCATGGCAAAGGCGTCAGCCAGTACCGTGGCAAGTGCTACATCCAGATGAACGATCTGATTTACGAGGTGCACTACGACGCCGCCTTGGGCCGCTGGCACATCATCGATCCTGCCAACCCGTTTGCGTTTTTCGGACGCCAGCCGGTCAGGTTGAACGATCAGGATCAATGGCGGCTGGTGGGCCGCGAAGGGTTGCGCGGCGGTGGCAATGAAACGCCCAGCACTTACAAGCCACTTTCCGAAGAGGTGGAAGGAACGAACGCTGCGCCCAAGACCCGCCATGACTACGAGATGCCCAAAGCGCTGCAACCTCATCTGGAAAACATCCTGCAGACCACTGAAGTCGAACCGATGGGCTATGGAATGGGCCTGGACGAACTGTTCGAGGCCTATCACGCACAGGTCGGGGAGACGTACAAGAACCTGAGAGAGGCGCTCTACCAGGACGCCAACGCATTCTTTTCCGACATGCCGACGATTCCCGCGCGCCCGGTACTCCCTGAAGTCGAGTCATCCGCCAGTGTCAGTGATTGGCTCATCGACACATTCTCCCGCAGCAATGGGTTGGTACTCAGTGAAGCGCCCAAGTCCATCGCCAGCAAACGATTTCTGATGCAGCACATGCAGCATCTGGTGGAGCAGCGCGTCGAAGTGCTCTACCTGCCACACCTGTTCACCGACAAACACCTGAAGAAGCTCGCCAAGTACCGTGCCAGGGGAGCTAAGGTTCGAGCAGGCTCACATGAAATCAAGCATCACCTGGACGCCATCAATGGCGGCGCCCTGAACAACCTGAGCCGCGACTTCGATTATTACCACCTCATCAAGGAGGCCCATCGCCACAACATCGAGGTCAGGCCACTGAGTGCCTCCACCAGCTATGACGTGCAACTTCATCCCGTGGCCAGTGCATCGACAGACAGTGCCGCTGCTCAAAAGATGAGCAATTTTTTCGCTCATAAAGTCATCAGTGAAGACATGACCAGCGCTCCTGCCAAACGCTGGATAGCCCTGGTTGACCAGAAACAAGCAACGACTCATGAGGGCATCGCCGGTATCGCCGAACTGCAAGGTGCAATCAGCGCCCACATCGAGGAAATCCCCGCAGGCGGAACAACGCGACTCACTCGTCAGGCGAGCCTGGTTGAGACCGAGACCACCCATGCCCCCTGCGACTTCAACATCGAATTCGCCCAGACCTACCTGGCCAGCCCACCTGCAACGCCCAAGACGCCGATCACTGCGTCAAGCCCGGACCCCGTCCTGCCCGGCAGCAGGGCGAGTGCGACTGTCGAGAGTAGCAACGCGGCTGAAGCCGCATGGCGCTGGGACGAGAGTTCCGGATGGTTGCGCGCGTCATCCGAGCCTGCCAGCGCCAGCCCTCCCACCGCTTTGCAACAGTCACTGGCGGACCCCAGGTACGAGCTGCCGCTCGCGTCCAGAGACACGCTGTACCGACTGGCCTATTTCGAACGCAGAGGGATGGACACCCAATACCTGCAAATCGATGACCCGATGATGATGAAGGTCCAGGGCGAGTTTTACGCGCTTCGGGACAAGCTGATCCGTGATGCCCGCAAAGTTCTGGTGGCCGAGCTGCCGGCGCGTCCGGTCATGCCGGCCCTCGACCCACAACTTACCCCCGCGACGTTTATCGAACGGCTGTACGAGCAGACCGACGGCATGGTCATTGGCGAGCTGCGCGACTCGATAGTCAGCAAGCAGTTCATCATCGACAACCTCCCGTTGTTAAGCCAGCAAAACGTCAAGACGCTCTATCTGGAACACCTGCTGACCGATCTGCATCAAGCGGACCTGGATCGCTTCGCCGAAACCGGCATCATGAGCCAGCGCCTCAAGCACAGCCTCAAAGTGCTCGATAACGGGCACGGGACTGGCCCGGCTAGCGTTTACACCTTCGAAAAGCTGGTGCTCAGGGCTCGCAATCAGGGGATCGAAGTGCGCGCGATCGATTGCGCTGCCAGCTACCACCTCAAAGGTGCCAATGAACGCTGGACCACTCGTCAACAGGTGATGAAGTATTTCGCTTCGCGCACCATTCGTCGCCATCAGGCAATCATGGGCAAACACAGGTGGGTAGCACTGGTGCGCAACAGCCACTCCAATACCTTCGCCGAATCCGCGCCCGGTCTGGCCGAACTGGAAGGCGGGATTGGCGTGCGGGTCACTGATGGGCTCCCCGGATCAGGGCAGAAAATCAGCCTGGACCCGGGAGAAAATCTCTGGCTGCCGATGCATGACAAGGAAGTGTTTCTCAAAGGGGATTTCAGGATTGAAATGCAGCCCCCCGCCAGCCTGCTCAGCGTTCGCCCTCCCCAGCAGCTTCCACTCGATCAACGCCTTTCACGCCCCGGCATGTTCTTTACCGAACACAGCGCAGGCGCACATGTGATCGTTCACCGATCGCGAGACGGGGCGATCCATCGCACGCCAGTGCAGGTTAACGCGGCAGGCAAGGTTTACCTGGAACGCCCTACCTGGAAAGACGTGCATCGCCAACCTTACGACGATATCGATACGTTGATCATGGCGCTGGAGGAAATCAATCTGACCCGAGTCGGCTAAACACCCGGCAAACTCAGCGACAGCCGCCGGGCTGTCGCTGTTCTGCAAACCTCAAGACGCCTTCGGCAGGCGCTGCTCCAGCAACTGGTGCAGCGCGCTGTCCGCTGGCCAGTTGCGCATGAAACGCGCGCGATCCTTGGCGAATGCTGCGGCGAACGCGCTTTGCGAACTGTGCTGGCACATCGCGTCGAGGTCGATCAGCGCCCAGCGGTCCTGGTGCCAGAACACATTGTGGCCCTTGAGATCGCCATGGCTGATGCGCTCGCGCAGCAGTTGCGCGAACAAGGTGTCCAGCGCCTGCAACTCGTTTTCCGGTGCATCGCCATTGGCCACGTAGGGCGCGAAGCGTTCGATGATGTCCGGGCCTGGCAGGTATTCGGTCACCAGATAGGCCTTGCGCCGCAGCCAGAAGAAACGCTGTTCCAGCAAGGCCAGCGGCTTGGGCGTGGCGATGCCGAGGAACATCAGGCGGTTGCCTTCACGCCAGGAATGCCAGGCGCGGCTCGGGCGCCAGAAACGCTTGAGCCAGTGGGCGAAGTTCTTGATGTTGTAGCGCTTGATCACCAGCTCCCGGCTCGCGACTTCGGCCTTGGCCACGCTGGCGGCGCCACCGGTCTTGTACAGGTGGCCGCCGTCGATCAGCGCATCGGCTTTTTCCAGCACCGGCAGCATGGCGGGCTCTTCTTCGCGACGAATCGCCCGCAACGCGAACGGCCCATCGGACACGCTGAACAGGCTGCACTCGCGCCCGACCTTGATCAGGTAATCCCTCAAGCGCCAGGCGCTGACCTTGTCGATCTGCTTTTGCAGCGCCTCGACCGGCAGCGCGTGCTCGCCGTTGCTCAGCAGGTAATACACCAGCAGTTCTTCGGTGAAGGGCTCCAGCGACTTGGGCAACTGGGCGAAAAACACGCCGAGGTTTTCCAGCACCTTCTGCCGGGACAGCGGCTTGCCCGCCTCTTCGGCACGGATGCCGGCGCCGTCGATCAGGTACAGCTTGCCGCCGTGACGCAGCAGGTTGTCCAGGTGCAGGTCTTCCTGCCACAGGCCCTTGGCGTGCATCTGCGCAACGGCGCCCAGCGCCTCGCCGATCACTGCCTGTTGCTCGTCGGCCAGTGGCGGCAAGGATTCAACGGCTTTCCAGGCATCGCCCAAGCTGTGTGCCTGATCGAGGAACTCGAACAACAGCCAGCCACCCTCGCCTTCCTGCAGCCCTTCGGCCAGCAACAGCGGCGTGGTCAGATTCTGCTGGGCGAGCAACTGCACGCCTGCGCGCTCACGCTGAAAATGCCGCGAGGCCTTGCTGCCCACCAGCAACTTGGCCAGCACCGGACGACCGCGCCAGATACCCGCGCCCACATAACGCTGCCCCGGCAACACGCGGAGCAGGCTGAGCAGTTGCAACTGCGCAGGCCCGGCGGCATCGGCAAGCTCGATGCTCAAGGGCAGCGCCGGTGCACGACCGGCGTTTTTCAGTTCAGACAAACGCATCGGCGTCCTCTTTTATCAATCAGGATCAACTCACTGACCTGGCAAGCAACCCATTACCTGTGGGAGTGAGCTTGCTCACGAAGAAGGCCGGGCTGACACAGAAGATCCATCGGATGCACGGACCGCTTCGTGAGCAAGCTCACTCCCACAGGTTGCCAATCCAGATTCAATCATGCTTACCGCCCGGCGCGCTTATGGCTGCCGCGTCGCGCCAAGCGCTGCCACCACGAATCCACCAACCCGCTGTCCCCCGGCGCCTGCACATAGGCAGCGAGCATTTCGCGGATCTCGGCCTCGTTCCACATCGGCGCCCGGCGCAGCAGCGGCTCCAGGTCCTTGACACGGTCACGCTGGCCGAAGATCGATTTGCGGGTTTTCTCAAGGTCAATCAGCTGCGCCAGATACGCGCCGCCTCGCGCCTTGAGGAAGATGTGCTTGGGGTAGAAGCAGCCGTGCACCTGCCCGGCCTTGTGCAGCGTGCGCGCCAGTTGTCCACAGGCCTGCAGGATCGCCAGACGCTGGGTCGCCGACAGCTCGCCCCACTGCGCAAGCAACGCGTCCAGGTCGGTCCAGCCATCCAGCGCGCGTGTCATCAGAATCGCCCGGCGCTCGCCATCGACCTTCTGCTCGCCGTAGAACACCGCATGCAGCGCGGGGATGCCGAGCTTCTGATACAGGCTGATATTGCGAAACTCGCGGGAAAACGAAGGCTCGCCAAACGGGTGATGCAAGGTGTACGTCAGGTAGTTGCTCTGGCGCTTGAGGTAATAGCCCGAGCCTTCCAGCTCCAGACGGTACACGCTGCTCCAGCCGCCGCGGCCGGTGTTGGGTTCGTCGACGGCATCGAGCTCGACTTCCCACAACGAATCGAAATCCGCCAGGCCATGGCGCTCCAGCAGCGCACGGTCGGCGTCGGCAATGAACACGCTCATTCGCGCCCCTCGAAAAAGCTGACGATGTGTCGAATGCGCTTCTTGTCCGAGGCGTTCAGACGCTCGCGACCCCGGTATTGCAGGTAGAAACGCAGACGCTGGGTGGCCGACAGGTGATATTTGGCCACCTTGTCCAGACACGCCAGGTCCTTGGTGATGCGATAGCGCAGCATGAAGCTGACCCAGAACGCGCCGTTGGGGCAATCGATCAGGAACACCGTCGACTGATCGTCCACCAGCAGGTTGCGCCACTTCAGATCGTTATGGGTGAAGTGGTTGTCGTGCATGGTACGCGTGTAGCGGGCCACTTGCTGACTGACGTGATCGACCCACGAACGGTCCTTCAGGCGCAGATCGTGATGCCGGGCGATCTCGGACAAGTCTTCGGTGCGCGGCAACTCACGGGTGATCAACGCCCCACGGTCATAGGCCGCGCCATTGCGCTCCAGACCCCAGGCCACGACCTCGGCGGTGGGAATGCCCCACTTGGCGAAGCGCTTGAGGTTCTGCCACTCGGACTTGACCCGCGGGCGCCCCAGGTAACGGCGCAGGCCCTTGCCCGCCGCCACGTAACGCTTGACGTAATAATTCACGCCGTCGCGCTGCACACGAATCACTTCCGAAAGCGGGTCGCGGGTCAGGCGCTCGCCCTGCAGGGCGAACACCGCGTCCAGCGAGCCGAAATCCTCGGCCAGCGCGGCGTATTCGGGTTCCAGATTCCAACCCGCCATCAGAGCGCATCCCCGTAGCGCAGCTTGCGCTTGTACAGTTTGTCGGCCTTGCCTTCCAGCCAGCTCAGCAGCGCGGCTTCCTCGGCCAGAATCTGGCGCAGCGGCTGCAGGAAATAGCCCTTGAGGAAACGCAACTTGTCGCGCCGGGTCAGGCCGATGTCCATCGCCGAGAAATACAGCGCCGCCAGATCCTTGTTGCGCCAGCGCATCGTGATCGCCAGGCGAGTCTGGGCGCGATGCAGGTCGATTACCGAAAGCTTGAAGTCTTCAGGTGTGACCGGCTTGTCGGTGTGCAGCAGGAAATGGCAGATGTAGCAGTCGCGGTGGTTGACCCCGGCGCGGTGCATCATGCCGACCAGACGCGCGACCTCTGCGATGTAGGCGCGCTTCATGCGAGGCTGAGGCGGCTCTTTCACCCAATTGATGCTCACATCTTCCAGGCTCTCGGTCGGCGCCAGTTCTTCGGTGACGATGAACGAATGCTGCGCTGCCGGGTTGCTGCCGCGCTCGCCGTAAGCTACGGCCGTCATGGTCGGCACGCCGACTTCCTGCAGGCGCTTGATCGCCTGCCACTCCTGGCCTGCGCCGAGGACCGGCAGCTTGGCGGTCAGCAGGTTCTTGGCAACTTCGCCCCAGCCAATGCCGCGGTGGATCTTGACGAAGTAACCGCGCCCGTCGACCTCGGTACGCAAGGTGCGGCGGTTTTCCAGTTCGCGATAGACCTGGCCTTCCAGCGCTTCGACGGCTTCGAACGCATCGCGCCCGGCCCACAGGCTCTTGAAGGGTTCAGCAAGGATCAGTTTCATCCGTGGTGCTCCGCCAGAATCACATCCGCCGCGTGCTGCGGCATGCTGTAGAGATCCGCCGTTTCGGCGAACGCCAGGCCGTTCTTGCCCCAGGCGCTGCGCGCGGCATCGTCCTTGAGCATGCGCGCCAGGTACTGATTGAGCTGGTTCTGCTCGAACGGCTCATCCAGCACCAGGCCGCTGTCGGCCTCGGCAATGTAGTGGGCATAACCGCACACGGCGCTGACCAGCACCGGCAAACCCGCCACCAGCGCTTCGAGCAGCACGGTGCCGGTGTTTTCGTTGTAGGCCGGGTGAATCAGCACGTCGGCGCCCAGCAGGAAGCGCGGGATGTCGCTGCGCCCTTTCATGAAGGTGACGTTGTCGGTCAGGCCCAGCGCGGTGCTTTGCATCTGGAACAGCTTGGGGTCGTCCTGACCGATGACAAACAGACGCGTACGTTTGCGCAACTCCGAGGGCAGCGCCGCCAGCGCCTTGAGGCTGCGGTCCACGCCCTTGGTCTTGAAGCCTGAGCCGATCTGCACCAGCAGCAGGTCGTCATCGCCCAGCTTGAATTCTCGACGGAAATCGGCGCGAATCTCGGCGGCATTGACCGGCGCCCGACGATCCTGGGAAATACCCGGCGGCAACAGGTGGAAGCGCTTGAGCGGCGTGTCGTAATGCTTGATGAACAGCGGCTGCTGCACCTCAGAAATCATCAGCACTTCGGTCTTCGCATCTTTAGCGAACACCGCGCGCTCGTAATCGGCGAAGTGGCGATAGCGGCCCCAGTACTTGTACAGGCCGTGGCGCAGGTTCTGGGCCTTGTCTTCATAGCAGCCGTCGGCGGCGTAATACACGTCCAGGCCCGGCATCTTGTTGAAGCCAATCAAACGATCCACAGGACGTTTGGCCAGGTCAGCGTTCATCCAGTCGGTGAGTTTTTCATTGCGCCGATGGTTGAACAGCGCCTTGACCGGCGCCACCAGCACCTCGAAGCCAGGCGGCACGTCGCCTTCCCAGATCAGGGTGTAGACGCGAATCGAATGGCCGCGCTGCTGACACTCCAGGGCGATGCGCATGAAATCGCGCTGCAGGCCGCCGAAGGGAAAGTATTTATAAAGCACGAATGCCAGTTGCATCAGGGATGTTCCTTTGCCGGCAGCAGCGCACCCAGCTCGGTGGCCACACGCTCGGGATTCAGGCGAGAGAAGCACAGCGGCCACTCGCGTTCGGTATCGAACCGGCGCTGATCTTCAGCCGTCGGTCGATAGGTGCATTTCTTTTGCAGGCACGGCGCACAGGCCGGGTAATCGCCCGCCAGATGAACCTGGGACTTGCCATAGGCGCCGCTCAGGCCCGGGTTGGTCGGGCCGTAGAGCGACAGGGTCGGCACGTCCATCGCCGCGGCCAGATGGCCGAGCCCGGTGTCCACCGCCACACAGCCCTGGGCGCTGGCCAGCACTTTGGCAACGCCGGCCAGATTCAATTTGGGGAGCACCACGGCTTTATCAAGGCCCTGAGCGATGCGTTCGGCGCGGGCCTTTTCCGCCGGGTTGCCCCAGGGCAGGCGCACTTCGAGGCCCTGGGCGATGATACGCTCGGCCAGTTGCCGCCAGTACAGCTCCGGCCAATGCTTGGTCGCCCACGTGGTGCCGTGCAGAAACAGCACGAAGGGCGCAGCGCTTTCGGCCTCGGGATTGAGCAGCCGGCTGTGGTCCAGGCCGTAGTCGCCCACGCCTTGCGGCAGCGAATAACCCAGCGCCTGAGCGAACAACTGCCGCGTGCGCTCCACTGCATGCTGCCCGCGGGCCACGGCATAGGTACGGTCATAAAAGCGCGCAGCCAGCGGTTCGCGGGCGGACTGTTTGTCCAGCCCGGCAATCGGCGCCTTGACGTAGCGGGTCAGCCAGGCGCTTTTCAACAGGCCCTGAGCGTCGATCACCAGATCGTATCGAGTGTCGCGCAGGCGCTGCTTGAACTGGCGCCACTGGCCGTTCTTGAACGTCTGCCACAGGTTCTTGCGCCAGCGGCGGATCGCCACCGGAATCACCCCGGCCACCGCCGGGTGCCAGGTCGGGATCTCGGCGAAGCCTTCTTCCACCACCCAGTCGAATTCGATGCCCGGCAGCGCGCGCATCGCATCGGTCAGGGCTGGCAGGGTATGAATCACGTCACCCAGCGACGACGTCTTGATCAGCAGTACCCGCAACTCAGGCGACCTCGACCGGTGCGCCGCCCAGCCCGTCCAGCGCCTTGATCACGGAGTCGGGCTCAAGCAGGCGCAGGCAGTTGTAGTGGCCGAAACGGCAGGTGCGCTCGAAACACGGGCTGCACTCGATGCCCAGTTGCACGATCTCGACATGATCGGCCAGCGGCGGGGTAAAACCCGGCGAAGTGGAACCGTAGACCGCCACCAGCGGGCGATTCAGCGCGGCAGCCACGTGCATCAGGCCCGAGTCGTTGGAGACCACGGCATCGGCGCACGACAGCAAGTCGATGGCCTCGGCCAGCGAGGTTTCACCGCTGAGGTTCACCGACTCCTCGCGCAGGCCGGGAATCAGCCGCTCGCGAATGCTCTCGCCGACCGGGAAATCCTTCTTCGAGCCGAACAGCCAGACTTGCCAGCCTTCGCGGATCTTCGCCTCGGCGACCTTGGCGTAGTGCTCGGACGGCCAGCGCTTGGACTCGCCAAACTCGGCACCCGGGCAAAGCGCCAGCACCGGGCGATCCAGGGTCAGGCCGAACTTGGCCAGCGCGGCGTCGCGGCTGGCGATTTCGATCGAAAGGCTCGGTTTGGGGTACGGGCGCGGGATCTCGGCGTTCTTTTCATAGGCCAGGGCCATGAAACGCTCGATCATCAGCGGGTATTTCTGCTTATCCAGCGTGCGCACGTCGTTGAGTAGACCGTAGCGGAATTCGCCACGCCAGCCGGTGCGTTTCGGGATACCGGCGAAGAACGGCACCAGCGCCGACTTGAGCGAGTTGGGCAGCAGGATCGCCTGGTCGTACTGGCCCTTGAGCGACTTGCCGATGTTGCGCCGGGTCGCCAGCTCCAGCACGCCGTGGCCGAGCGGAAAGCTCAAGGCCTTGCGCACTTCGGGCATGCGCTCAAGAATCGGCCGGCTCCACTCGGGCGCCAGCACGTCGATTTCGCATTGCGGGTGACGCTGTTTCAGGCACTGGAACAGCGTTTGCGCCATCACCATGTCACCGACCCAGCTGGGCCCTACGATCAGAATTCTCATGCTCAATCCAAAACGACCAGAAACGAGCAGGGAGGCCAATCAGACTGCGTGACGCTTCCACACAGCCTGACGCCTCCCTGTCATAGCTTTTATATAGATCCAGTAATAATCCGGATTTTGCAGCGTTCTTGCTGCCCCCTTCGTGAGCAAGCTCACTCCCACTAGGGAACACTATCCTCTTCGCGAGCAAGCTCACTCCCACAGGAGAACGCGATCCTCTGTGGGAGTGAGCTTGCTCACGAAAGGGCCAATGGATTCACTCAAGAACCCAGCAAATTCAACTCAACCCCAACTGCGCCCAGATCCGCATCACCTCATGCCGCTCGCTGGCGAACTGATCGCCGCTGACCACGCCCGGATTCTTCTGCAGGGCCTGCCGGTGAGCGGCTGAACGGTACGCCTTGTACACCTCGCGCAGCAGGCTGGCATCGGCGGCGGGCATCAGCCCGACCTGCTCAAGACCTTCCAGAATGCGGATGTTATCGGTGTAACGCGAAAGCTCGGGGTGCTCTCTGGACCACGCCAAGGCCGCGTATTGCACCATAAATTCGATATCGACGATACCACCGGCGTCCTGCTTGAGGTCGAACGACGAGGCGGCATCGAAGGCATTGGCCCCCTTGCCGGCGGTCGTGCCCTTGGTCCCGAGGTTGTCGCGCATCTTGGCGCGCATCTCGCTGACTTCCACCCGCAGCGTGTCCAGATCGCGTTCACGACCCAGCACCGCCGCGCGCACTTGCTCGAACCCCTGTCCCACGTCATCGCTGCCCACCAGCACCCGCGCGCGCACCAGCGCCTGGTGCTCCCAGGTCCAGGCTTCGTTCTCTTGATAGCGTGAAAACGCCCCCAGCGAGCTGACCAACAGCCCCGACGCGCCAGACGGCCGCAGGCGCATGTCCACTTCGTAGAGCTGCCCGGAGTTGGTCTGCGTGGTGATCAAATGGATGATCCGCTGGCCCAGGCGAGTGAAGAACTGCGCACCGTCGATCGGCTTGGCGCCGTCGGTTTCGGCCTGCGGGTCACCATCGTGGATGAACACCAGGTCCAGGTCCGAGCCATGCCCCAGCTCGATGCCGCCGACCTTGCCATATCCGACGATCACGAAGCCCGGATCGCACAGCGTGCCATCCGGCCGACGCGGCGCACCGTGGCGAGCGACCGTGTGCCGCCAGGCCAGCGCCAGCACCTGCTCCAGAATCGCCTCGGCCAGCCAGGTCAGGTAGTCGCTGACTTTCATCAGTGGCAGGCTGCCGCTGATTTCCGAAGCGGCCACGCGCAGGCTGTGGGCCAGCTTGAAGTGCCGTAACGCTTCCATCTGTTGCTCAAGATCGTCCTCGGGGATGCGCGTCAGGCGCTCGCGCAACTCGGCGCCCAACTCCAGCGCCTGAGGCGGGTTGAACAGCCGGCCCTCGTTGAGCAACTCATCCAGCAGCAGCGGGAAGCGGGCAATCTGCTCGGCAATCCACGGGCTGGCCGCGCACAGCGTCAGCAACCTGCGCAGGGCGCCGGGGTTCTCCGTGAGCAACACCAGATAGGCCGAACGACGGGCGACGGCTTCGACCAGCGGCAACACGCGCTCAAGTACCAGATCAGGATCGGAATGCTCCACCGCCTGAGCCAGCAAGCGGGGAATAAAGGCGTCCAGCCGCTCGCGGCCCAGGCGCTGCATCGAGCGCAATTGCGAGCTGTTGCGCAGGTTGTTCAGATGATTCAGCGCTTTCTGCGCGTCGACGAATCCGCCTTCCTGCAATTGAAGGCAGGCGCTTTCTTCATTCTGTGAGTTTTCCCACAGCGGCAACCACTCGCCGCCGACGACTTCTTCGCCGCCGTCCTGCGGGTTCTCGTCTTCATCGGGGTCGGCGATCACCTGGCGGAAATGCCAGTCCACCCGGCCGCGCCAATACATCAATTTCTCATGGAAACTGTCCCAATCGGCGAAGCCCATGATCAAGGCGATGCGCGCCTGATCCTGTTCGTCATCGGGCAGCATCTGGGTCTGGCGGTCGGCGATGGCCTGAATGGCGTGCTCGGTGTAGCGCAGGAATTCATAGCCTTCGCGCAGCTCGTTGATGACCGCGGGCGGCAGATAGCCCTGGCCTTCAAGAGTCTTGAGCACCTTGAGCAACGGCCGTTGTTGCAGGCTCAGGTCGCGGCCACCGTGGATCAGCTGGAACGCCTGGGCGATGAACTCCACTTCGCGAATGCCACCCGAGCCCAGCTTGATGTTGGCCGCCATGCCCTTGCGTCGTACTTCCTGCTGGATCAGCTGCTTCATGGTGCGCAGCGCTTCGATGGCCGAGAAGTCCAGATAGCGGCGATAGACGAAGGGCCGCAGCATCTCCAACAGCTCAGCGCCCTTGGCCTGGTCGCCGCCGACCACCCGCGCCTTGATCATGGCGTAGCGTTCCCAGTCGCGGCCCTGATCCTGGTAGTACTGCTCCAGCGCATTGAAACTGAGCACCAGCGCGCCGGACGAACCGTAGGGGCGCAGGCGCATGTCGACGCGGAACACGAAACCGTCGACCGTGACCGGGTCCAGCGCCTTGATCAGCCGCTGGCCCAGGCGGATGAAAAACTCCTGGTTGTCCAGCGGGCGCTTCACCCCTTGGGTCTCGCCGCCTTCGGGGTAGGCGAAGATCAGGTCGATGTCCGAAGACAGGTTCAGCTCCACCGCACCCAGCTTGCCCATGCCGAGGATGACCATCTGCTGCGGCTCGCCGCTGCGTCGCCCGGTGGGCGTGCCGAATTGCTGGCAGTGGCGTTCGTACAGCCACTTATAAGCAAGGTCGATACTGCCATCGGCCATGTCGGAAAGGTCACGACAGGTTTCGATCAGATCGGCCTGGCGGGTCAGATCGCGCCAGATAATTCGCACTTGCTGGCGCGTGCGTTGCCGACGTAGATTACGCCCCAGCTCATCGTCGCTGGTGGCCAGATCCACCGCAGCGGCGATCTGCCCACGCAATTCGCCGGGCGCGAAACTGCGCTCCAGCTCGCCGGATCCGGCCAGTTCCAGCAACATGCGCGGCTCGCGGATGATGTGCTCGGCAACGAAATCACTGGATGCACAGACGCGGTCGAACGCTTCGCGGCGTGCGTCAGGCCAGGCAGCGAAAGCCGCTTGATCGACATCGCTCAGGGATGACAGCGCTATACCAAAGGACTGTTGTGCCCGTGTGACCAACGGCAGCAGGATGGCCGGCAGATCAGCCAGCGAAGGAAGGCTCATGGTCTATCCTTGATCGGCGTTCAAAAGACTACCCGATGTGGTGGTTTTACCTACAAAACGGGCTGGACTGTCGAACAAAGGTTAAAAATTGCTGGTTTCATATAATTTTTGACCACCAGCTCAACGTTTCACTTGATCTACTTGTTGTTTTAACCAAAATCAGCGATTCGTTTCACAGCTTCACACGAGCGAAAACATCGTTCAGCTGTAGTTTTACTACTGTATATACAAGTCGAAAAGCTGAAACGGCCAAAGATTTGTAGTAAAACTACACAACGCCGGGTACAACGCCGGCGATCCAAGAATTTTTATACCGTCTGCCCACAAGGCCAGTCGCAACAAACTCAGGCGACCGATTCTGGAAGCCTTTCCGCCCTGGAGCAAGCCATGCAAGACCTCGATCCCGTCGAAACCCAGGAATGGCTGGACGCCCTGGAATCGGTTCTCGACAAAGAAGGCGAAGACCGTGCTCACTACCTGATGACCCGTATGGGCGAACTCGCTACCCGTAGCGGCTCGCAACTGCCTTACGCCATCACCACGCCATACCGCAACACCATCCCGGTAACCCGCGAAGCGCGCATGCCAGGCGACCTGTTCATGGAACGCCGCATCCGCTCGATCGTTCGCTGGAACGCCCTGGCGATGGTGATGCGCGCGAACATGCAGGACCCAGACCTGGGCGGCCACATCTCCACGTTTGCCTCCAGCGCGACCCTCTACGACATCGGCTTCAACTACTTCTTCCAGGCTCCGACCGAAGAACACGGCGGCGACCTGATCTACTACCAGGGCCACGCATCGCCTGGCATCTACGCTCGCGCTTTCCTGGAAGGCCGCTTGAGCGAAGAGCAGATGCTCAAATTCCGTCAGGAAGTGGACGGCGGCGGTCTGTCTTCGTACCCGCACCCGCACCTGATGCCTGACTTCTGGCAGTTCCCGACCGTTTCCATGGGTCTGGGTCCGATCACCGCGATCTACCAGGCGCGCTTCATGAAGTACCTGGAAAACCGCGGCTTCATCCCGGCCGGCAAGCAGAAGGTCTGGTGCTTCATCGGCGACGGCGAGTGCGACGAGCCGGAAACCCTGGGCGCCATCTCCCTGGCGGGCCGCGAGAACCTGGACAACCTGATCTTCGTCATCAACTGCAACCTGCAGCGTCTGGACGGCCCGGTTCGTGGCAACTCCAAGATCATCCAGGAACTGGAAGGCGTGTTCCGTGGCGCCAACTGGAACGTCAACAAGGTCATCTGGGGCCGCATGTGGGACCCACTGTTCGCCCAGGACGAAGACGGCCGCATGCAGCGTCGCATGGACAAAGCCATCGACGGCGAGTACCAGAACTACAAGGCCAAAGACGGCGCCTACGTGCGCAAGCACTTCTTCGGTGACGATCCGGAGCTGCTCAAGCGCGTCGAGAACCTGTCCGACGACGAGATCTGGAAACTCAACCGTGGCGGCCACGACCCGTACAAGGTCTACGCAGCGTACCACCAGGCGGTCAACCACAAAGGCCAGCCTACCGTCATCCTGGCCAAGACCATCAAGGGTTACGGTACCGGTGCGGGCGAAGCGAAGAACACCGCGCACAACACCAAGAAAGTCGATATCGAGTCGCTGAAGAAATTCCGCGATCGCTTCGACATTCCGCTGAACGATTCCGAACTGGAAGCGCTGCCGTTCTACCGCCCTGCCGAAGACAGCGCGGAAATGAAATACCTGCGCAAGTGCCGCGAGAAGCTGGGCGGTTCCCTACCTCAGCGCAACCGCGGCAACATCAGCATCCCGACGCCGCCGCTGGAAACCCTGAAATCCGTCCTGGACGGCTCGGGCGACCGCGAAATCTCCACCACCATGGCGTTCGGCCGCATCCTGGCCTCGATGGTCAAGGATAAAGAGCTGGGCAAGCGCATCGTTCCGATCCTCGCCGACGAAGCCCGTACCTTCGGTATGGAAGGCATGTTCCGTCAGCTGGGTATCTACTCGCCAGTCGGCCAGCTGTACGAGCCAGTCGACCGCGATCAGGTGATGTACTACCGCGAAGAGAAAGACGGCCAGATCCTCCAGGAAGGCCTCAACGAGGCAGGCGCGTTCTCCTCGTTCATCGCGGCGGGTACTGCCTACAGCAACTACAACACCCCGATGCTGCCGGTCTACATCTTCTACTCGATGTTCGGCTTCCAGCGTATCGGCGACCTGGCCTGGGCGGCGGGCGATGCCCAAACCCGCGGCTTCCTGCTGGGCGGCACCTCGGGCCGTACCACGCTGAACGGCGAAGGCCTGCAACACGAAGACGGTCACAGCCACCTGCTGGCCAGCACCATCCCGAACGTGCGCAGCTATGACCCTGCCTATGCCTACGAGCTGGCGGTGATCATGCAGGAAGGCACGCACCGGATGATGACGCTGCAGGAAAACGTCTACTACTACATCACCGTGATGAACGAGAACTACCATCAGCCAGCGATGCCGGCCGGTGTAGAGCAAGGCATCATCAAGGGCATGTACCTGCTCGAAGAAGACAAGCGCGAAGCGGCTCACCACGTTCAGCTGATGGGCTCCGGCACCATCCTCAACGAAGTGCGCGAAGCGGCGAAGATCCTGCGCGAGCAGTTCAACATCGGCGCCGACGTGTGGTCGGTCACCAGCTTCAACGAACTGCGTCGCAACGGCCTGGCCGTCGAGCGCAGCAACCGTCTGAAACCGGGCCAGAAGCCACAAGTGAGCTACGTTGAAGAATGCCTGGGTGGCCGTAAAGGTCCGGTGATCGCTTCGACCGACTACATGAAACTGTTCGCTGACCAGATCCGTCAGTGGGTTCCTACCAAGGAATACAAGGTCCTGGGCACTGACGGCTACGGCCGCAGCGACAGCCGCAAGAAGCTGCGTCACTTCTTCGAAGTCGACCGTCACTTCGTGGTGCTGGCAGCTCTGGAAGCCTTGGCTGATCGTGGCGATATCGAGCCTAAGGTCGTGGCTGAAGCCATTACCAAGTTCGGCATCGACCCTGAGAAGCGCAACCCGCTGGACTGCTGAGTCGTAGATCGAGAAGAGCGCTGAGACGTGCGCGAAACAGCCGCCGATGCGGAATTTACTTCGGTAAATGAGCATCCCGGCTGTTTCGTTGCTTGAGCCAGCGCAGTCGAGTGAACAGGTTCTCCTGAGGAGAGACATTGTGAGTGAGTTAATTCGTGTACCCGACATCGGCAGCGGTGACGGTGAAGTCATTGAGCTGTTCGTCAAGGTTGGCGACCGCATCGAGGCCGACCAGAGCCTGCTGACCCTGGAGTCGGACAAGGCGAGCATGGAAATCCCTGCGCCAAAGGCCGGTATCGTCAAAGCCCTGAAAGTGAAGCTGGGCGACCGTCTGAAAGAAGGCGACGAACTGCTGGAGCTGGAAGTCGAAGGTGGTGCTGCTGCCGAGCCAGCCGCTGCTCCTGCGGCTGCCGCACCTGCTGCTCCGGCCGCGGCTGAAAAGCCTGCCGAAGCTGCCCCGGCGCCTGCTGCTGCGCCAGCACCTGCTGCTGCCGCGTCGGTCCAGGACATCCACGTTCCTGATATCGGTTCCTCGGGCAAGGCTCGCATCATCGAGCTGATGGTCAAGGTCGGCGACAGCATCGAAGCCGATCAATCGCTGATCACCCTGGAATCCGACAAAGCCTCGATGGAGATCCCATCTCCAGCCGCAGGCGTGGTCGAAAGCATCAGCGTCAAGGTCGAAGACGAAGTCGGCACTGGCGACCTGATCCTGAAACTGAAAGTGGCGGGTGTTGCACCTGCCGCCGCTCCTGCTCCAGCCCCTGCTGCCGCGCCTGCCCCGGCCGCTGCTGCTCCGGCTGCAGCCCCTGCGCCAAAAGCCGAAGCGGCTCCTGCGCCAGCCGCTGCACCTGCTGCCCCAGCCAATAACGGCGCGAAAGTCCACGCAGGCCCGGCTGTTCGTCAGTTGGCCCGCGAGTTCGGCGTCGAGCTGAGCGCCGTGACCGCGACCGGCCCGCACGGCCGCGTGCTGAAAGAAGACGTGCAGGCGTATGTCAAGTCGATCATGACCAAGGCCAAGGACGCTCCAGCTGCTGGCGGCGCTGCCGGCGGCATGGGCATCCCGCCGATTCCGGAAGTCGACTTCAGCCGTTTCGGCGAAATCGAAGAAGTGCCGATGACCCGCCTGATGCAACTGGGCGCCACCGGCCTGCACCGCAGCTGGCTGAACATCCCGCACGTCACTCAGTTCGACCAGGCCGACATCACCGACCTGGAAGCTTTCCGCGTTGCGCAGAAAGCCGTCGCTGAAAAAGCCGGCGTGAAGCTGACCGTGCTGCCGCTGCTGCTCAAGTCCATCGCGCACCTGCTCAAGGAACTGCCGGACTTCAACAGCTCGCTGGCGCCAAGCGGCAAGGCTGTGATTCGCAAGAAGTACTTCCACATCGGTTTCGCGGTGGATACTCCGGACGGCCTGTTGGTCCCTGTGATCAAGAACGTCGACCAGAAGAGCCTGCTGCAACTGGCTGCCGAGGCCGCCGAGCTGGCTGAAAAAGCGCGTTCCAAGAAGCTGTCGGCCAACGACATGCAGGGCGCCTGCTTCACCATCTCCAGCCTGGGTCACATTGGTGGTACCGGCTTCACGCCGATCGTCAATGCGCCGGAAGTCGCGATCCTGGGTGTGTCCAAGGCCACCATGCAACCGGTCTGGGACGGCAAGGCCTTCCAGCCACGCCTGATGCTGCCGCTGTCGCTGTCCTACGATCACCGTGTGATCAATGGTGCCGCGGCTGCGCGCTTCACCAAGCGTCTGGGCGATCTGCTGGCGGATATCCGTACCATCCTGCTGTAAGCCTGACAGGCCCGCGTTTAGCGACGCGGGCCTGCGCTGTTTTCGAGCTGCCACGCTCGTACCTCAACCCCGCTTATATGGCGGGGCTTTTTTTGCGCTTTTTTCGAGCGTGGTGGCTTTGGGTTCCGAGAAAGAACGGGGCTTTGCGGCGACGCGGGTTTCTTTGTTCTGGCTAACGCCAGACCTGTTTCGACTTCGTCGAATTACGATCAAGAGCGCTCTTCCTAACGTCAGATCTGTTTCGACTTCGTCGAGTTACTTGGAAAAGACACCCAAGTAACCAAGGTGTCCTGCTCCTGGTTTGGGTCCGACTTCGTCGGACTTCCTTCATTCCGGTCCCGCTCCGTGGGCCCGGCGCGAATGGGCCATCCATGGCCCCGCGCCTCGCGCGGCATCCATGCCGCTTGGCCCACTCCGCGAGACCTCCATTCAGCCTGCACCCAAGTCGCGTTTTGTGGTGTCTGGACTATTGCGCATGAAGATCAAAATCAAAAGCGGGCGGACTACCCCGCTCCGTAGCAGCACGGCTTGCCGGCGGGAGCGATCTTGAGGGCGACCCGCGAGCAAGCTCGGCTGCTACGAAGGGCATCGCCCTCGTGCTCTTGATCTGGCTTTTGATCTTCATGCGCGATAGCCCAGACGCCACAAAACGCGACTTGGGTGCAGGCCGAACGGAGGTCTCGCGGAGTGGGTCGAGCCGCATGGATGCGGCGAGAGGCGTGTGGGCCATGGATGGCCCATTCACGCCGGGCCCACGGAGCGGGACCGGAGTGAGGGTACCCCGACGAAGGAGGGGCCCAACCAGGAGCAGGACCCCTTGGTTACTTGGGGGTCTTTTCCAAGTAACTCGACGAAGTCGAAACAGATCTGACGTTAGGAAGAGCGCTCTTGATCGTGATTCGACGAAGTCGAAACAGATCTGACGTTAGGAAGAGCGCTCTTGATCGTGATTCGACGAAGTCGAAACAGGTCTGACGTTAGGAAGAACTAAAGAACGCCAAATCACCGCCGAAATATCAGACAGACACCAACCAAAGCGCCCCGCAAAGAAGCATGCCCCAAAAACAACCACTTATCCCCCAATCCCGACAAATCCGACCAACAACCTTCAGTTAATCCCCGATTTGCCGACAGATTTATAGCACTAAGCCATCGCGCTCACTTGTCAGCCCGTTCGCCATGATGCAACCTTGCGACACGCGATTTAACGATGGGCTCCTTGCCCATGCGCGACCGTACTCTTAAAGCGAGTTCCTTCATGAAAAGCCAACCTGATGCTGCCGCCCGATCGGCAGCCGAGGTCGTGACGCAGTTGCCGGTGCCCTCGCGGCTTGGCATGCTGCGTTTCGAACGGCTGAATGAACCCAGCTGGGCGATGCTCTACCTGGACCCGGCCTGCGAAAAGCAGTTCGACATGCCCGCCATCGAGCTGTGCGCCCTCATTGGTGCGCCCTACGCCAGCCTGATGGAGCCCGAAGCCCGCTACCAGCTGCACGACGCCATCCAGCAGCAGATGGCCAGCAACTCGCACTACGTGATCCGCTACACCCTGCACACCACCCGCGGCCCGCTAGGGTTGATGGAGATCGGTGAAGGCTATCGCCAGCACAACCGCGACCTGCTGCGCGGCTACCTGATGGTGATCGACGACGTGTTCGAGGCCAGCGGCCTGAGCTTCACACCGGATCTGGAAATCCAGAACTCGCGCCTGCAGATGGCTCTGGAGCTCAACCAGCGCGCCCAGTACGAGCAATTGCAGCACCTTGAGCGCGTACGCGCGCAGCAGAGTCTGATCCTGCGCCTGGCGCGGCATCGCTACAGTTCCAGCAATTCGTTGCAGGAAGCGGCCGAGCTGATCACCAAGAGCGCCTGCGAAATCTATGACATCGCCCGCGCCGCGATCTGGAACCTCAACGGCAAGACCCTCGAGCCGATCGCCGAGTATCGCCGCGAGACCGACGAATACCTCAAGCCCGCGCCCATCGACATCAGCCGCTTTCCCAGTTACCTGGAAGCGCTGCACACCAGCCGTGCCATCGATGCCAATGACGTCTCCCAGGACCCGCGCACTCGCGAGCTGGCGCAGAGCCTGTTGCCGCGGGACATCAACGCGATTCTCGACGCCAGCGTGCGCATCGACGGCCACGTGGTCGGCGTGCTGTGCCTGGAACAGAGCGGCACGCCCCGGGAATGGCAGTCCGACGAAATCGCCTTCGCCGGTGAGCTGGCCGACCAGTTCGCCCATGCGATCAACAACCACAACCGCCGCACCGCCACCAGCGCCCTGCACCTGTTCCAGCGGGCCGTGGAACAGAGCGCCAACGCCTTTCTGCTGGTCAATTGCGACGGCGTGGTGGAGTACGTCAACCCAAGCTTCACCGAGATCACCCAGTACACCGCCGACGAAGTCCACGGCCACCGTCTGTCGGAATTGCCGGCGCTGGAAAACCTCAGTTCGCTATTGCTCGACGCCAATTCGAGCCTGGCGACCAGCAACAGCTGGCAGGGCGAATTCAAGAGCCGGCGCAAGAATCTGGAGCCCTACTGGGGCCAGTTGTCGATTTCCAAGGTTTACGGCGACAACCGCGAGCTGACCCATTACATCGGCATCTACGAAGACATCACCCAGGCCAAGCTCTCCCAACAGCGGATCGAGCGCCTGGCGTACACCGACAACCTGACCAACCTGGGCAACCGTCCGGCGTTCATTCGCACCCTCGACGAGCACTTCGCCCGAGACATCGAAACGCCGATCAGCCTGCTGCTGGTGGACATCGACAACTTCAAGCGCATCAACGACAGCCTCGGCCATCAGACCGGCGACAAGCTGCTCATCAGCCTGGCGCGGCGTCTGCGCAACAGCCTGAGCCCGACCGGGATTCTGGCGCGTTTCGCCAGTAACGAATTCGCCGTGCTGCTGGACGATACCGGCCCCGAAGATGGCCAGCGCATCGCCAGCCAGGTGCTGACCACGCTCGACAAACCGATGTTCGTCGACAACCAGCTGATCAGCGTGACCGGCTCCGTGGGCCTTGCCTGCGCCCCGCTGCACGGCCGCGACCCGCAGACCCTGATGAAAAACGCAGGCCTGGCGCTGCACAAGGCCAAGGCCAACGGCAAGCATCAGGTCCAGGTGTTCACCGAGGCGCTCAATGCCGAGGCCAGCTACAAGCTGTTCGTCGAGAACAACCTGCGCCGCGCCCTGACCCAGAACGAACTGGAAGTGTTCTACCAGCCCAAGCTGTGCCTGCGCACCGGACGGCTGCTGGGTATGGAAGCGCTGCTGCGCTGGAATCATCCGGAAAAGGGCATGATCCGTCCGGACCAGTTCATCAGCGTGGCCGAGGAAACCGGCCTGATCATCCCGATCGGCAAATGGGTGGCGCGCCAGTCCTGCCGCATGAGCAAGCAGCTGAGCGCCGCCGGTTACGGCAAGCTGCACGTGGCGATCAACGTCTCGCCCAAGCAGTTCTCAGACCCGGATCTGGTCAGCTCGCTGGCCGGCATTCTGCGGGAGGAGCAGCTGGACCCGTCGCTGCTGGAACTGGAACTGACCGAAGGCCTGCTGCTGGAAGCGACCGAAGACACCCGCCTGCAGCTCGAATCCCTGAAGACCCTGGGCCTGACCCTGGCCATGGACGACTTCGGCACCGGGTATTCGTCGTTCAGTTACCTGAAGAAATTCCCCATCGACGTGATCAAGATCGACCGCAGCTTCATCCGCGACATTCCGGATGACCAGGACGACATGGAAATCACCTCGGCGGTCATCGCCATGGCCCACAACCTCAAGCTGACCGTGGTCGCCGAAGGCATCGAAACCGCCGAACAACTGGCGTTCCTGCGCCGCCATCGCTGCGACGTCGGCCAGGGTTACCTGTTCGACAAGCCGATCCCCGGCGAAGAGCTGATCGGCAAGCTGCGCCGCTACCCCAAGGCCTCCCAGGCCTGACGCCCCTTCCCCGCCCGGACGATGTACGGCACACTCCCCTTCTTTGTTTTGTAACTCCTGACCCCATATACCTTCTTCACTGACAAACCCTGTCGGTCATCCTGCCCTCTGGAGGATTCACCCCATGGTCTTGCGCTCGGAAATTCTTGTGAACAAAACTGAAATGCCAAACGCCCAGCAAGCCTTGCCGGGCCGCGAAACACCGATGGCCCTGCCGGAAACCCACTTCGTCAATGGCAACCCGTTGCTGGGCCCGTTCTTCGACGACGTCGAATTCGCCATCTTCGGCCTGGGCTGCTTCTGGGGCGCGGAGCGTCGTTTTTGGCAACGTGATGGCGTGGTCAGCACCGTGGTGGGTTATGCGGGCGGCTTCACGCCGAACCCGACTTACGAAGAAGTCTGTTCCGGCCTGACCGGCCACAGCGAAGTGGTGCTGGTGGTGTTCGACAAGGCCAAGGTCAGCTATCAGGAGCTGCTGGCGATGTTCTGGGAACTGCACAACCCGACCCAGGGCATGCGCCAGGGCAACGACATCGGCACCCAGTACCGCTCGGTGATCTACGCGACCACCCCTGAGCAACTGGAAGCGGCCCAGGCCAGCGCCAAGGTGTATCAGGACGAACTGACCAAAGCTGGGCTGGGCGAAATCACCACCGAAATCGACCAGGCCCCGACCGTGTACTTCGCCGAGGCGTATCACCAGCAGTACCTGGCGAAGAACCCGCAGGGCTACTGCGGGATTGGCGGTACCGGGGTGTGCATGCCGCCGAGCCTGAATACTTAATTCAAGCTCCCCTCGATCCCGATGATTGAACGCGGACCTACTGTAGTAGCGAATTCATTCGCGAAAATGGCACGGGCGACAAATATGTGTCGCCCGTGCCACCGCTTCGCGAATGAATTCGCTCCTACAGATTAGGGATGTGGTGAATCAGGACTCGGCGATCAGCCAATCCAGCCGCCAGTCACCGCCCGTCTGCGCCAGCGTCTTGGCCAGCCAAGGCAACAACTCCCGCAACTCCTCCTCCAGACCCCACGGCGGATTGGCGATCGCCAGGCCCGAGCCCGTCAGGGTGTTCGGCGTGTCCACCGGGTGCACCAGCAACTCCACGCGCAGCAGCTTCGGCGCGCCGGTTTCAGCCAGTTCCTGATAGAAGCGCTTGAGTGCGCGCTGGTCCTTGATCGGGTACCAGATAGCCGCCACGGTCTGGCGCATGCGGCCGATGGTTTCCTTGAGCGCCACCGAGCAGCGCTTCATTTCATCCAGTTGCTCGAACGGCGGATCGATCAGCATCACCGCGCGCTTTTCCTGCACCGGCAACAGGGCACGCGGCACATGCCAGCCCTCGCCCAGGTGCACGGCGACGCGCTTGTCGTATTTCATGTTGTCCTTGAGCAGCGCGCCGTCCTCGGGGTGCTTCTCGTTAAGCAGCACGCGGTCCTGCTCGCGGGTCAGGCGCCGCGCCAGTTCGGGGGAGCCCGGGTAGTAGCGCAGCTCGCCGGTCTTGCGGTTCATGTGCCGCAGCACGTCCAGGTAACCCTGCGCCATGGCCGGCACGTCGTCGGCATCCCACAGGCGGCCGATGCCTTCGATCCACTCGCCGGTGCGCGTGGCCTGATCGCCTTGCAGGTCATACAGCCCGATCCCGGCATGGGTATCGAGGTAGGCGAACGGCTGCTCCTTGCGCGACATCAGCGCAATCAGGCGAGTCAGGACGATGTGTTTCAAGACGTCGGCGTGGTTGCCGGCGTGGAAGGCGTGACGGTAGTTCATGGCGGCTCCTGGAAGGCCGGGCAGTTTAACAAAACCGCCGCGCCTGCGCAGACCGCTCATGCCCCTCGAACCGTCAGCTCTTGATTGAAAAAGCGACAGACAAAAAAAGCCCCGGTTAAGCCGTTACAAAACCGGGGTTGAGGGAGCTGCGCGGGCTAGAGGGTGACCAAACCGTGGCTGCGCGCAATTGTGAATGAAACCATTATGCCCAGTTAACTAAACGGTTACATAGCCAAAACCGACACACTGATGTGCATGCCAGACATTGCCGACGACAGGTATTGCCGAGCGTGCGGCGCGCTACCAGAATCGGTTCAACCCCAATAAAAGGAGCGAGCGTCATGATGCATGCAGACCTGATCGACCAGGACGATCTTCTCGGTCAACTCAGATCCATCGGCTTCGAAATGCCATCGGGCGCCACTGCCGAACAAGCCTGCGCGCAAGCCGTCTGCGGCCTGAACGACGACCGCGCCCGGGCGTTGCGGCAATTGGTGGAAAGATTGCTCAGTGGCGGCGCGACCATCCTGCCAGCAGTGCGTCAGGCGATCGATCAGCAGCTGTTGCCGGCGTTGGCGACCTACAACAAAGCCCGCGCTCAAGCCTGAATCCGATAGACCACCCCGTAGCAGCACGGCTTGCCGGCGGGAGCGTCCGATCAGTCACTATCGATGTGACTGTCAGATCGCCCCGCCGGCAAGCCGTGCTGCTACGGGGGCGTAGCTAAAACGCTTACAACCTCACACTCGCAAACGTCGACTCATTGCGCGCCTGGCTCAGCGCTGACAATGGGCCCGACAGCGGCGCCAACACCATCGCCTGCGGAATCGGCAGCATCGCCACCTGTTGTGCGGTGTTGGAACCTACGCGTTCGTCACGCGGTGGAATGCCGAAGTATTCGCGGTAGCACTTGGAGAAGTGCGGGGTGGAGACGAAGCCGCAAACCGACGCCACTTCGATGATCGACATCGGCGTCTGCTTGAGCAGCTGGCGCGCGCGGATCAGGCGCAGCTTGAGGTAGTAGCGCGACGGCGAGCAGTGCAGATATTTCTGGAACAGCCTTTCCAGCTGACGACGGGACACCGAGACGTACACCGCTAGCTCGTCCAGGTCGATCGGCTCTTCGAGGTTGGCCTCCATCAGCGCGACGATTTCCTGCAGTTTCGGCTGGTTGGTGCCGAGCATGTGCTTGAGCGGCACGCGCTGGTGATCCTGTTCGTTACGAATGCGCTCATACACGAACATTTCCGAAATCGCGGCGGACAGTTCACGTCCGTGATCGCGGCTGATCAGGTGCAGCATCATGTCCAGCGGCGCGGTGCCGCCGGAGCTGGTGAAGCGGTTGCGGTCCAGGGTGAACAGCCGGGTGCTCATGGCCACCCGTGGGAAAGCTTCCTGCATCGCGGCCAGACATTCCCAGTGCACGCTGCAATCGAAACCGTCCAGCAGGCCCGCACAGGCCAGCGCCCAGCTGCCGGTGCACACGGCGCCCAGGCGGCGGGATTGACGGGCCTGGCTCTGCAGCCAGCTCACGTGCTCGCGGGTCACGGTGCGTTGAATGCCGACGCCGCCGCAGACGATCACGGTGTCCAGCACCGGCGCCTTGTGCATCGCGGCGTCAGGGGTGATCTGCAGACCGTCGCTGGCCCAGACCTGGCCGCCGTCGACGCTCAGTGTGGTCCAGCGATACAGTTCGCGACCGGACAACTGGTTGGCCATGCGCAGTGGCTCGACCGCAGAGGCGAGGGAAATCAGTGTGAAATTGTCCAGCAGCAGAAAGCCGATGGATTGAGGCGCACGGTTCTGGGGTTGGGCCCCGGAGTTGAACGAAGTCATCACGGTATCTCCTCACACGAAAGCGGCTGATGGCCCCAAACAGGGCTCTTGTTGTATCGCCCTCACATTGGAGAGCTTTGCCATTGCAACGCAAATGCCATGCCTAAAGTTGAATGGGCATTCAATAAACCCTGATAACGACGTCGCGATGCGTCTATACGGGAGCGACATGGATGTTCAGTTAGCGACCTATCGATTTACAAGCCGCGTAAACATTGAAGAGGTGAGCAAATCGGTAGCACTTGCGTGCGTGACCGAAATATTTGCCAACAGGTGAGTGTCACCCTATGCACAGGTGACGGCCGGCAGGTGAAGTAACGCGGGTGTGGCATGGCGTTGCGCCATGTTCACAGGGTCACGCGCCAAAACGTGGCGAGGGCTCTGGCACGTGATCTAAAACCGGGCAGCCCCTTCGTGAGCAAGCTCACTCCCACAGGTTTGCGTCGTTTACAAATCCTCTGTCCGACGCACCTCTGTAGGGGTGAGCTCAGTCCACTAGGTCGCGCGGGCAAATCCGATCCATGAACATCCACAACCCTGTGGGAGTGAGCTTGCTCACGAATGCTTCAGATCAGACGAAGCAGTTCTGAAGAATCAACACTCCACCGCGCTGACCGCCAGACCGCCGCGCGACGTTTCCTTGTATTTGTCGTGCATGTCGGCACCGGTGTCGCGCATGGTGCGGATCACCCGGTCCAGCGAGATGAAGTGCTCGCCGTCGCCGCGCAAGGCCATCTGGGCGGCGTTGATGGCTTTCACCGCCGCAATGGCGTTGCGCTCGATGCACGGCACTTGCACCAGCCCGGCCACCGGGTCGCAGGTCAGGCCGAGGTTGTGCTCCAGGCCGATTTCCGCGGCGTTGCACAGTTGTGCAGGCGTCGCGCCGAGAATGTCGGCAAGCCCCGCTGCCGCCATGGCGCAGGCCGAACCGACTTCGCCCTGGCAGCCGACTTCGGCACCCGAGATCGACGCGTTCTTTTTACAGAGGATGCCGATGGAGGCCGCACCCAAGAAGAAATCCACCACGTTGGCTTCGCTGACCTCGTCGCTGAATTTGACGAAGTAATGCAGCACCGCCGGGATGATCCCCGCCGCGCCATTGGTCGGCGCCGTGACCATGCGCCCGCCGGCAGCGTTCTCTTCGTTGACCGCCAGGGCGAACAGGTTGACCCATTCCATGGCGTTGAGCGTCGAGCCGATTACGTTGGGTTTGCCCAGCTCCTGCAGGCTGCGGTGCAGACGCGCCGCGCGACGACGCACGTTGAGCCCGCCCGGCAGCGTGCCTTCGTGTTGCAGGCCGTGTTCTACGCAATCCTGCATCGCCCGCCACAGGCGCATCAGGCCGGCGCGGATTTCCTCTTCGCTGCGCCAGACCTTTTCGTTGGCCAGCATCAGTTCCGAGACCCGCAAATTGTGCTTCTTGCACAGCGCCAGCAGTTCGTCGGCGCTGGAAAAGTCATAAGGCAGCACAGTGTTGTCGGCATCCAGCACACCGCTGGTGGCCTGGGCTTCGTCGACGACAAAACCGCCGCCGACCGAATAATAAGTGTCGCGATGAATTTCACCTTCGGCGGAGAACGCGATCAGGCTCATGGCGTTGGGGTGGTACGGCAGGTTTTCATCGAGCAGCAGCATGTCGCGCTGCCACACGAACGGCACTGGTCGGTCGCCATTGAGTTGCAGGGTTTGGGTTTCGCGCAACTCGGCGATGCGCTGGTTGATCAGCGATGGGTCGATCGCGTCCGGCCATTCGCCCATCAGGCCCATGATCACCGCGTTGTCGCTGCCGTGGCCGACGCCGGTGGCAGAAAGCGACCCGTAAAGCCGGACTTCGACGCGACCGACCTGGGTCAGCAGCCCCTTCTCGCGCAAGGTTTGCACGAACAGCGCCGCGGCGCGCATGGGGCCGACGGTGTGAGAACTGGAAGGTCCGATACCGATCTTGAACAGGTCGAAAACGCTGATTGCCATTGGCCGCAAGCCTCCGAAAACTGGGGTTTCCGGCGCGCCGAGCGGCCGGCGACGGAGCTGCTACGCTTCAAGCTGCGGTCCGTCGAGATAGCGGCATCATCAGCCTTTTATTTCGAGGGGCGGCGTCTACAACCGACTCAATCATGCCCACAAACGTCGCGACCACTCGCTGGCGCACAGGAGCACATCCCCCAAAAGAGCAGCCACTGTTTTCGACACTTTTTGACGTAAAGAACATCGAAAACCGGTCGGCGAACGGGGAAAAAAGCTGGAAGCGACGTCACTGACACTGGATGCGACCCCCTCTGTACTGGTTACGACGCCCCCTGTAGGCGTTTGGGAATCGCTGTTCCATGATCGTTATCGACTCGATCGCCAACGCAGTGATAGAGCTGTTTTCCCTTTTGACTCGCCGACACCAAGAAAGCGCATCAGCCCAAACGGTTGATGACGAGAAGAAAACACCTGAGGAGTCCCAACCATGAAAGGTTCACAAAAGCTGTTGCTGGGCGTCGCGTTGAGTCTGCCGATGCTGGCGCAGGCCGCAGAGCCCGCGCAGTGCAAGCTGGTCAATTTTTCCGACGTAGGCTGGACTGACATCACCGCCACCACCGCCGTCACCAGCGCCGTGCTGCAGTCGCTGGGCTACAAGACCAAGACCACGATGATTTCCGTGCCCGTGACCTACAAGTCGCTGGCCGATGGCAAGAACATGGACGTGTTCCTCGGCAACTGGATGCCGACGATGGAAAACGACATCAAGGCCTACCGTGACGCCGGTACCGTCGAAACCATCCGCCCCAACCTCGAAAACGCCAAATACACTCTCGCCGTCCCTGAAGACCTGTGGAACAAGGGTCTGAAGGACTTCTCCGACATTCCCAAATTCAAGGACGAGCTCAAGGGCCAGATCTACGGCATCGAGCCTGGCAATGACGGCAACCGCACCATTCAGAGCGTCATCGACAAGAACCAGTTCGGTCTGAAGGATGCAGGCTTCAAGGTCGTCGAATCCAGTGAAGCGGGCATGCTGGCGCAGGTCGACCGCGCCATCAAACGCAATCAGGCCATCGTGTTCCTGGGCTGGGAACCGCACCCGATGAACACCCGCTTCAAGATCAAATACCTGACCGGCGGCGACGACTCGTTCGGCCCGAACTTCGGCCAGGCCACGGTCTACACCAACGTGCGCAAGGGCTACGCCACCGAGTGCCCGAACGTCGGCCAACTGCTCAAGAATCTGTCTTTCACCTTGCCGATGGAAAGCTCGCTGATGGGCAACATCCTGGACGACAAGATGAAGCCTGATGCAGCCGCCAAGGCGTGGCTGAAGAAGAACCCGCAAATCCTCGACACCTGGCTCGCGGGTGTCACCACAGTGGACGGTAAACCTGGCCTGGAAGCCGCTAAAGCCGAGCTGACTAAGTAACAGACTCGCAGGCGGGTCCGCCCGCCTGTTGTCCTCTTTTCATCCCGCACGCGGACAATCGATATCATGCTGACTGATCATAAAATCCCCTTAGGCCAGTACATTGCCGGCTTTGTCGAATGGCTGACCCAACACGGCGCCAGCACCTTCGACGCCATCGCTTCGTCACTGGAAGCCATGATCCACGGACTGACCGCCGGTCTGACCTGGTTCAATCCTTTCGTTCTGATCGGCCTGATTGCTCTGCTTGCTCATTTCATTCAGCGCAAGTGGGGCCTGACCGCCTTCGTCATCGCCTCCTTCCTTTTGATCCTGAACCTGGGTTACTGGCAGGAAACCATGGAAACCCTGGCCCAGGTGCTGTTCGCCACCCTGGTGTGCGTGGTCATCGGCGTGCCGCTGGGCATCGTCGCGGCGCACAAGCCGTGGTTCTACACCGCGATCCGTCCGGTTCTCGACCTGATGCAGACGGTCCCGACGTTCGTTTATCTGATTCCGACCCTGACCCTCTTCGGGCTGGGTGTGGTGCCGGGTCTGATTTCCACGGTGGTGTTCGCGATTGCCGCGCCCATCCGTCTGACCTACCTGGGCATCTGCGATGTCCCGCAAGAACTGCTCGACGCCGGCAAGGCCTTCGGCTGCTCCCGCCGTCAACTGCTGTCCCGTATCGAACTGCCCCACGCCATGCCAAGCATCGCGGCCGGTATCACCCAGTGCATCATGCTGTCGCTGTCGATGGTGGTGATCGCGGCACTGGTGGGTGCCGACGGCCTGGGCAAACCCGTGGTCAACGCACTGAACACTGCTGATATCGCTCTGGGCTTCGAAGCGGGCCTTGCGATCGTATTGCTGGCGATCATGCTCGACCGTATCTGCAAACAACCCGACGCTAAAGTGAGGGCTGACGCATGAGCATCATCAAATTCGACCAGGTAGACGTTGTCTTCTCCAAAGATCCGCGCGAGGCTCTCAAGCTTCTGGATCAGGGCCTTGCGCGGCCAGAAATCCTGAAGAAGACCGGTCAGATCGTGGGCGTGGAAAAAGCCAGCCTGGAAATCAACAAGGGTGAAATCTGCGTACTGATGGGCCTGTCCGGTTCGGGCAAGTCCAGCCTTCTGCGCTGCATCAACGGCCTGAACACCGTCAGCCGCGGCTCGCTGTTCGTCGAGCACGAAGGCAAGCAGATCAACATCGCCAACTGCTCCCCGGCAGAGTTGAAAATGATGCGCACCAAGCGCATCGCCATGGTGTTCCAGAAGTTCGCGCTGATGCCCTGGCTGACCGTTCGCGAGAACATCAGCTTCGGCCTGGAAATGCAGGGTCGCCCGGAGAAGGAACGTCGCCAGCTGGTGGACGAGAAACTCGAACTGGTGGGCCTGACCCAATGGCGCAACAAGAAGCCCGACGAGCTGTCCGGCGGCATGCAGCAACGCGTGGGCCTGGCCCGGGCGCTGGCGATGGACGCCGACATCCTGCTGATGGACGAACCCTTCTCGGCCCTCGACCCGCTGATCCGCCAGGGCCTGCAGGACGAGCTGCTGGTTCTGCAGAAAAAGCTGCACAAGACCATCGTGTTCGTGAGCCACGACCTGGACGAAGCCCTCAAGCTCGGCACCCGGATCGCGATCATGAAAGACGGCAAGATCATTCAGTACAGCGTGCCCGAAGAGATCGTGCTCAACCCGGCGGACGAGTATGTGCGCACCTTCGTGGCCCACACCAACCCGCTCAACGTGCTGTGCGGCCGCAGCCTGATGCGCCCGATCACCGATTGCACCCGCATCAACGGCTCGCAAGTGTGCCTGGACCCGGGTGACGATTCGTGGATCGACCTGGCCGACGGCAACACCATCAAAGGCGCGCGCAAACACGGTGCGGTGCTCGACCTGCAAAGCTGGGCGCCGGGGCAGTCGGTGGAAACCCTGAACCGCATCCCGACCGTCGTCGATTCCAACATCGGCATGCGCGAAGCGCTGCAGATCCGCTACCACACCGGCAACAAGCTGGTGCTGCAGGAGAACAACAAGCTGGTCGGCATCTTGGGCGACAGCGAGCTGTACCACGCGCTATTGGGCCGTAACCACGGCTAAGCGCATTGAGTGATCGCTCCCGCATTCCGCGTCGAACTGTAGGAGCGTGGCTTGTCCCGCGATCTGCCGGGAACCGGCAGCAAACCCAGCCAACCCAAGTGTGACTGACACACCCGGGGCGTATGGTTTTACTGCTGCTACGCAGCAGATCGCGGGACAAGCCACGCTCCTACAACTGAACGATTCAAGGCTTCGAGAGGAAGGTGTAGCACGGGTTTTCGTTCGTCCACGTTTTTTTGTTGATTGAACGTTCAATTAAAAAGCAATAGACTGAACGCCGTTTTTCAGTCATTCACGATCACTCGGCGAGCCAAGGAGACGAGAGATGCCCAAGGTCGGTATGCAACCCATTCGTCGTCAACAACTGATCCAGGCCACCCTCACGGCGGTGGATCAGGTGGGGATGGGGGACGCGAGCATCGCGCTGATCGCCAAGCTGGCGGGGGTCTCCAACGGCATCATCAGTCACTACTTTCAGGACAAGAACGGCCTGATCGCAGCGACCATGCGTCATCTGATGAATGCACTGATCACCAGCGTCGCCGAGCGCCGCCTGGCCCTGGCGGACGACAGCCCGCGAGCGCACCTGATGGTGATCATCGAGGGCAACTTCGACGCCAGTCAGGTCAACGGCCCGGCGATGAAAACCTGGCTGGCCTTCTGGGCCAGCAGCATGCACTCCCCTTCGCTGCACCGTTTACAGCGCATCAACGATCACCGCCTGTATTCGAACCTGTGCTGCCAGTTCCGCCGCGTACTGCCGCTGGATCAGGCGCGCACTGCAGCCCGCGGCCTGGCCGCACTGATCGACGGATTGTGGTTGCGCGGCGCGCTGTCAGGCGACGCCTTCGATACCCATCAGGCGCAACAGATCGCCTTTGAATACATGGACATGCAACTGGCAAAGGCGGCAAACAGCTCCTTATAAGTACGGCAGACCGCCGCACACCGATCCCGGCAGCCCAGGCACCCGGATCAACGCCCATCACAGACAACTGCGAGGACTCTATGGCCCGTTTCGAATTGCAAAAACTCTACATTGACGGTGGTTACGTCGACGCCAGCAGCGACGCAACGTTTGAAGCCATCAACCCGGCCAACGGCGAAGTCCTCGCCACGGTTCAACGCGCCAGCAAGGCCGACGTCGAACGCGCCGTCGAGAGTGCCGAAAAAGGCCAGAAAATCTGGGCGGCCATGACCGCCATGGAACGCTCCCGCGTGCTGCGCCGCGCCGTCGACATCCTGCGCGAGCGCAACGACGAACTGGCCGCCCTGGAAACCCTGGACACCGGCAAGGCCATCTCCGAAACCAAATACGTCGACATCGTCACCGGTGCGGACGTGCTGGAGTATTACGCAGGCCTGGTGCCGGCCATCGAGGGGGAGCAGATTCCGCTGCGTAACTCTTCGTTCGTCTACACCCGCCGCGAGCCGCTGGGCGTGACCGTCGGCATCGGCGCCTGGAACTACCCGATCCAGATCGCCCTGTGGAAATCCGCCCCGGCCTTGGCCGCTGGCAACGCGATGATCTTCAAGCCGAGCGAAGTCACCTCGCTGACCACCCTGAAACTGGCGGAGATCTACACCGAGGCCGGCCTGCCCGACGGCGTGTTCAACGTGCTGACCGGCAGTGGTCGCGAAGTCGGCACCTGGCTGACCGAGCACCCGCGCATCGAGAAGGTCTCGTTCACTGGCGGCACCGACACCGGCAAAAAGGTCATGGCCAGCGCGTCGAGTTCGTCGCTCAAGGAAGTGACCATGGAGCTGGGCGGCAAGTCGCCTTTGATCATCTTCGACGACGCCGATCTGGACCGCGCCGCCGACATCGCCATGATGGCCAACTTCTACAGCTCCGGTCAGGTCTGCACCAACGGCACCCGGGTATTCGTGCCCAGCGCACTGAAGGCAGCTTTTGAAGCGAAGATCGTCGAGCGCACCCGGCGCATCCGCGTCGGCAACCCGCAGGACGACAACACCAATTTCGGCCCGCTGGTCAGCTTCGCCCACATGGAAAGCGTGCTGGGCTACATCGCCAAGGGCAAGGAAGAAGGCGCACGCCTGCTGATCGGCGGCGAGCGCATGACCGAAGGCGAATTCGCCAACGGCGCGTTCGTGGCGCCGACCGTGTTCACCGATTGCACCGATGACATGACCATCGTCAAAGAGGAAATCTTCGGCCCGGTGATGAGCATCCTCACCTACGAGACCGAAGAAGAAGTGATCCGCCGCGCCAACGACACCGACTTCGGTCTGGCGGCCGGCCTGGTCACCCGCGACCTCAACCGCGCGCACCGGGTGATTCATCAGCTCGAGGCGGGCATCTGCTGGATCAACGCCTGGGGCGAATCCGACGCCAAGATGCCGGTCGGCGGCTACAAGCAGTCGGGCGTGGGCCGCGAAAACGGCATCAGCTCGCTGGCGCAATACACGCGGCTGAAATCGGTGCAGGTCGAGCTGGGGGATTACGCGTCGGTGTTCTGACCCGAACCGGCCACAAACCCGGCTGACGCCTTCGCGAATAAATTCGCTCCTACAGGGGGAATGCGATCGACCTGTAGGAGCGACCGGGGTGGCGTCCCACTTCATTCGCGAGAGGCCAGCTCAAACAGCGCACTAGCATGGGGTGCTAGGGGTCGAGCATTCGATTGCTCCCCCTCTCCTCTCTCATTGGTCACCTTTCAAGAGGGAGCCTTTTATGTCCCAAGAATTCGACTACATCATCGTCGGCGCCGGCTCTGCCGGTAACACCCTGGCGGCCCGTCTCACCGAAGACGCAGGCGTCACCGTTCTGTTGCTCGAAGCCGGCGGCCCGGACTACCGCGCCGACTTCCGCACTCAGATGCCCGCCGCCCTGGCCTTCCCGCTGCAGGGTCGCCGCTACAACTGGGCCTACGAAACCGACCCCGAGCCGCACATGGACAACCGGCGCATGGAATGTGGTCGGGGCAAGGGCCTGGGCGGCTCATCCTTGATCAACGGCATGTGCTACATCCGCGGTAACGCCATGGACTACGACGGCTGGGCGAAACTGCCGGGGCTGGAGGACTGGTCCTACCTGGACTGCCTGCCGTATTTCCGCAAGGCCGAAACCCGCGACATCGGCCCCAACGACTACCACGGCGGCGAAGGCCCGGTCAGCGTGACCACCCCCAAGGCCGGCAACAATCCGCTGTTCCATGCCATGGTCGAAGCCGGCGTGCAGGCCGGTTACCCGCGTACCGAAGACCTCAACGGCTACCAGCAGGAAGGCTTCGGCCCGATGGACCGCACGGTCACGCCAGCCGGGCGCCGTGCCAGCACCGCGCGCGGCTATCTGGACGTCGCAAAGCAGCGCGACACCCTGACCATCGTCACCCACGCGCTGACCGACCGTATCCTGTTCGACAACAAGCGCGCGGTCGGCGTGGCCTACATGGTCGGCGACAGCGACACGCGCATCGAAGCCCGTGCACGCAAGGAAGTCATCGTCAGCAGCGGCGCCATTGCCTCGCCGCAACTGCTGCAACGCTCCGGCGTCGGCCCTGCGGCGCTGCTGAAAAAGCTCGACATCCCGCTGGTTCACGACCTGCCGGGCGTGGGTGAAAACCTGCAGGATCACCTTGAGATGTACCTGCAGTACGCCTGCAAGGAACCGGTCTCGCTGTACCCCTCGCTGCTGTGGTGGAACCAGCCGGCCATCGGTGCCAAGTGGATGTTCCTGGGCAAGGGCATCGGCGCCAGCAACCAGTTCGAGGCCGGCGGTTTCATTCGCTCGCGCGAAGAGTTCGAGTGGCCGAACATTCAGTACCACTTCCTGCCGGTGGCGATTAACTACAACGGCAGCAACGGCGTGCGCGAACACGGCTTCCAGGCCCACGTCGGCTCCATGCGCTCGCCGAGCCGTGGCCGCGTGCACCTCAAATCGAAGAACCCGCGCGAGTACCCGAGCATCCTCTTCAACTACATGTCCACCGAGCAGGACTGGCAGGAGTTCCGCGACGGCATCCGCCTGACCCGCGAGATCATGGCCCAGCCTGCGCTGGACAAGTACCGGGGCCGCGAGATCAGCCCCGGCATCGAGGTGCAGACCGACGAGCAGCTCGACCGCTTCGTGCGCGAACACGCCGAGACCGCCTTCCACCCGTCCTGCTCGTGCAAGATGGGCACCGACGACATGGCCGTGGTCGACCATCAGGGCCGCGTGCACGGCATACAGAACCTGCGCGTGGTCGATGCCTCGATCATGCCGATCATCACCACCGGCAACCTCAACGCACCGACCATCATGATGGCCGAGAAAATCGCCGACCGGATTCGTGGTCGCCAGCCGTTGCCGCGCAGCACTGCCAAGTACTACGTGGCGGGCGATGCGCCGGTGCGGGGCAAGCCGATGCGGGAGGCGGCGACACCCGTGTAACACGAAACTCCGTAGGAGCGCGCTTGCCCGCGATGCGGTTATCCAGACGCTGCAATAGTGTCTGACCCGCCGTAATCGCGGGCAAGCGCGCTCCTACAGGTTTTGATCGTTCGCACGCTATCGATCCGCGCTATGATTCGGCCCATCGCCCGCCGAATCAGCCAGGAGCCTTCGCGCATGTTCGATTTCTCCGCCCAGCTCAAGCAGCGGTTCGCCGCGCTTCGCAGCAGCGCACAATTCTTCTCCCTGCGATACGTCAAGCAGACCAGCCAGCACCTCTCGGTGCGCAAGAACGTCGCCGAGCCGCCGCAACTGAGCACGGATGAAGGCGCGATGCTCACCGTGCGCCTCAATGGCGTCGAGACCTACGCCGCTACTAACGACATTTCCCAACGCGGCCTGCAGGCTGCCCTCGAACGCGCCGAAACCCAGGCTCGTCTGCTGGCGCCACATGCGTTGCTCGACCTGAGCGAACAGCCGGTCGCCACGGCCCGCGCCGACTACCTCTCGCCAAACCTGGCCAGCGCCTTTCCCTCGCTCAGCGATTGCTACGCCCTGTTGAGCGCCGAATCCGCCTCGGTGCCCAAGGACGAGCGCCTCGTTAACTGGCAGGTCAGCCTGGGCCTGGAAAACGTCGAGCAGATCTACCTCAACAGCGCCGGCGCCGAGCTGCGTCAGGCCCAGCGTTTCGTGTTTCCGGGCCTCAGCGTCACCGCCTACGACGGCCAGGACAGCCAGACCCGCAGCCTGGGCCGTGACAACTTCGGCCAGCAGGGCGGCGCGGAAGTCATCACCTCTTGCGGCATCATCGGCGCGGCGGCGAACGTGGCCGATCAGGCGCTGCAACTCATCATGGCGCCCAACACCCCGACCGGCCCGCGCGATCTGCTGCTGACGCCGGACCAGATGATCCTGCAGATCCACGAATCCATCGGCCACCCGCTGGAGCTGGACCGCATCCTCGGTGACGAGCGCAATTACGCGGGCACGAGCTTCGTCAAAGCCAGCGACTTCGGCCATCTGCAATACGGCTCGGACCTGCTCAACGTGACCTTCGATCCGGACATTCCCGAGCAACTGGCCAGCTACGGTTTCGACGATGACGGCACTGCGGCCAGCAAGCAGTTCCTGATCAAGGACGGCGTGCTGGAGCGGCCGTTGGGCGGGGCGCTGTCGCAATTCAGGTCAGGCCTTCAAGGCGTCGCCAACAGCCGCGCCTGCAGCTGGAACCGCGCGCCGATCGACCGCATGGCCAACCTCAACATCGAGCCGGGCGACAAGTCCATGGCGCAACTGATCGCCGGGATCGAGCACGGCATCCTGATGAGCACCAACCGCTCGTGGTCCATCGATGATGCGCGCAACAAATTCCAGTTCGGCTGCGAGTGGGGCCAGTTGATCGAGAACGGCGAACTCAAGGGCGTGGTGAAGAACCCGAACTACCGCGCCATCTCCGCGCAGTTCTGGCGCAACCTGAGCGCGGTGGGCGATGCCAGCACCTTCAAGGTGCTGGGCACGCCGAACTGCGGCAAGGGCGAACCCAATCAGGTGGTGCGCGTGGGGCATGCCTCGCCTGCGTGCGTGTTCTCCAGAGTCGACGTTTTCGGAGGTGACGCCTGATGTCCCATCAAGAGCAATTCAACGCGCTGGTGCAATGGCTGCGCGAGGCCGTGACGCCAGCCGAGCGCTTCACCCTCAGCTACAACGCCGAAGCCTCGGATTTCATCCGCTTCAACCACGCCAAGGTGCGTCAGGCCGGCCAGGTGCAGCAGGCCAGCGTGTATTTCAAGCTGATCGACAACGGCCGCCATGCCGACCTCAACCTGACCCTGGCAGGTGACAGCGAGCTGGATTGCCAGCGCCTGAGCGAGGCGCTGAATCAACTGCGCGAAACCCTGCCGCTGTTGCCGGTCGACCCGTACCTGCTGCTCAACGACGACGCTTGGCAGAGCGACAACCTGCAGAGCGTGCCGTTGCCGGACGCCGCCCATGTGGTCGGGCAGATCGCACAACTGGGCGAAGGCCTGGATCTGGTCGGCATCTACGCGGCAGGCCCGATCTATCGTGGCTTCGCCAGCTCCAGCGGCGCGCTGGGCTGGCATCAGGCCAACAGCTTCAACTTCGACTGGAGCCTGTTCCACGAGAACGGTCAGGCGGTGAAGGCCAACTACGCCGGGCACCAGTGGGACGACGCCGCCTTCGCCAGCCGCTTCGCCCTGGCCCGCGAGCAACTGACCTTTCTCGGCCAGCCCGCACACACCCTCGCCCCCGGCCAATACCGCGCCTATCTGGCACCGGCCGCGCTGGAAGAAGTGATGGGCATGCTCTGCTGGGGCGGCTTTTCGGCGCAGTCGCTGGCCGACAAGACCAGCCCGCTGCAACGGCTGTACGACGGCCAGGCCGCACTGAGCCCGTTGGTGAGTATCGATGAGCAGGTCAGCGGCTCGCTCTCACCTGCGTTTTCCGGCGAAGGCTATCCGCGTTCGGACCTGGCGCTGGTGGTCGAAGGCGCCGCCCGGGATCGTCTGGTGGACTCGCGCAGCGCCGCCGAATACGGCCTGAACGCTAACGGCGCCGGCTGGGGCGAAGCACCCAGCGCCTTGACCATGAACGGCGGCTCGCTGGCGCTGGACGATGTGCTCAAGGCACTGGGCACGGGGCTGTACATCAGCAACCTGTGGTACCTGAACTTCTCCGACCGCACCGCCGGGCGCATGACCGGCATGACCCGCTTCGCCACGTTCTGGGTCGAGGACGGCCAGATCAAGGCCCCGGTCAGCACCATGCGCTTCGACGACAGCGTTTACAGCCTGTTGGGCAGTGCATTGGAACAATTGACGACCGAGAGGGAACTCATTTTGTCGACGAGCACCTACAGTCAACGTCAGACCGCCTCGAATCTGTTGCCGGGGGCGTTGGTCAGCCGGTTGACCTTGACGTTGTAACAGCGCCTTTGATTCTGCCCGCAGGCGCGAACTTTTGAACGGCTGCTTTTGATTCTGGCCGAAGGCCGTGGGAGCTTGGCTTGCCAGCGATCTGGCGCGAAGCGGCAGCAAAACCAGACACCTTGGCCGTGTCAGAAACCCCGCGTTGCCAGGGTTTGCTGCCGCTGCGCGCCAGATCGCCGACAAGTCGGGCTCCCACGGCCTCCGGCCAGAAGCGTGTACGCGACATCCCGACAAACCTTATAAGGACCCAGGATTCACATGCCCACCACCACGCCGCAACTGGACGCCCGCACCCTGCGCTGGATGCCCTGGGTCATCGCCATCGCGTTTTTCATGCAGAGCCTGGACGGCACCATCCTCAACACCGCGCTGCCGTCCATGGCCCGATCGCTGAACGAAGACCCGCTGCGCATGCAGTCGGTGATCATCGCCTACATGCTGACCATCGCCCTCTTGATCCCTGCGTCGGGCTGGATTTCCGACCGATTCGGGATCAAGCGGATTTTCTTCAGCGCCATCCTGCTGTTCAGTTTCGGCTCGCTGCTGTGCGCGGCGGCCAACTCCCTTGGCATGCTGGTCGCGGCCCGCGTGGTGCAGGGGCTGGGTGGCGCGTTGATGATGCCGGTCGGGCGGCTGATCGTATTGCGGGCCTATCCGCGGACCGAGCTGGTGCGCATCTTGAGCTTCATCACCATGCCCGCCCTGCTCGGCCCGCTGATGGGCCCGACCGTGGGCGGCTGGCTGGTGGAAATCCTCAGCTGGCACTGGATCTTCCTGATCAACATCCCGGTCGGCCTGATCGGTTGCTTTGCCGTGCGCAAGTTCATTCCCGACCTGCAGGGCGGCGGGCGCACGCCGTTCGATTCGGTGGGTTTCCTACTGTTCGGCGCCTCGATGGTGCTGATCACCATCGCCCTCGAAGGCCTGGGCGAACTGCATCTGCCGCACCTGCGCGTGGTGATGCTGCTGTTCGGCGGCATGGCTTGCCTGGCGGCCTATTGGCTGCGCGCCGGGCACGTGGATGCACCGCTGTTCTCGGCCTCGCTGTTTCGCACCCGCAGTTTTGCGGTGGGCATCATGGGCAACCTGTTCGCCCGGCTGGGCAGCGGCGCCTTGCCGTTTCTGGTGCCGCTGATGCTGCAGGTCGGCATGGGTTATTCGCCGTCCCATGCAGGGATGAGCATGATCCCGCTGGCCCTGGCGGCGATGTTCGCCAAACCTGTGGCGACCCGGGCCATCGAGCGCCTGGGCTATCGCATCGTGCTCACCGGCAACACCTTGCTGCTGGGCGCGTTGCTGGCGAGCATGGCGCTGGTGGACGCCGACACATCGTACTGGGTGCTGCTGATTCACCTGGCGTTTCTGGGCGGGGTGAACTCGCTGCAGTTCTCGGCGATGAACGCGGTGACCCTGATCGACCTGGACGACGCCAGCGCGGCCAGCGGCAACAGCCTGTTGTCGGTGGTGGCGCAGTTGTCGCTCAGCCTTGGGGTGGCCTGTGCGGCAGCGTTGCTCGGCGGCTTCACCGATGACGTGGCGACCGGCGAGGTGAGTAGCGTGCTCGGCGCGTTCCAGCTGACGTTCCTGTGCGTCGGGGTGCTGGCGATGCTGGCGGCATCGATCTTCCTGCAATTGTCGCCACGCATGCCGCCCGAGGTGCCGACGCGCAAGCCGACCGAACCCGAAATCGAGGCATAACGCCGGGCCTGACACCCCAAAACTCATCTGTGGGAGTGAGCTTGCTCACGAAGAGGCCGGTACATCCGCTGTATTGTTGGCGGCTGATACAAAGCATTCGTGAGCAAGCTCACTCCCACAGGTCATGACTGTGCATAACTCACACCATTTATCGCCCTCACCCACTGGGTGGGGGCCGCGACCTGATACACTGCGCGACATTTTGTTTTGCAGGCCTCCCTTGTGACTAACACCGCGTTCAACTCACTGCCCCTTTCCGCTGCCATGCTGGCTAACCTGGAGTCCCTTGGTTATGCCCAGATGACGCCGATTCAGGCGCAGAGCCTGCCGGTGATGCTCAAGGGCCTGGACCTGATCGCCCAGGCCAAGACCGGCTCGGGCAAGACCGCCGCGTTCGGCATCGGCCTGCTCAATCCGATCAACCCGCGTTACTTCGGCTGCCAGGCGCTGGTGCTCTGCCCGACCCGCGAGCTGGCCGATCAGGTGGCCAAGGAAATCCGCCGCCTGGCCCGCGCCGAGGACAACATCAAGGTCCTGACCCTGTGCGGCGGCGTGCCCTTCGGCCCGCAGATCGGCTCGCTGGAGCACGGCGCGCACATCATCGTCGGCACCCCGGGGCGCATTCAGCAGCACCTGCGCAAAGGCTCGCTGGTGCTCGACGGGCTCAACACCCTGGTGCTGGACGAAGCCGACCGCATGCTCGACATGGGCTTCTACGACGCCATCGAAGACATCATCCAGCAGACGCCGGAGCGTCGGCAGACCCTGCTGTTCTCGGCAACCTACCCGGTCGGCATCAAGCAGCTGGCCTCCAAGTTCATGCGTGATCCGCAGACCGTGAAGGTCGAGGCGCTGCACGATGACAGCCAAATCGAGCAGATCTTCTACGAAATCGCCCCCGAACAGCGCCTGGAAGCGGTGGTCAAGGTTCTCGATCACTTCCGCCCGCAATCCTGCGTGGCGTTCTGCTTCACCAAGCAGCAGGTGCAGGACGTGGTCGATCACCTGAATGCCAAGGGCATGTCGGCGGTCGGCCTGCATGGCGACCTGGAGCAGCGTGACCGCGATCAGGTGCTGGCGATGTTCGCCAACCGCAGCACCTCGGTGCTGGTGGCCACCGACGTCGCCGCGCGCGGCCTGGACATCGATGCGCTGGACATGGTGATCAACGTCGAACTGGCGCGCGATTCGGAAATCCACATCCACCGCGTCGGCCGTACCGGTCGCGCAGGCGAGAAAGGTCTGGCGATCAGCCTGGTGTCGCCTTCGGAAAGCCAGCGCGCCCGCGCCATCGAAGAGCTGCAGAAAGCGCCGCTGAACTGGCAGCAGTACGACCAGTTGAAGCGCAAGGAAGGCGGCAAGCTGCTGCCGCCGATGAGCACCCTGTGCATCGCCTCGGGCCGCAAGGACAAACTGCGCCCCGGCGACATCCTCGGCGCGCTGACCGGCGAGGCAGGCATCCCCGGCACCCAGGTCGGCAAGATCGCGATTTTCGACTTCCAGGCCTACGTGGCCGTGGAGCGCGGCATCGCCAAACAGGCGCTGGACCGCCTGAACAGCGGCAAGATCAAGGGCAAGTCGGTGCGGGTGCGGATTCTCTGATCTCGCCGAAACCGCGCTGCCCCCTTCGTGAGCAAGCTCACTCCCACAGCAGGCCTGGACGCCCGTTCTGTGGGAGTGAGCTTGCTCACGAAGGCTGACTCCCAGCCACCACTGAATCTCCGAGGACACCGCTTTGCCCGTTACTGACGTTGTGATCATCGGCGCTGGCGCCGCCGGTTTGATGTGTGCCTTCACTGCGGCCAACCGTGGCCGCCGGGTGATGCTGATCGATCACGCCAACAAACCGGGCAAGAAGATCCTCATGTCCGGCGGCGGGCGCTGCAACTTCACCAACATGTACACCGAGCCCGCCAACTTCCTTTCGCAGAACCCGCACTTCTGCAAATCGGCACTGGCGCGCTACACCCAGTGGGACTTCATCGAGATGGTGTGCAAGCACGGCGTGCCGTACCACGAGAAGAAACTCGGCCAGCTGTTCTGTGACAACAAGTCCAGCGACATCCTCGGCATGCTGCTCAGCGAATGCGACGACGCCGGGGTCAGCCTGCACATGGACACCTCGGTGCAGACCATCGAGAAGCTCGAGGGCGGCTACCTGCTGCAAACCACACTGGGCGACATCCGCTGCGAATCGCTGGTGATCGCCACCGGCGGGCTGTCGATTCCGACCCTGGGCGCCACCGGTTTCGGCTATCAGGTGGGCAAGCAGTTCGGCCACACCCTGCTGCCGACCCGCGCGGGCCTGGTGCCGTTCACCATCACCGACCAGCTCAAGGAGCTGTGCACCGAGCTGACTGGCACTTCGGTGGATGCCTTGGTGAGCTGCAACGACACAAGTTTCCGCGAGAACATCCTGTTCACCCACCGCGGCCTGAGCGGCCCGGCGATCCTGCAGATTTCCTCGTTCTGGAACCCGGGCGACACGGTGGAAATCAACCTGATGCCCGACCATGACGCGCACACTTGGCTCACAGAGCAACAGGCGCAGCGCCCCAACAGCGAGCTGAAAACCCTGCTGGGCGAAATCTTCACCAAGAAGATGGCCAACCTGATTGCCGAACAGTGGTTCGTGTCCAAGCCAATGAAGCAGTACACCCATGCGGAGCTGGCCGACATCGCCGGAAAACTGGCGAGCTGGCAGGTGGTGCCGGCGGGCACCGAGGGCTATCGCACCGCCGAGGTGACGCTGGGCGGCATCGATACCCGGGAAGTGTCCTCCAAGACCATGGAATCACTGAAATCCCCCCGCCTGTATTTCATCGGCGAGGTGCTGGATGTCAGCGGCCACCTGGGCGGCTTCAACTTCCAGTGGGCCTGGGCGTCGGCGTATGCGGCGGCGCAGTTTGTCTGAAGGAATGCAGATCCCCTGTAGGAGCAATCCGAGGTAACGAGGGTCGCGAATGCGGTGGACCAGGCGCTAAAGATGTATCGGCTGTGCGGGCCTCTTCGCGACCCTCGTAACCTCGGATTGCTCCTACAGGATCTGCGGCGTGCCTGGGAGGCGGAATAAATTTTGCTAAGCCGATGTACAGCGCCCATCAGGCGCTGTACATATCACTGTGCAGATTTGAATTGCGAACAGGCTGTTGGCGTACATGGCATCGAAATCGTTGCGTAATACCTTCCGCCGCCTCTGGGCGCTGGACAAGTTTTCCTACAGCGTGCGGGTATTCATCGCACTGACCGGCAGCATGGCGCTGTGCTGGTACCAGAACGAAATGTCGCTGGTCATCCCGCTGTTCCTGGGGATTATCGCCAGCGCCCTGTCCGAAACCGACGACAGCTGGCAAGGCCGCCTCAATGCGCTGGCCGTGACGCTGGTGTGTTTCAGCATCGCGGCGCTGTCCGTGGAGCTGCTGTTCCCCTACCCCGTGATCTTCATTTGCGCCTTTGCGCTGGCCGCCTTCTGCCTGACGATGCTCGGCGCCCTGGGCGAGCGCTATGGCGCCATCGCCTACGCCACCCTGATTCTGTCGGTCTACACCATGATCGGCGTCGACCAGCGCGGCGGCGAGGTGACCGATTTCTGGCACGAGCCCATGCTGCTGGTGGCGGGCGCAGCGTGGTACGGCCTGCTGTCTGTGCTGTGGCAGATGCTGTTTTCCAACCAGCCGGTGCAGCAGGCGCTGGCGCGGTTGTTCCGCGAATTGGGGCTGTACCTGAAGCTCAAGTCCGAACTGTTCGAACCGATCCGCACCCTGGACGTCGAGGCCCGGCGCCTGGAGCTGGCCAAGCAGAACGGCAAGGTGGTCGCCGCGCTCAACGTGACCAAGGAAATCATCCTCAACCGGGTCGGCAGCGGTCGCCCGGGCTCGAAGGTCAGCCGCTACCTGAAGCTGTATTTCCTCGCCCAGGACGTGCACGAACGCGCCAGTTCCTCGCACTATCCGTACAACTCGCTGGCCGAGGCGTTTTTCCACAGTGACGTGCTGTTCCGCTGCCAGCGCCTGCTGCGCCAGCAGGGCAACGCCTGCCGTGATCTGTCGGTGTCGATCCAGCTGCGCCAGCCGTTCGTGTACGACGACAGTTTCGCCCATGCGCTGGATGACCTGCGCGCCTCCCTGGAACACCTGCGCATCCAGAGCAACCCGGCCTGGCGCGGCCTGTTGCGCTCGCTGCGCGCCCTGGCCAACAACCTCGCGACACTGGACCGCCTGCTCAGCGACGCCAGCAATCCCGATGCACTGGCCGACGCCACCGACAGCAGCCTGCTGGACCGCTCGCCACGCAACCTCAAGGACGTCTGGACGCGCCTGCGCCTGCAACTGACGCCGACTTCCCTGCTGTTCCGCCACGCCCTGCGCCTGCCGCTGGCGCTGGTGGTCGGCTACATCATGCTGCACCTGATTCATCCGTCGCAGGGCTACTGGATCATCCTGACCACGGTCTTCGTCTGCCAGCCGAGCTACGGCGCGACCCGGCGCAAGCTGGGCCAGCGGATTATCGGCACGGCCATCGGCCTGACCGCGGGCTGGATTCTGTTCGACCTGGTGACCACGCCGATCCTGCAATCGATGTGCGCGGTGCTGGCCGGGGTGGTGTTCTTCGTCAACCGCACCACGCGCTACACGCTGTCGACAGCGGCGATCACGGTGATGATCCTGTTCTGCTTCAACCAGGTGGGCAACAGTTACGGGCTGTTCCTGCCGCGCCTGATGGACACCCTGCTGGGCAGCCTGATCGCGGGGCTTGCGGTGTTCCTGTTCCTGCCCGACTGGCAGGGCCGACGCCTGAACAAGGTGCTGGCCAACACGCTGACCTGCAACAGCGTTTACCTGCGCCAGATCATGCAGCAATACGCCAAGGGCAAGAGCGACGACCTCGCGTATCGCCTGGCCCGACGCAACGCGCACAACGCCGACGCGGCGCTGTCGACCACCCTGGCGAACATGCTGATGGAGCCTGGGCACTTTCGCAAAGAGGCTGACGTGGGCTTCCGCTTCCTGGTGCTGTCCCACACGCTACTCAGTTATCTGTCAGGCCTGGGCGCCCATCGCGGCACCGAACTGCCGGACGAAGTGCGCGAGCAGCTGATCGAAGGCGCCGGCGCGCACCTGGCCGCGAGTATCGATGAAATCGCCCAGAGCCTGGCCACGCGCGAACCGGTCGCGGTGCAGAGCGACAGCGAAGAAGCGCTGGCGGTGGATCTGGAACAGATGCCCGAGGAAATCGACGAAGGTCAGCGTCTGGTGCAGACCCAACTGGCGCTGATCTGCCGCCAGCTCGGCCCATTGCGCACACTGGCGGCGCACCTGATCAAGGACCCGGCCAAGGAAGCCGAGATCACAGACCGTGCAGCTTGAGCAGCTTGTCGTAACTGCCATCGGCCTTCATCGCGGCGATGGCCTTGTCGAAGTCGGCGACGATCTTATCGTGGCCCGGAGTTTTCAGGCTGACGAGGATGAACAACCCGTTTTCGCTGAGTGATTGCGGCAGGAATTCGACGTTGTCGCGCACCTCGTCCGGCTCGCGACTGAGCGCCACGCGGGCGGCGTACTCATCTTCGACCGTCAGCTCGACCCGCCCCGCTGCCAGCATGCGCACCGCCGTCGAAAAACTCGCCACCGGCACTTTTTTCAGGTCCATGTCGTCGTCGAACGCCGGCGAATAGGCATAGCTACGCACCACGGCAATCGAGTACGGGTGCAATTGGCGCAGGTTCTGGTATTCGACGCTCGAGGATTTGCGCTTGAGAAAACGCAGGCGATTGACCAGATACTCCCGGGAGAACTGGCCGATCTGCGTGCGATCCTCGCTGTACCAGGCGTTGATCAGCACGTCATAGCGGCCTTCGCCGACGCCATGCACCGCACGCGCCCAAGGCACCTGCTCATACTCGGTGGTGTAACCGGCGCGCCCCAGTGCGGTGCGGATCAGGTCGGTGGACAGGCCATCGTTGAGCAACGAGACATCGGCGTAGGGCGCCCAGGCGTCGCCGACCAACCGCAGCGTCTGGGCGGATGCGCCCTGGACGATCAACAGCACTCCCAGCAACACCACGGCTCGTACCCAACGCGACATGCTCCGAATCCTTAGACGCATAAAAACGATGGCAACTGGCCTTCAGTGAAGACTTTTTCGGGTGGTTTCACAACTCACACAAACATGAAACTTTGTGCGTCAGTTCAAGAAATCGGTTCAACGCAACATCCGTCCAATTCCGGACTTCGCGTATGGATTTGGGCTTGGCGCATTAAGCGTTTAGTATCCGGCATGGACTTTTTTTCGTGAGCAGGCTTGATGTCTATCAACTGGATTTGCAAACACCATACCGCCCTGAGCAAAGAGCAGCTGTACGCCATCCTGCAGCTGCGTACGCAGGTGTTCGTGGTGGAGCAGAAGTGCCCCTATCAGGAAGTCGACGGCCTTGATCTGCTGGGCGATACCCGCCACTTGATGGCCTGGCAGGGCGACGAGCTGGTGGCCTATCTGCGCCTGCTCGACCCGATCCAGCAGGACGGCGACGTGACCATCGGCCGGGTCGTGACTGCCCCATCGATGCGCAACAAGGGCATGGGCCATGAGTTGATGGTGCAGGCGCTGGAACACGCCGAACGCAACTGGCCCGATCAGCCGATCTACCTCTCGGCGCAGGCGCACCTGCAGGGCTATTACAGCCGCTACGGTTTCAACCCGGCGGGCGAGGTGTATGTCGAGGATGGCATTCCGCACATTGGCATGCGGCGGGATCTGGATTAACCACAGCGATACCCTCTGTAGGAGCGACCGGGGTGGCGCTCCACTTCATTCGCGAAGGTGGTTCAGCCGACACATCTCTGTCGCCCGAACCACCTTCGCGAATGAATTCGCTCCTACAGAGGTCCTTGCTTTCAGGGATAACCGAGGACGGCCTTGATCTGCTGCAGATTCGTGTCGATCCATTGGCGATCAATCGCGCCCCAGTCGCGAATCCGGTAACTGCCCGCGTGGTTGCGCCCGCCGTCCAGCTGCTCGAACTCACAGACGATATCCAGATCCGCCAGCGCCGCGATGGTGTCCTGGGCGGTGCGGCGCGGCATGCCGGTGACCTCGGTCAGGGCCGGGACGCTGCTGGCGGTTTCGCTGTCGATCAGATACGCCACGTACAGGCGCCGGTAGAAGCTGCTCTTGGTCTTGCTGACGTCCATCGTCAGGTCCTTGTGCGTGAAGGTGCGCGCCATGCTCTCACAACCCAAACACCAAAACACCGCCCCTCGTAGCAGCACGGCTTGCCGGCCGGGGCGTCCGTAAGATCGCTCCCGCTGGCAAGCCATGCTGCTACGGGTGTCTGTTGCCGGCCGGATCCTCGCTCTCGTAGCAGCACGGCTTGCCGGCGGGGCGTCGGTGAGATCGATATCGCCGGCAAGTCGGACTGCTATTACGCGCCCTGCATATCCCGCCAGGTCAGGTAGATGCGCAGGTCGAACTCCAGCTGGTGATACCCCGGCTGCATGTGCTCGCACAATTTATAGAAGGCCTTGTTGTGCTCGGTCTCCTTGAAGTGCGCCAGCTCGTGGACCACGATCATTTTCAAAAACTCGGGCGCTGCGTCCTTGAACAGCGTGGCGACGCGGATTTCCTTCTTGGCCTTGAGCTTGCCGCCCTGCACTCGCGAAACCGTGGTGTGCAGCCCCAATGCGCGATGGGTGAGGTCCAGGCGGTTGTCGAACAGCACCTTGTCGATGTTCGGCGCGTTGCGCAGGTGTTCCTGCTTGAGGGCCAGCGCGTAGGCATACAGCGCCTTGTCGCTCTGCACTTCGTGGCGCGCCGGGTAGCGCTGTTGCAGGTAGGCGCCCAGTTTGTCCTGGGCGATCAGCTGGCGAACCTGATCCTGCAGGTTCGCAGGATAGGCCTGCAGGTATTTGAGCGGCGTGACTGAAGTGGCGGTCATGGTCGGACTGAAAAATCGCAAAGACGCCAGTCTACCCTGTCAGTCATGGCCGAGCAGCGGGTCTTTGGTCGGCAGCAGGGTCGGCTCGACAAAACGCAGCGCCTCTTCGGGCGTTTGCGGGTGGGCCAGCAGAAAGCCCTGGATGATCTCGCAACCGTTCTCCACCAGCCACTGATACTGCTCCAGCGTCTCGACGCCCTCGGCGATCACTTCGATATCCAGCAAACGGCACATGTCGATGATGCTGCGCGCCACTGCCAGATCGCGCGGCGAGCTCATCATGCCGCCGATGAAGTGGCGGTCGATCTTGAGGGTGTCCAGGTCCAGGTTGCGCAAATGCGCCAGCGAGCTGTCACCGGCGCCGAAGTCATCCAGCGACACCCGCACGCCGATGTCATGCAGCTGCTGCAGTTGTTTGCGGCTGTGCACCAGGTTGTGCACCAGCGACGGCTCGGTGATTTCCACTTCAAGCTGGCGCGGCTTCAAGCCGTGCAGATGAATGGCGCGGGAAAGCTCCGACGCCAGGTTGGGCATGCTGAACTGCGCCGGGCTGACGCTGACGCTCATGACCAGATCGTCCGGGAACACCCCGTCCCAGCGATGACGCTGGGCCGCGCCCTGTTCGAAAATCCAGCTGCCGAGCTTGTTGATCAGCCGGGTTTCCTCCAGCAGCGGAATGAACAGGCTCGACGGCACGTCGCCCGCGTCCGGGTGATTCCAGCGCAACAGTGCCTCGAAACCGCGGGTGCGGCCGGTCACCACGTTGATCTGCGGCTGGTAGACGATGGAGAAATCCTTGCCTTCGATGGCCGTGCGCACGCTTTCTTCGAGCATCAGCCGCGAGCGGGCGCGGCCGTTCATGTACTGGTCGTAGAACCGGTACTGCTGGCGCCCGGCCCGCTTGGCCTCGTACATGGCGATGTCGGCAGCGCGCAGCAGGCCGTCCAGGTTGGTGCCGCAATCGGGGTAGACGGCGATGCCGATGCTGGCGCCCAGGGTCGCTTCGATGCCGTCGACCTGGCGCCGGACCGAAACACGCTCGATGAGTTTTTCCGCGACTTTGGCCGCATGTTCGGGGAAATCCAGCCCGTCGATGACCACCACGAATTCGTCACCGCCCATGCGCGCCAGCACGTCATAAGGGCGCAGGCATTCCTTCAATTGCTCGGCCACCCAGATCAGTACCTGATCGCCGGCGTCGTGCCCCAGCGAGTCATTGACGTGCTTGAAGCCGTCCAGATCCAGATAAAGCACCACCAGGTATTTCCCGGCGTGCTCGTTGCGCACCAGCATGCCTTCGACGGTCTGGTAGAAGCCGCGGCGATTGAGCAGACCGGTCAGCGAATCGGTCACCGCCTGGTGTTCGAGCTGGCTGTAGAGGTCGCGCACCACCGACATGTCGAGCACGCTGAGCACCATGGCTTTCTGCTCTTCGGGCAGCGGCGCGCAGGACAAGGCCACCGGCACCTGGCGCCCCTCGGGCGTGCGCAGAATCGCATCGTGCACGCGGTAGGTGTCTGCGCGGCGATAGTGGTGATAGAAGCCCGAGTCGGTCCATTCGTCGACAAAGGGCTCCTGCAGGTAACGGCACAGCGACGTGCCGCGCAGCTCGCCGTCGGTCATGCCCAGCAGGCGGCAGATGGCCGGGTTGGCGAAGCTGATGGTGCCGTCTTCGCTGACCACCAGGATGCCCTCGGCGACATTGGCCAGCACCGAGGCGTTGAACGCCCTCGCCGATTCCAGCTCGCGGCTGAGCTTCTGCAAGGCGCGGCGATTCTGCTGATGTTCCAGCAGGGCCTGGACCTTGGGCTTGAGGACATTGGGGTCGAACGGTTTGAACAGGTAATCCACCGCGCCGCTGGCGTAACCCTTGTGCACGGCGTCACGGGACTGCTCGTTGGCCGTCAGGAAAATAATGGGGGTCAAGCGCGTTCGCTGGCTGCCGCGCATCAGGCGCGCGACTTCGAAGCCGTCCATTTCCGGCATCTGCACATCGAGCAGGACGATGTCCACGTCGACGTCCAGAAGCAGACCCAACGCTTCCATGCCCGAGCTGGCCGTGACGATCTCCCAGTCCTGTCGTTGCAGGACCGCACGCATCGTGACCAGGTTTTCGGGGTAGTCATCGACTACCAACAGGACTGATTTGCCATTAGGTGGCTGGGATTGCACGCATTCCATGCTGCTACTCATTTCACGTTACTGCCTGGTGAAAGGGCTCCGCCCGCGATTCGGGTGACCTTTACTCTAGCCCCGAATGGGAAAAAGAGAAGTCGAGCCACCGTTGTGCCATCTCTAAATAATACACAAGCCGACTAACGGTATCTCCCCCAATAGCCCTATTCAAACGGATAGAACGGGGAAATGACGGCCAATTGACTGCATCCGTTCGACGGAATCACGTTAACAAAGCTGTCCGCCATACGTATAAGGGGCACCCCTGAAACCCTTGCGCCAGACGCGTTTGCTGGCAATGAGACATATCGGACAGAAGACAAATGATTGATCTGGGATCATGGAATCTGAGCATTCCGGTGGGCTCGCCCCCCGCCACCATCGAAACCAAGCAACTGCTGCAGGGATACGACGACAAATATTTCAAATCCGGCGCCTCGAACGTCACCTTCTGGGCCCCGGTGACCGGCGCCAAGACCGCCAACGCGATCTACCCGCGCACCGAACTGCGCGAGACCTTTTCCGACGGCACCCTACGGAACTGGTCCTACACCGACGCGGATAATTTCCTCAACGCCAAGCTCAAGGTGCTGCAGGTCCCTTCCTCCGGGCGCGTGGTCATCGGCCAGATCCACGTGTACGAAAGCAACCAGCCACTGCTCAAGCTCGAGTACCAGTTTCGCGATGCCACCAAGGACGGCGCCATCGTCGCCAAGGTGCGCTTTCATCCCACCGACAAGAAGGCGCGGATCTTCACCGTGGCCGAAGGCATTCAGCTCAACGAGACCTTCAACTACGAGATCCACCTGAACAAGGCCGGGCTGCTGAGCGTCAAGGCGGCGAACATGGCCTGGAACGACCGCCTCAGCGCCACCTGGAGCAAAGAGCTGCTGTACTTCAAGGCCGGCGTGTACACCCAGGACAACACCGGCTACACCAGCGAAGGCGGCAAAACCATGTTTTTCAACCTGGACATCGATCACCGCAAATCCTGACAACATGGCGCCCTGTAGGAGTGAGCTTGCTCGCGATGCCTTCGATCATTCGACATCTGCATTGACTGTCATACCGTATTCGCGAGCAAGCTCACTCCCACAGTTACGATGTTGAGGCATAAAAAAGCCCGCACTCTGTGCCAAGCGCGGGCTTCTTTATATAGAGGAGCGAATCAGGCCGCCCTGTACTCTTTCTCGGCGGCTTCGAAGCGCGCCTGCATGCCCGGCGTCGGGCCTTTGCCGATCAGGCTGAACAGCACGATGGCGATGCTGGCGAAGATGAAGCCGGGGATGATTTCGTACAGGCCCAGCAGTTCGAAGTGCTTCCACACCACAACCGTTACTGCACCCACCAGGATGCCGGCCAGCGCGCCGTTGCGGGTCATGCCTTTCCAGACCACCGAAATCAGCACCACCGGCCCGAACGCCGCGCCGAAACCGGCCCAGGCGTAGCTCACCAGGCCCAGCACGCGGTTTTCCGGGTTGGCCGCCATGGCAATGGCGATCAGCGCCACCAGCAGCACCATGGCCCGGCCGACCCAGACCAGCTCTCGCTGCGAAGCGTTCTTGCGCAGGAAGGCCTTGTAGAAGTCCTCGGTCAGGGCGCTGGAGCACACCAGCAACTGGCAGCTCAACGTGCTCATCACCGCCGCCAGAATCGCCGACAGCAGCACACCGGCAATCCACGGGTTGAACAGCAGCTTGGCCAGCTCGATGAACACCCGCTCGTGGTTCTCGGTCACGGGGCCGGCCACATCAGGATGCGCCGAGAAGTAGGCGATGCCGAAGAAGCCCACCGCCACGGTGCCGCCCAGGCACAGGATCATCCAGGTCATGGAAATGCGGCGGGCGTTGGCGATCGACTTCACCGAATCGGCGGCCATGAAGCGCGCCAGAATGTGCGGCTGGCCGAAGTAACCCAGGCCCCAGCCCATCAGGGAAATGATGCCGATGAAGGTAGTGTTCTTGAGCATGTCGAAGCTGGTAGGGTCTTTCGCTTCGATCGCCAGGAAGGTGGTATCGACGCCGCCGGTGGCCAGCAGCACGATGATCGGCGTGAGGATCAGCGCGAAGATCATCAGCGTGGCCTGCACGGTGTCTGTCCAGCTCACGGCCAGGAAACCGCCGATGAAGGTGTAGGCGATGGTCGCCGCCGCACCCGCCCACAGGGCCGATTCGTAGGACATGCCGAAGGTGCTTTCGAACAGCCGCGCACCGGCGACGATGCCCGAAGCGCAGTAGATGGTGAAGAACACCAGGATCACGATCGCCGAAATCACTCGCAACAAACCGCTGTGGTCTTCGAAACGGCTGGAAAAGTAATCCGGCAGGGTCAGGGCATCGCCGTTGTGCTCGGTCTGCACCCGCAGGCGCCCGGCGACGAACAGCCAGTTCAGGTAGGCGCCGACGATCAGGCCGATGGCGATCCAGCTTTCGGACAGGCCGGACATGTAGATCGCACCCGGCAGGCCCATGAGCAGCCAGCCGCTCATGTCAGAGGCACCGGCCGACAATGCGGTCACGACGCTGCCCAGACTGCGTCCGCCGAGGATGTAGTCCGACAGGTTATTGGTGGATCGATAGGCCATGAGTCCGATCAGGACCATTGCCGCGATGTAGATCACGAAGGTGATCAGGGTTGGGTTGCTGACGCTCATTGTGTGTCCATGCTTTGTATTTTTATGGCAGGGGGCAACGGGTTGCACCAAGGGCGCGCATGCTAGACAGAATTGCCACTCAGGCGCAACCAGAAGATGAGAACCAGTTGCACTTATCCGGAAGAAAAATGTAACCCCCTGGTTTTTATCGCCTTTCGGAAAAGCCGCCAAACCCTTGCGAGGCAAAGCTCTCAGCGCTGAACGCACCGGTTCTGGGCAACATCACTCACTTCGTCGGAACGACCATGACACATCAGGAAAAAATTGGTTGCACCCGGTTGCACCCAAACTGACGCACAGATAATCTTGGCCTCAACGACAGCCACGCGAACAGTGGCTCCTATGAGGACAAGAAATGGCCACCACCACTCTGGGCGTCAAGCTCGACGACCCGACCCGCGAGCGTTTGAAGGCTGCGGCTCACTCCATCGACCGCACGCCGCACTGGGTGATCAAGCAGGCAATCTTCAATTACCTGGAAAAGCTCGAGAGTGGTGCAACCCTCAACGACCTCAATGGCCTGAACGGCAAGGATTCGGACGACCAGGGCGAGCTGCCGGCCGACAATGGCCATCAGGCGTTCCTCGAATTCGCCGAAAGCATCCTGCCGCAGTCGGTGCTGCGCGCCGCCATCACCTCGGCCTATCGCCGCCCGGAGCCGGAAGTGGTGCCGATGCTGCTGGAGCAGGCGCGCCTGCCCGCCCCGATGGCCGACGCCGCTCATAAACTTGCCGCTTCGATCGCCGAAAAACTGCGCAACCAGAAGAGCGCCGGCGGCCGTGCCGGTATCGTTCAGGGCCTGCTGCAGGAATTTTCGCTGTCGTCCCAGGAAGGCGTGGCGCTGATGTGCCTGGCCGAAGCGCTGCTGCGCATCCCGGACAAAGGCACCCGCGATGCCCTGATCCGCGACAAGATCAGCACCGGCAACTGGCAGCCACACCTGGGCAACAGCCCGTCGCTGTTCGTCAACGCCGCCACTTGGGGCCTGCTGCTGACCGGCAAGCTGGTCAGCACCCACAACGAAGCGGGCCTGACCTCGTCGCTCAGCCGCATCATCGGCAAGTCCGGCGAGCCGATGATCCGCAAGGGCGTCGACATGGCCATGCGTCTGATGGGCGAGCAGTTCGTCACCGGTGAAACCATCGGCGAAGCACTGGCCAACGCCAGCAAGTTCGAAGCCAAGGGTTTCCGCTATTCCTACGACATGCTCGGTGAAGCCGCACTGACCGAACACGATGCGCAGAAGTACCTGGCCTCGTACGAACAAGCCATCCACTCGATCGGCAAAGCCTCCCACGGCCGTGGGATTTATGAAGGCCCGGGCATCTCCATCAAGCTCTCGGCGTTGCACCCGCGCTACAGCCGCGCCCAGTACGAGCGCGTGATGGAAGAGCTGTACCCGCGCCTGCTGTCCCTGACCCTGCTGGCCAAGCAATACGACATCGGCCTGAACATCGACGCCGAAGAAGCCGACCGCCTGGAGCTGTCGCTGGACCTGCTCGAGCGCCTGTGCTTCGAGCCACAACTGGCCGGCTGGAACGGCATCGGTTTCGTCATTCAGGCCTACCAGAAGCGCTGCCCGTACGTGATCGACTATGTGATCGACCTGGCCCGCCGCAGCCGCCACCGCCTGATGATCCGCCTGGTGAAAGGCGCCTACTGGGACAGCGAAATCAAGCGCGCCCAGGTCGAAGGCCTGGAAGGCTATCCGGTCTACACCCGCAAGGTGTACACCGACGTTTCCTACATCGCCTGCGCGCGCAAACTGCTCTCGGTGCCGGAAGTCATCTACCCGCAGTTCGCCACCCACAACGCCCATACACTGTCGGCGATCTACCACATCGCCGGTCAGAACTATTACCCCGGCCAGTACGAATTCCAGTGCCTCCACGGCATGGGTGAGCCGTTGTACGAGCAGGTTGTAGGCAAGGTCGCCGATGGCAAGCTGAACCGTCCGTGCCGCGTGTACGCTCCGGTCGGCACCCACGAAACCCTGCTGGCGTATCTGGTTCGTCGTCTGCTGGAAAACGGCGCCAACACCTCGTTCGTCAACCGCATCGCCGACCAGTCGATTTCCATTCAGGAACTGGTCGCCGACCCGGTGTCGAGCATCGAGCGCATGGCCACTCAGGAAGGCGGCTTCGGCCTGCCGCACCCGCGCATCCCGCTGCCGCGCGACCTGTATGGCAGCGAGCGCGCCAACTCGGCGGGCATCGACATGGCCAACGAACACCGTCTGGCGTCGCTGTCTTCGGCCCTGCTGGCCACTGCGCACAACGACTGGAAAGCCCTGCCGATGCTGGGCAGCCCGGTCAGCGCAGGTGCCGAGGCACCGGTACTGAACCCGTCCGACTTGCGTGATGTGGTCGGTCACGTTCAGGAAGCCAGCCTTGCAGACGTCGACAACGCCCTGCTCAGCGCCCTCGCCGCCGGCCCGATCTGGCAGGCCACCCCGCCCGCCGAGCGCGCCGCAATTCTGGAGCGTGCCGCCGACCTGATGGAAGCCGACATCCAGCCGCTGATGGGCCTGCTGGCTCGCGAAGCGGGCAAAACCTACGCCAACGCCATCGCCGAAGTGCGCGAGGCCGTGGACTTCCTGCGCTACTACGCGGTGCAGGCGCGCAACGATTTCAGCAACGACGCCCACCGTCCGCTGGGCCCGGTAGTCTGCATCAGCCCGTGGAACTTCCCGCTGGCGATTTTCAGCGGTCAGGTCGCCGCAGCACTGGCCGCCGGTAACCCGGTGCTGGCCAAGCCTGCCGAACAGACGCCGCTGGTGGCCGCTCAGGCCGTGCGCATCCTGCTGGAAGCCGGTATTCCCGAAGGCGTGGTGCAACTGCTGCCGGGCCGTGGTGAAACCGTCGGCGCGCGGTTGGTGGGCGATGATCGCGTCAAAGGCGTGATGTTCACCGGTTCTACCGAGGTCGCGCGCCTGCTGCAACGCAACATCGCCGGCCGCCTGGACGCCCAGGGCCGTCCGATTCCGCTGATCGCCGAAACCGGTGGGCAGAACGCGATGATCGTCGACTCCTCGGCGCTGACCGAGCAAGTGGTCATCGACGTCGTGTCCTCGGCCTTCGACAGCGCCGGCCAACGCTGCTCGGCCCTGCGCGTCTTGTGCCTGCAGGAAGATTCCGCCGACCGCGTCATCGAAATGCTCAAGGGCGCCATGGCCGAAAGCCGCCTGGGCAACCCCGAGCGCCTGTCCGTGGACATCGGCCCGGTGATCGACGCCGAAGCCAAGGCGGGCATCGAGAAGCACATTCAGGCCATGCGCGACAAAGGCCGTAACGTTTATCAGGTGGCCATCGCTGACAGCGACGAGATCAAGCGCGGCACCTTCGTGATGCCGACCCTGATCGAGCTAGAAAGCTTCGACGAACTGCAGCGTGAAATCTTCGGCCCGGTCCTGCACGTCGTGCGCTACAAGCGCAAGGAACTGGACCAACTGATCGGCCAGATCAACGCTTCGGGGTACGGCCTGACGCTGGGCGTGCACACCCGCATTGATGAAACCATCGCCAAGGTCATCGACTCGGTCAACGCGGGCAACATGTACGTCAACCGCAACATCGTCGGGGCCGTGGTGGGCGTGCAGCCGTTCGGCGGCGAGGGCCTGTCGGGTACTGGCCCGAAAGCCGGCGGCCCGCTGTACCTGTACCGCCTGCTGTCGACCCGTCCTGCCGATGCGGTGCAGAAATCCTTCGCCGTGCGCGACGCCGGAACTGCGCCGGATACCCGCATGCGTGAAGTGCTGCTCAAGCCATTGGCCGCATTGAAAGCGTGGGCATCGGGCCAGCCAGAACTTGAAGCCGTGTGCACCCAGTTCGCCGAGCAATCGCAAAGCGGCGTGACACGCCAACTGGCGGGCCCGACCGGCGAGCGCAACAGCTACAGCATCCTGCCGCGCGAACACGTGCTGTGCCTGGCCGAAGACGAAGCCGACCTGCTGACCCAACTGGCCGCAGTCCTGGCCGTGGGCAGCACCGCCATCGTGCCGGACAACGAGCTCGGCAAGCCGCTGTTCAAGCGCCTGCCAAAAGACGTTCAGGCGCGCATCAAGCTGGTGAGCGACTGGACCAAGGACGACGTGCTCATCGACGCCGTGCTGCACCACGGCGACTCCGACCAGCTGCGCACCCTGTGCGAACAAGTGGCCCAGCGCAGTGGCGCCATCGTCGGCGTCCATGGCCTGTCCAAAGGCGAAACCGGCATCGCGCTGGAACGCCTGGTGATCGAGCGCGCCCTGAGCGTGAACACCGCGGCGGCAGGGGGTAACGCGAGCTTGATGACCATCGGCTAAGCGTCCACTGCACTGCGCTATGTGGGAGTGAGCTTGCTCACGAATGCGTTTTATCAGACACCGCATCGGCGCCTGATAAAACGCATCGCGGGCAAGCGCGCTCCTACGTATCGGTGCCGCCTCAATACCTGCGTTGAAATGCACGCCCTCCCTGTAGGAGCGAATTCATTCGCGAATCGCCCGCACGACCGACACATCCCCACCGCCTGACACACCGTTCGCGAATGAATTCGCTCCTACAGGTCATCTGGCGCCTGTGAGGTGCCATTTCCTGCAACACATCGGCCGATTTGTAGCCCCTTTCTTACAGCCCCTTCTCTTTCTTATGAAGGACATTTCCTAGAAACTCTCAGCCTCTTGTGCCTGCTGATTTCGATCTCTAGGCTGCGTCCGTCGCTGGTCATCAGCGGCCGGGTTTAGCAGCCTGAGAGAGAACATCTACACCTTCATGGTGGCTTTGCGCGGGGCATCTTCGGATGCGCCGGGTTGCTCTCTACCGGTCTGCTAACCCGTGTCAAAGCCGCCACCCTCATTCGTTTAGCAGCGAGCGTCAGGTGGCTCCACCAGAGAGAGACGCACCATGCTGAAAATCACCCCCGACCCACCCCCACACTCCCTCGAAGAATCCCTGATCCACGCATCCGATCTGTTGCGCTGCGCAACCGCAACCGCCACCGCCTACGAAAGCGCCGATCACCTGAGTGGCAGCAAACGCGACCTGGCTTTCTCGGTCGTGCATCTGATCGACATGGCAAAGGCTGCGGTCGACCGATCACTGGACGCTGTCCACGCAAAATAAATAAGCCCCTTATCGGCACGGCTTGCCGGCGGGAACGGTGTGTCAGGCGATGCATCTCTTGCAGGTCCACCGCCCCGCCGGCAAGCCGTGCTGCTACGCAAGAAGATTGCGTTGGAAAACATCCAACCCGCGTTCTACCCCTCCATCACCCAAATCAATCTTCCTGTTCACCCCCGCCTCGCCCACCTAGACTCGGCCCCATTCCAACCAAAGGTACGCCGCCATGTCCGAGACGCTGCTCAGTTCCCGCAACCTGGCTTTCGAGCTTTATGAAGTGCTGGATGCCGAGTCGCTGACCCGGCGCGAGCGGTTTGCCGAGCACTCTCGCGAGACGTTCGATGCGGCGATCGACACGGCGCGGACCATCGCCGAGAAGTTCTTCGCCCCACACAACCGCAAGAACGACGAGCACGAGCCGCGCTACGAGAACGGTGAGGCGGTGTTGATCCCCGAAGTGAAGCCGGCGGTGGATGCGTTTCTGGGAGCCGGTTTCCTGAATGCCGCGCGCAGCTTTGAAGACGGCGGCATGCAGTTGCCGACGCTGCTATCCCAAGCTTGTTTCGCGCATTTTCAGGCGGCCAACGCGGCGTCGGCGTCGTACCCGTTTCTGACCATGGGCGCAGCGAACCTGATTGAGAATTTCGGCAGTGATGAGCAGAAGCGCCGCTTCCTGCAGCCGATGATCGAGGGGCGTTTCTTCGGCACCATGGCGCTGACCGAGCCCCATGCCGGCTCGTCCCTGGCGGACATCCGCACCCGCGCGGAACCGGCCGCCGATGGCAGCTATCGCCTGCGCGGCAACAAGATCTTCATCTCCGGCGGTGATCACCCGCTGTCGGAAAACATCGTCCATCTGGTGTTGGCCAAATTGCCGGATGCACCAGCGGGGGTGAAGGGTATTTCGTTGTTCATCGTGCCCAAGTTTCTGGTCAACGAGGACGGCAGCCTGGGGCCACGCAACGATGTGTTGCTGGCCGGGCTGTTCCACAAGATGGGCTGGCGTGGCACCACGTCCACGGCGCTGAACTTCGGTGATAACGGCGAGTGTGTCGGCTATCTGATCGGCAAGCCCCATCACGGCCTGAGCTACATGTTCCAGATGATGAACGAGGCGCGGATCGGCGTCGGCATGGGCGCGGTAATGCTCGGTTATGCGGGCTATCTGTATTCGCTGGACTACGCGCGCGAACGCCCGCAAGGCCGCCTGCCCGACAGCAAGAACCCGGAGAGCGCGCCGGTTGAGATCATCCAGCACGCCGACGTCAAGCGCATGTTGCTGACCCAGAAGGCCTACGTTGAAGGCGCGTTCGATCTGGGCCTGTACGCCGCGCGGCTGTTCGACGACACCCAGACCGGCGAATCCGAAGAGCAGCGCAAGGCCGCCCACGAGCTGCTGGACCTGCTCACGCCCATCGTCAAATCCTGGCCATCGGAGTTTTGCCTGAAAGCCAACGAGCTGGCGATCCAGATTCTCGGCGGCCACGGTTACACCCGCGAATACCCGGTGGAGCAGTACTACCGCGACAACCGCCTGAACCCGATCCACGAAGGCACCCACGGCATTCAGTCGCTGGATCTGCTGGGCCGCAAACTGGCGCAGAACGGCGGCGCCGGGCTCAAGCAACTGATCCGTCTGATCGCCGACACCTGTGAGCGCGCGCAGCAGCACCAGCATCTGGACGCACTGCGCGAGCCACTGGAAAAGCTCGTCGCCCGCCTGCAGGTGGTGACCCTGGCATTGCTCACTGATCTAGCTCAAGGAAGCGTCACCCAGACGCTGGCCAATTCGGCGCTGTACCTGAAAGCCTTCGGCCACACCGTGATCGGCTGGCGCTGGCTGGAACAGGCGATCCGCGCCGAGGAAGGACTGAAACGGGGCGCCGAAGCAGACGTCGCGTTCTATAAGGGCAAGCTGCAGGCGGCGCGGTATTTTCTGACCTGGGAAGTGCCGGCCTGCCATCACGAGCTGGCAATTCTGCAAGCCCGTGATGATGTGTGCCTGTCGATGCAGGATGGCTGGTTCTAAGCTCAGGTTACCGGCATAGGCGCGGGGAAAAACGTTTCCAGTAACGCCTCGGCGCCCGCACCCAGCTTCGCAGCGTAATCGGCGCGGTTGAAAAGCACGCCGGTGCGCAGGTCATAGGCCGGCCCTGTCACCTGCTCCACCGGCACCTGTTTGAGCTGCACATTCATGAAGCGGTACGCGCTCCCCGCAACCTCCTCGATCCGCTGGATCTCGAAGTAATTACCGGGTAAAAACACTGACTCAACTTCATTCGGGCTCACTGAAAACGGGCTGATCGGCGTCGCGTTCAGATAGTGCTTGGCAGGGATTTCGAACACGACCGACGTGTCGTCGAACGTGATGTCGCCGGTGTAGCTCTCTGACGTGACGCCTCCTTGGCTGCTGGAAAATACCCGAGCCATGTAGGGATTTTCGCTGAACGAGGTGATATCAGTGTTGACCAGCACATCACCGACCTTGAGTTTGCCTTCGCGAAACACCTTGCCTGAGGTCCCGCGCTCGCCGCTTCCTCCTCGGTAGAGAGTGACGTCATTGTTGTAAGAAATCTCTGCAAGGTCCTCGACCAATTGCTCGATGGTTGCGACTTGATCGTGTATCCGGTGCTCCCCGGTTCGCAGATAGATATTGAAGAGGTCATCGTCGTGGGTGTAGCGAGTGATCGCCCCGCCAAACCAGTCATCGGCGATCTTGAACACGCGATGTTTCTCGCCAAAGGTGTCGAACACGACGTCGTCGCCATCGGTGTCGGAAAGAACTTCCTCATCCGACTCAAGCTCATAGACGCTAATCACCGACTGCTGGCGCTGGTTGCCCAAGGCGGACAAACGTTGCTCCTCCGGTAGGTCGAAGCGCATATGGGTGTCCCAGAACGCTGATGACAGGGTTTCGAATGACGGCGGCTCAACGCCCGCCTCGCCCTCGCCTTGCATGCCGCCGCGCAGTTTCGGCGCGCCGACCAGCTCCCACTCATCGGCATCGTTCAAGCGCACCAGACGCGCACCGCTGAAGGAAAACGGGTTGTCGGGCCTGACGATGCACCAGATCTTCAAGTCGCTGACGTACTGCACCCGATAAGGCTGGCCTTTGAGGCTGATCCAGGTTTCGCCCTTATCCAGCACATGAACACCGCGCAAATGGTCAGCAACCTCAGGTTTGGGTGTGTCGCTCAGAATCACGTTGCCCTTCAGGCTTTTCAGCGACGCGGCCTCACGCTCAACCTCTCCCGCCGTCGCCGGCATAGGCACACTCGGACGACGCAGTTCTGCCAACAATGGCAGATTGAGGAGCAAAAACACCGAGTTGACGATCGCCCCCACCACCCCCGCCTTACGCAGCTGTGCCGTACGCCCGTTGATCGCCTGATCGATGTTCAAGCCGATGCTCGCGATGCCTGCTCCGATCAAGGTCAACCCAATCGGCCAACCCAGCGGAGCGAAAGCGCCAGCGATGTGGATGAACGCCCCCAGATAGCCGATCCACATCTGCTTGTGCAGGCTGGCGCTGGTGGTGAGTTGCTGATGGATGTCGTCACGCATCTCTGCATGGGCGCGATCACGCAGCTGCCTGAACACAGGCCTGCAGCCTGCCAGTTGAGTGCGCAGCGTCAATTCACTGGCTCGCCACGGTCGGCGACCGGGCGCCGCCAGCTTGCGGGCAAACGCCGCTTTCTCGTCATGACCTCGCACAAAATGCGCAATCAGCGCGTCCTGAGTAGACGCCTCAGTGAGCTGTGCCTTTACCCAGCGTTCCACCTCCTGCTCGTTGGCACAACACACGAAAACCGGCTGAGCATCGGGCCGGTAGAGGATCTGCCGCCCTTGCGCGTTGCTGATGCAAAGCATGTCCCTGGACTGTTTGCCGACAAGCGTAAACACCTGCATCGACGTCCCCGACGCGAAAGGCCTGTCCTCCTGCAACATCCCCCAGGTAACGTTGGTTTCAGTGCCGCCGGTGACAGCCTGCAGAACGGTCTGGAAATCCTCGCGGGAGATCTGCTGCCGGCTCAGCGCAAGGCCCGCCGCCGACAGCAGGCCGACCATGGCGAAGGTACAGAAATCATCCCCCTGATCACGCCAGAACGCTTCGACCTGCTCCTTGCAGTGCGCAGCAAAATCAATCGCCCAGAAGTCCTGCTGCACCTGGCTAGGCAACATCGGCACTTCATTGTGCTCGTCATAAATATCCTGATCGGGGCCCGCTGTGTAGAAACCGCCATAGACATTCAGGTCATCGGACGCGTCTTGATCGGCCGCGCTGAATCGACACATCAGCAGCTCGACGAAGGTCATCGATTCGCTGGGCGGGCCACTGTGCTGCCAGCCGGTGAACGTGCGAGAGCTGGTGACCGCCGTCGGGAAGCGATGCCAGTACACCTTGCCCGGGTCCAATGATGTCTTGCCGGTGCGTTTTTTCAGGATATCGCGCGCCGCCTTGTTCGCCAGCGCATGAATGTCCGGGTAGTGCTGCATGAACATGGCTGCACGCTCGCGCAACTGTCGTTCGGACGGGGCTTGCGTTGCGGCTGGATCGTTATCGGGGGTATTCCAATGAATTGTAGCCATGACGTCCTGTCCTGCTTGAATGGGAAGTCATACACGCAATCACGTTGGATCGACGAAGGGGCGGTAATTATTTACGCCAGGCCTGTGAGGAACGGCTCGACGCCCTGCGACTCACAAAGCTTTGACAGCCAACCAATTCAACGGGTTAAATCCCTTGGCACGCGGGCTGCATGGTTGGCCCCCGATTTGCTTTCATTTCTGCTTTTGTCTGGAGTACCGCCCTTGGATGCCACGACCATCAACAGCCTGTTCCTGATCGGCGCGTTGCTGGTGGGCGCGAGTATTCTGGTCAGCTCCTTGTCCTCGCGATTGGGCATCCCGATTCTGGTCATCATCCTGGCGGTCGGCATGGCGGCCGGTGTCGATGGCGGCGGCATCATTTTCGACAACTACCCGACGGCCTATCTGGTCGGCAACCTGGCACTGGCGGTGATCCTGCTCGACGGCGGCCTGCGCACGCGGGTGGCGAGTTTCCGCGTGGCGCTCTGGCCCGCGCTGTCGCTGGCCACGGTGGGCGTACTGATCACCACCGGGCTGACCGGCATGATCGCGGCCTGGCTGTTCGACCTGAACATCATTCAAGGGCTGCTGATCGGTGCGATCGTCGGCTCTACGGACGCCGCAGCGGTGTTCTCGCTGCTGGGCGGCAAGGGCCTGAACGAACGGGTTACGGCCAGCCTTGAAATCGAATCCGGCAGCAACGACCCGATGGCGGTGTTCCTGACCGTGACCCTGATCGACATGCTGTCCAGCGGCCAGACCGGCCTGCACTGGAGCCTGTTGGGCCACCTGATTCAGGAATTCGGGATCGGCAGCATTCTGGGCCTGGGCGGCGGCTGGCTGATGCTGCAACTGGTCAACCGGATCAACCTGGCCAACGGCCTGTATCCGATTCTGGTCATCGCCGGCGGCCTGGCCGTGTTCGCGCTGACCAACGCCATTCACGGCAGCGGCTTTCTGGCGGTGTACCTGTGCGGCCTGGTCCTGGGCAACAAGCCGATCCGCAGCCGCCACGGCATCCTGCACATGCTCGACGGCATGGCCTGGCTGGCGCAGATCGGCATGTTCCTGGTGCTGGGCCTGTTGGTCACCCCGCACGATCTGCTGCCCATCGCCCTGCCCGCGCTGGGCCTGGCGCTGTGGATGATTCTGGTGGCGCGGCCGTTGTCGGTGCTCGCCGGTTTGCTGCCATTTCGCGTGTTCCACGGCCGCGAAAAGGCCTTTATTGCCTGGGTCGGCCTGCGTGGTGCGGTACCGATCATTCTGGCGGTGTTCCCGTTGATGGCCGGTTTGCCGCAGGCGCAGCTGTTCTTCAATCTCGCGTTCTTTATCGTGCTGGTGTCGCTGCTGGTGCAGGGCACGAGCCTGCCGTGGATGGCCAAGTGGCTGAAGGTGACGGTGCCGCCGGATCCTGCGCCGATCTCCCGCGCGGCACTGGAAGTGCACGTGACCAGTGAGTGGGAATTGTTCGTTTATCGACTGGGCGCGGAAAAATGGTGCATCGGCGCCGCCCTGCGCGAGCTGAAAATGCCCGAAGGCACGCGTATCGCCGCCCTGTTTCGTGGCCAGCAACTGCTCCATCCGTCGGGTAGTACGGTGTTGGAGACGGGTGACCTGTTGTGCGTCATCGGCCACGAACACGACCTTCCGGCCTTGGGCAAGCTGTTCAGCCAGGCGCCGCAGCGGGGTCTGGATCTGCGCTTCTTCGGCGACTTCGTCCTCGAGGGAGACGCTCAGCTCGGGGCTGTCGCGGCATTGTACGGTCTGAAACTCGACGGCCTGGATTCGAATATGCCGCTGGCCCAGTTCATCATTCAGAAGAATCGCGGCGAGCCGATCGTCGGCGATCAGATCGAATGGAACGGAACTATTTGGACAGTTGCGGTGATGGAAGGGAACAAGATCCTCAAAGTGGGCGTCAGATTCCCCGAAGGAAGCCGCCCGGGTCCCGGGTTGTTCCTCTAAACTGCTCAACTTTCCTGATCGCTCGACCCGGTGTCTATGTTCACGCTGCGTACCTTTCTTGCCTCAGCCTTGCTGGGGCTTTGCCTTTCCAGTGGCCCGGCCCTCGCCGCTGCCGACTCTCCCCCACCCACCAGCGAAGCCGTGCAGCAGAGCCTGGACAAGATCGCCGACCGCAAGCTGTCGCCCGATGACCAGAAGGCACTGCAGCAGGTGCTGGAGCAGACGCTCACCTTCCTGGCCAGCCAGAAGGACAACCAGCGCAAGCTCGATGACCTGAAAAAGCAACTGGCCGACGCGCCGAAACAGACGGTCGAGAACCAGAAGGAGCTGACGCGCCTGAAGGGCATCCGCCAGATGCCGGTGGCCCAGCGCTACGCCAACATGGACGTCCCGGCGCTTGAGCAGTTGCTCAGCACGCGCAGCACTCAGCAGAGTGATCTGCAAAAGGCGCTGAACGACGCCAACAGCCTGACCATCACCGCCCAGACCCGCCCCGAGCGCGCCCAGGCGGAGATCAGCAGCAGCCAGACGCGCATCCAGACCATCAACGGCATTCTCAAATCCGGCAAGGACGGCGGCAAAGCCATCAGCGCCGACCAGCGCAATCAGCTGAACGCCGAGCTGGCCTCGATCAACGCGCTGATCGCCCTGCGCCGTCAGGAACTGGCCGGCAACAGTCAGTTGCAGGATCTGGGCGGCAGCCAGCATGACCTGCTGACCGAGAAGGTCGCCCGTCAGGATCAGGAAATCCAGGACCTGCAGACGCTGATCAACGACAAGCGCCGCGCCCAGTCCCAGGAAACCGTGGAGCAGCTGTCCCTCGAAGCGCAGAAGGCCGGGGGCAGCAGCCTGCTGGCCACCGAGAGTGCGACCAACCTCAAGCTCTCCGACTACCTGCTGCGCGGCACCGACCGGCTCAACGAGCTGACCCAGCAGAACCTCAAGACCAAGACCCAGCTGGACGCCATCACCCAGACCGACGCGGCGCTGGATGAGCAGATCAACGTGCTCAGCGGCAGCCTGCTGCTGTCCAAGATCCTCTATAAACAGAAGCAGGCGCTGCCCAAGCTCAAGCTCGACAGCGGCCTGGCCGACGAAATCGCCGACATTCGCCTGTACCAGTTCGAGGTCAATCAGCAGCGCGAACAGATGAGCAACCCGACCAATTACGTCGAAACCCTGCTCGCCACCCAGAAACCGGAAGACGTCACCCCGGCGCTGCGCAAGACCCTGCTGGACCTGGCCACCACCCGTATCGACCTGCTCGAACGTCTGAACCGTGAGCTGAGCGCGCTGCTCAACGAATCCATCACTCTGCAGCTGAACCAGAAGCAACTGGTGAGCACCGCCACCAGCCTGCGCCAGACGCTGGACGAGCAGATGTTCTGGATTCCCAGCAACAAGCCGCTGGATCTGGAATGGTTCGAGCGGGTCAAGCCGCGCCTGACCAAACAGATCACCACCCTGCCGTGGACCTCCACCGTCAGCGAACTGGGCGACGGCCTGACCCAGCGCCCACTGATCTTCCTGCCACTGTTGCTGGTGATCGGCGGGCTGATGTGGAAGCGCAAGGCGCTGTACGAAAAGCTCAACCGCCTGCACGGCGACATCGGCCACTTCAAGCGCGACCGGCAGTGGCAGACGCCGCTGGCGATCTTCATCAACATCCTGCTGGCGATGCCGCTGTCGCTGGCGCTGGCCCTGTGTGCGCTGGCGCTGCAGATCGACGCCCGGGAACAGAACGTCAATCTGGGTGCGGCGTTGATGCAGATTTCCCTGGCCTGGCTGGTGTTCTACACCGCGTACCGCATCCTGGCACCGGGTGGAGTGGCGCAACTGCACTTCCGCTGGGAAAAGCCGCAGGTGGAATTCCTGCGTGGCTGGATCCGACGCATGGGCCTGGTGGTGCTGGCGTTGGTCACAGTAGTGGCCGTGGCCGAGCACGAACCGTCCGCACTGGCTGACGACGTCATCGGCATCGCTGTGGTGCTGACCTGCTACGCGATGATGACCTGGCTGCTGGGCCGCCTGCTGCTGACCAGCCCGACCCACGAGAACGCCTCGCTGTTCCGCAAGGCCGTGGGGCTGGCGTTCACCGCGCTGCCCATCGCGCTGTTTCTGGCGGTGTGCTTCGGCTACTACTACACCGCGCTGAAGCTCAGCGACCGGCTGATCGACACCCTGTACCTGATGATGCTGTGGCTGGTCATCGAAGCGGCGTTCGTCCGCGGCCTGTCCGTCGCGGCGCGCCGCCTGGCCTACAACCGCGCGCTGAGCAAGCGCCAGGCGGCCAAGGAAGCCGGCGACGGCGAGACGCTGGTCGAAGAACCGACCCTGGACATCGAACAGGTCAACCAGCAGTCGCTGCGCCTGATCCGCCTGCTGCTGATCGGCGGCTTCATCGGCGCGCTGTACCTGGTCTGGGCCGACCTGATCACGGTGTTCTCGTACCTGGACAACATCACTCTGTACGAATACACCAGCGGCACCGGCGCCAACATGAGCATGGTGCCGATCAGCCTGGGCGACCTGATCGGTGCGCTGGTGATCATCGGCATCACCTTCGTGCTGGCGGGTAACCTGCCAGGGCTGCTGGAAGTGTTCGTGCTGTCGAAGCTGAACCTCAAGCAGGGCAGTTCCTACGCCACTACCACGCTGCTGTCCTACATCATCGCCGGGGTCGGTTTCGTCTCGACCCTGTCGGCGCTGGGCGTGAGCTGGGACAAGCTGCAATGGCTGGTGGCGGCGCTGTCGGTGGGCCTGGGTTTCGGCATGCAGGAGATCTTCGCCAACTTCATCTCCGGCATCATGATCCTGTTCGAGCGCCCGGTGCGGATCGGCGACACCATCACCATCGGCAACCTGTCGGGCACGGTGAGCAAGATCCGCATTCGTGCCACCACCATCACCGACTTCGACCGCAAGGACATCATCGTCCCGAACAAGACGTTCATTACCGGGCAACTGATCAACTGGTCGCTGACCGACACCGTGACCCGCGTCACCCTGAAACTGGGCGTGGACTATGGCTCAGACCTGGATCTGGTGCGCAAACTGTTGCTGCAGGCCGCCCACGAAAGCCCGCGGGTGCTCAAGGAGCCGGCGCCGATCGTGTACTTCCTGAACTTCGGCGAGAGCACGCTGGATCACGAACTGCGCATGCATGTGCATGATCTGGGCGACCGCAACCCGGTGCTGGACGAGATCAACCGCTTCATCAACAAGGAGTTCAAGAAGCAGAAGATCAACATCTCGTTCCGCCAGATGGAGGTCTACCTGAAGAACATGCAGGGCCAGGAGTACAAGATGGTGCCCGTCGATGGCGAGCAGAAGACGATCGCCGCGCCGCTGGCCTCCCCTGCTTCCGGGCCTGCTGCCATCAAGCCCGCGCCCAAGGATGCGCCGGAGCCGCCGGACGTCAAACTCGACTGACCCGGCAAATTCCAGCAGAGTAGGCATCTACTCTGCTGGAGCCGTCCCTTGAAAGCCCTCGACGAACTGACCTTCGATAACCGTTTTGCCCGGCTGGGCGACGGTTTTTCCACGTCTGTGCTGCCTGAACCCATTGCCGAACCGCGCCTTGTCGTGGCCAGCGATGCGGCGCTGGCCCTGCTCGACCTGGACCCGGCGCAGGCCGAGGAGCCAGTGTTCGCAGAGCTGTTCAGCGGCCACAAGCTGTGGGCCGAGGCCGATCCGCGGGCGATGGTGTATTCCGGCCATCAGTTCGGCTCCTACAACCCGCGTCTGGGCGATGGCCGCGGCCTGCTGCTGGGCGAGGTGTACAACGAGGCGGGCGAGCACTGGGACCTGCACCTCAAGGGCGCCGGTCAAACCCCTTACTCGCGCATGGGCGATGGCCGTGCGGTACTGCGCTCCTCGATCCGCGAGTTCCTTGCCTCCGAGGCGCTGCATGCACTGGGCATCGCCACCAGCCGCGCCGCCTGCGTAATCGGTTCGAGCACGCCAGTGTGGCGCGAGACCCAGGAGCGCGCCGCCATGGTGCTGCGCCTGGCCAAAAGCCACGTGCGTTTTGGCAGCTTCGAGTATTTTTTCTACACGAAACAGCACGAGCAGCTCAAAGAGCTGGCTGATCATGTGCTGTCGCTGCACTACCCCGAGTGCATGGAGCAGCCCGAGCCGTATCTGGCGATGTTCCGGGTGATCGTCGAGCGCCAGGCGGAAATGATCGCCAAATGGCAGGCCTACGGTTTTTGCCATGGCGTGATGAACACCGACAACATGTCCATTCTGGGCATCACCTTCGACTTCGGGCCGTTCGCGTTTCTCGACGATTTCGACCAGCACTTCATCTGCAACCATTCCGACCACGAAGGGCGCTACTCCTTCAGCAATCAGGTGCCGATCGGCCAGTGGAACCTCAGCGCACTGGCCCAGGCCCTGACGCCGTTCATCAGCGTTGAATCGCTGCGCGAGGCGCTGGGCCTGTTCCTGCCGCTGTATCAGGCGCAGTACCTGGACCTGATGCGTCGCCGCCTGGGCCTGACCAGCGCCGAAGACGCCGACGCCGACCTGATCGCCCGCCTGCTGCAACTGATGCAGAACAGCGCCGTGGACTACAGCCTGTTCTTCCGCCGCCTGGGCGATGAGGCCGCCGACGTCGCCGTCAGCCGTCTGCGCGACGACTTCGTCGACATGCTCGGCTTCGACGCCTGGGCCGCCGAGTACCTGGCGCGCATAGCCCGCGAGCGCGAAACCACCCAGGACGAACGCCGCCAGCGCATGCACGCCGTCAACCCGCTGTACGTGCTGCGCAACTACCTGGCGCAAAACGCCATCCAGGCCGCCGAACAGGGCGACTACAGCGAAGTGCGGCAACTGCATCAGGTACTCACCCGCCCGTTCGAGGAACAGCCGGAAATGGAGCGTTTTGCCCAGCGCCCGCCGGATTGGGGCAAGCATCTGGAGATCAGTTGTTCGTCGTGAAGAAGGCTCGGCATTCTCCCAGGCAACGCCGAACCCTGTAGGAGCGAATTCATTCGCGATGGGCACTTCCAGCCTATGCATCTCTGGCGCCTGAAACATCATTCGCGAATAA